>JAICQP010000192.1 GCA_025937815.1 Gemmatimonadota bacterium
ATCGCCCAGCGCGTAGAACGGAGGGATCTCCCGGTAGCTGTACGCGCCGGCCTCCGCGACCCCGTAATCGCGGGGATCGAATCGCAGATCGGTCCAGTAGCCCGATGTGCCCGGCTCGCATCCGGTCAGGAGGGTGGTCCACCCTTGCTCCGCCCGGTACCAGCTCGGATTGCTCAAGCGACCATACGCGCCCCGCCGGCGGATTCCCTCCAGGTGGGGCAGCAGGCCGGCTTTCGACCACGATTCGAACCGCGGCGGGTCGAACGAATCGAGTCCGATCGCGATCACCGGCGGAGCGGACCGGGCCCCTGCGCCGCGACTCATGACGCGACCGGATCGCGCAACACCGGCAGCGATTCCGCGTACGGGGGCTCGAGCAGGCCGGCGTCGGTCAAAAACCCGGTGATGTAGCGGGCCGGCGTCACGTCGAAGGCGGGGCTGTACACCTTGACCCCCGCGGGGGCTGTGGCGGCCCCGAACCCGTGGGTGACCTCGGCGGGATCGCGCTCCTCGATCGGGATCCGGCTCCCGTCGGGGAGCGAGAAGTCGAAGGTCGTGCGGGGGGCGGCGACGTAGAAGGGAATCCCGTGCTCGCGCGCGAGGATCGCCACCCCGTACGTGCCGATCTTGTTGGCGGTGTCGCCGTTGGCCGCGATCCGGTCGGCGCCCACGATCACCAGGTCGATCTCGCCTTTGGCCATCGTGGCCGCGGTCATGTCGTCGCAGATCAGCGTGACGTCGACGCCGCTCTCCATGAGCTCCCAGGCCGTCAGGCGGCTCCCCTGCATGAGCGGGCGCGTCTCGTCGGCGAACACCCGCACCCGCTTGCCGTCCTCGTGCGCGACGTAGGCGCAGGCGAGCGCGGTTCCGTAGCCCGAGGTCGCGAGCCCGCCGGCGTTGCAGTGGGTGAGGATCCCGGCCCGGTCGCGGATCACGCCGCGGGCCGCCTCTCCGATCCGGCGGCACATCCGGCGGTCCTCCTCGAAGATCGCGAGCGCCTCCTGCTCCAGGCGCTCCCAGAGAGCCGCCGCCGCCATGTCGGGGTGCCGTCGCGCGACCTCCTTCATGCGCTCGACCGCCCACGACAGGTTGACCGCCGTGGGGCGGGCTGCGGCCAGCTCGTCCGCGTACTCCCCGAGCCGCTCGCGGAACCCGTCCTCGTCGTCCAGGTGCGGGCGGAGCGCGGCGACGAGCCCCATGGCGGCGGCGATCCCGATGGCGGGCGCGCCGCGGATCCGCAGCGTCTTGATCGCCTCGACCATCTGGGGGACCGTGCGGATCTCGATGTCCACGCGCTCGTTGGGGAGGCGCGTCTGGTCGATCATGCGGACGTGGTCGCCCTGCCAGGAGATGGTGTCGATCGCCACGGAGGCTTCAAGCTCTTCGGTGCTTCAGCGTGGCGCCAGCCGTCCGGGGAACTCGTAGCGCCAGCCGAGACCATCGAGGAGCGCGAGAACGCGGGTCACGGGAAGCCCCATGACGTTGAAGAAGCATCCGCGCACCGACTCCACGAGCGCGGCGCCGTACCCTTGGATGCCGTACGCGCCGGCCTTGTCGAGAGGCTCGCCGGTGGCGACGTAGGCCGCGATCTCGTCCGCCTCGAGGGAACGGAACCGGACGCTCGTGGTCTCGATCCCGGACGCGACCGGGCGACGCTCGCCCCCCGGTCCGTGGATCGCCACTGCCGTGTGGACGAGGTGCTCGCGGCCGGCGAGCCGGAGGAGCATGTCGCGCGCGTCGCGCTCGTCGCTCGGCTTGCCGAGCACCGTGCCGTCCAGGACGACGATCGTGTCGGCTCCCAGGACGACCGCATCCGGCCGGCTCGCCGAGACCGCGCTCGCCTTCCGGCCGGCGAGATCGGCGGCGAATTCGAGCGGCGGCACCGTTCCCATCCACGGCGGCTCGAGACCCTCCGGCGGCGGCGCGACCTCGAACGCGAGCCCGAGCCGCTCCATCAGCTCGCGCCGGCGCGGGCTGCCGGAAGCCAGCACCAGGGGGGGACCGGTCACGGACCGGCTCCGCTCATCGCTCGAGCCACAGCGTCACCGGTCCCTCGTTCACGAGCCCGACCTCCATGCGCGCGCCGAACTCGCCTGTCTCGACCCGGCCGGGAAGCTCCGCTTCGCATAGCGCGCAGAACTCGCGGTACAGGGACTCCGCCTCCGCGAACCGGGCGGCCGCGGTGAAATCCGGGCGCCTGCCCTTGCGGGCGTCACCGTAGAGCGTGAACTGGCTGACGACCAGGAGCTCACCGCCCGTCTCTCGAAGGGAGCGGTCGAACCCGCTCGTACCGTCCCCCTCGAAGGCGCGCAGGTCAGCGATCTTGGCGGCCATCCAGGCCAGGGCTTCACGATCGTCGGCCGCGGCGAATCCGACGAGCGCGAGGAGACCCGAACCGATCCTCCCCGTCTCGCGCCGCTCGGGAGACCGCCCCTCGGTTTCCACGACCGTCACCCACGCCTCCCTTACGCGCTGCAGACAGACCCGCAAATCGCTCTCCCCGACTCAGTCCACCATCACGAGGCCCACGGGTTGGAGCGGCGACAGGGGACGTTCCAGCCTTCGACGGGTGGGGCCGCGGTCGGCGCTATTCGACGGTGACCGATTTGGCGAGGTTCCGCGGCTTGTCGACGTCGCAGCCGCGCAGGACCGCGATGTGGTATGCAAGGAGCTGGAGCGGCACCACGCTGAGGATCGGGGTCAGCATGTCGTCGGTCTCGGGGACCTCGATCACGTGATCAGCGAGCCGCGCGACGTCGCTGTCGCCGTCGTTCACGATCGCGAGAACCCGCCCGCGGCGGGCTTTCACTTCCTCCACGTTCGACAGGACCTTGGAGTACACCGAGTCGCGCGTGGCGACCACGACGACGGGCATGTTCTGGTCGATCAGCGCGATCGGCCCGTGCTTCATCTCCGCGGCGGGGTACCCCTCCGCGTGGATGTACGAGATCTCCTTGAGCTTGAGCGCCCCCTCGAGCGCCACCGGGAAGTTGAGCCCGCGGCCGAGGTACAGGAAGTTCGTGGCTTCGCAGTACTGCTCGGCGATCTCGCGGATGAGATCGTCGCGCTCGAGGACCTGCTGGAGCTGCTCGGGGAGCTGCCACATGGCCTCCGCGAGCTCCCGACCCCGCTCGGCGGACAGGTGCCGGCGGCGTCCGAGGAACAACGTCAGGAGCGCCAGCACGGTGATCTGGCAGGTGAACGCCTTGGTCGACGCCACGCCGATCTCGGGCCCGGCGTGGATGTAGATGCCGCCGTCGGTGGCGCGGGCGATCGACGATCCGACTACGTTCACGATTCCCAGGACGCGCCCGCCGCGCCGCTGCCCCTCGCGCACCGCGGCCAGCGTGTCCGCCGTCTCTCCGGACTGGCTGATCGCGAACATCAGCGTGTGATCGTCGATGACGGGGTTTCGGTAGCGGAACTCGCTCGCGTATTCCACCTCGATCGGGATGCGCGTCGCGTCCTCGAGCAGGTACTCCCCGACCAGGGCCGCGTGCCAGGACGTGCCGCAGGCGGTGAGGACGATGCGCTCGAAGCCGCGCCAGCTCTCCTCGTCGATGTGGCTCAGCCCCCCCAGGACCGCGGTTCCCTCCGACAGCTGCAGGCGCCCGCGCATGGCGTTGCGAATCGCCTCCGGCTGCTCGTAGATCTCCTTGAGCATGAAGTGCGGATAGCCGCCCTTCTCGATCTCCTTCAGATCCCACGAGATCTCGTCGATCGTCTTGTCCACGTGGGTGTTCTCGAGGTCGCGCATCTGGTAGCCGCCGCGCGACAGCGTGACCATCTCTCCATCGTCGAGATAGATGACCCTGCGGGTGTGCCCTACGATCGCGGCCGCGTCGCTGGCCACGAACAGCTCGCCGTCGTTGATCCCCACCAGCAAGGGGCTGCCCATGCGGGCGGCCACGAGCTCGTCGGGGCTGTCCTGCGAAAGGACGACCAGGCCGTAGGTGCCCTCGACGTGGCGCAGCGCCGCGCGAACGGCGTCGCCGAGGTCGCCGTCGTACTCCTCTTCGATCAGGTGCGCGACCACTTCTGTGTCGGTCTCGCTCTTGAACACGTGACCGCGCTCCGCGAGCCGCTCCCGCAGCGCGCCCGCGTTCTCGATGATGCCGTTGTGGACGACGGCGATCCGGTCGTTG
>JAICQP010000019.1 GCA_025937815.1 Gemmatimonadota bacterium
GGCCACGACGACCGGAGGAAGGACTACGGTCCCGATGGCCAGCGCGTCCTCGAGAAGGGGGATCGTCCTCCCACCGAAGAAGTCGATCCACACCGAGGTGTCAACTACGAGTCCGACGCTCACGGGACTCCTTCAGATCGACATCCAGAGTCAGCGACCCCTTGAGCCGCATCGCCCTGCGATACGCGCGCGTACGCCGGACGAGCTCGAGGCCTTCGGTCAGCCGCGAGTCAGCCGCGACGCGCCGATTCGGCGCGCCAGCCGGTGAGGAAGCCGGCGATGGCGGTCCCGCAGAGCGACAGCGCCAGGTCCCCGATCGTGTCCTCGTAGGTCAGCTGGAGGCCGGGCGAGCCGATCCACATCGCGGCGAACTCGATGATCTCCCAGAGGATGTGGGCCACGGCGCCGAAGCCGATCGAGAGGCAGGTCGTGATCCAGGGCTCGAGGTCGAGCCTCAGAATGAGCGATCCCACCGAGAGCACGAGGAGCAGGAACGTCACCGCGTGGGCGACGTCGTCGAACCAGACGATCGAGTTGTAGAGGTCCAGCGCGTTGCCGGCCACGTCGATGATGAAGGGCGAAGCCAGCAGCATGTCGGCGAGGTGAGGGTAAGGTGGGCGCCGCCCGCGCAGCCACCAGACGATGGGGATGATGACGATCGAGATCGGGTACAGGACCGCGCGGGCCGTCATGGCCTTTCCGGCATAGCGGTCGAGCTCCAGATTCGTCATCGCGTGGATCAGCAGACCGACGAGGAGGAGCTTGGCCGCGATGTTGAGAATCGGAACGATTCGGTCGCCGCGCACCCCGTAACTCCCTACTCGGAACCCGTCTCCGGTTTCCCCGACGCCTGGCCTTCGACCAAGGCGAGAAACGATCCATAGACCTTCCGAAAGTCGGGGTGCCGCTCCAGGTCGTTGTGCCCGGCACCGTTCAGGATCGCCAGCCGCTTCCGGCCGGGCGGAACCGCGGCCGCCGCGTAGAGTTCACGGGAGAGTCCGGGCCGCGTCACCCTGTCTTCGCTTCCGACCATCACGAGCAGGGGCTCGTCCAGACGGCGCACCGCCTCCAGGTTCCCGCGGCCTCGAAGGCTCTCGGCGGGTCGCATGCGGACGAAGGGCCGCATCCACCACGGGGGCAGGGAGCCCACCCATTCCTCTGCCGTCGTGACCGAGCTCTGCAGGACGACTCCGCCCGTCGGGCGATTGGCGGCGACGTGGCCCGCGAGGAAGCTGCCCAGGGAGTGCCCATGCACGACGACACGCCGCGGTTCCACGCCCGGCAGCGCCGTGAGGAAGTCATACGCGACGAGCGCGTCCGACAGGAGGAGTGCGAGGGTCGGGGCTCCCTCGCTCCGTCCGTAGCCGCGGAAATCGACGAGCATGAGCGACGCCCCGAGCGGGGCTAGAGCCGTAGCGGTCTCGATGCCGTACTCGCTGATACGATACTGGTTTCCACCGAAGAACAGGACGACGAGCCGCGCGTCGGGACGCCTCAGGAAGACCGCGTAAAGCGAGGTTCCGTCCTCGGCCGCGATCCGGTGCTCTTCGAAGTCGTAGCCGGGGAGGGTGGCGGCGACGCTCTCGGCTGTAAGTGGACGATCAGGAACCGGCGTGACGATTGCACCCTCCTGTACGACGACAGTCCGGCACGCAAAGCCGGCGATGAGGAGGAGGAGGCCCGGCAGGCAGGACAGCGATCTGAGACTGGAGCACGCGGGCACGGATCATCTTAGGAAAGGGACCGCTCCGGCACAATCGGAATTGCGGCGTGCGAACGATTCGAGTAGCTCCCCGATCGGGACCGAGGTGCGATGGAGGCGTGCCGTCACCCGGAAGGCGCGTGTTTGGTCGCCCGCTCGGCGGCTATCGAATCGGCGGCGGTCTTCTGTCGGCGCGCAAGCCAGAGGAAGGGAAGCGCCAGCGCGTCGATCGTCGCGGCCAGGACGTAGGAGGCCGGGTAGCTCCATGCATCGGCGGCCCGGCCGAGCATGGGCTGAAAGACCACCCCGCCGCTCGAGGCCAGCATGGAGTCGAAGGACAGGACGGTGGCGCGCTGATCCGAGGGGACAAGGTCGTTCAGATACGCCTGGCGGACGGGGGTAACCGCCGAGATGAGGAGGCTCCACAGAACCAGCAGCGTGAGCACGGTCCAGAACGCCGGCAGGAGTCCGATCGTCGCGAGGAGGACCGAGCCCGACAGGCCCCCCACCAGGAGCACGGAGGTGCGGCGCCGAAACACGTGTCCCACCAGGGAAACGGAGAGGCCTCCCAGGATCTGCGCGCCGGCGAAGATCGCCGCCGCCAGTCCCGCGACTCCATACGCCTCCTCGTCGCCATAGAGCTCGAGAAGAAAGGGCTGCATGGCATAGAAGGCGTAGATCATCACGCCGCCGGCGAAGGGCGCAGCCAGCATGACCCATCGCACCGGCGGGTTCGCGAGGCCGTGCTCGATGGAGCCTCGCAATACCCGTTTCACTTCCGCGATCGGTCGCTTCCCGCGGCTCGGCGTAAACCCGAGGTCACGCATCCACGCGAGCGCGCATAGGAAGGTCAGGGCGAGGACGATCACCCGGAGGACGTACGGGACCCCGAGGTTCGTCGCCTGCGCGATCGCACCGCCGGCGACCGACCCGCCGAGCATGGCTATCCCCTGCACGATCTCCCCCTTCGCGAACACCGACTCCAGCTTGCCGTCGAAGCCGCTGTAGGCCAGGGCGTCGACGAGCCACGCCTCCACCGCTCCCGAGAAGAACGTGAACCCGACGCCCAGCAGCCCCGACGCCAGCGCCCAGGCCCAGAAGGGAGCGGAGATCCGCCACATCCACAGATAGAGCAGCGTGGAGGCGGCCAGCGTGAGCGTGCCCAGGAGGTACGACGTCCGCCGGCCGCGCGTGTCGGCGACGACCCCGGTCGGCACCTCGAACAGCACCAGCCCGGCCGTGAAGAACGCGTTCGCCGCGAATGCCTCGGCGTTGCTGAGGCCGGCGTCCAGGAGGAACAGCGTGTTGATCCCCCAGATGAAGGACGCGGCCAGCGTGTGAAGAAGCTCCAGCGTCAGATAGACTCGCTGGACCTTGCGGCATTCTGCGTTCAGCGGCGTTCCCCCTTCCGAATGCGGGCCGGCGCGCACGGTACAACGGGGGCAGCCGGATGGCACGACTGACGGATCGCTGGGAGCGCGGTATCGTTGCCTCATGGCCAAGCTCGACGCCGGCAAGCGGGACAAGCTCCCCGCCAGCGCGTTCGCCTACATCGACTCCCGCGGCAAGCGGCGCCTGCCGATCCACGACGAGTCGCACGTGCGGAACGCGCTCGCGCGGTTCAACCAGGTGCGGTTCGAGGACGACGCGGCGCGTGAGCGGGCGCGAAAGCGGCTGCTCACGGCCGCGAAGCGATACGGCATCGTCCCGATCGGCTTCATCACCGGGCAGATCGAGTCCGAACGCACGCATGCGGTCGCCGGCCGGCTCGTAATCGAGCTCGGCCGCGGGGGCGCGCCGGGCGAGCTCGAGCAGCGGCTCCGGAGCGTCCTCCGCGATCCCACGCTCGCGGTCCTCCACTGGTCGAAATCCTCCGGCGCCTACCTGGACGCCAACGGCAGACCGGTCGCGCTGCCGGCGGAGGGCGACGCGCGCGCGGTCACGTATCTGGAGCGCGAGGGCCGGCCCCTGACCGCGCTCGTCCACGATCCCAAGGTGCTCGAAGACCCGCGGCTCGCGGAGACGGTGCTCGCCGCGGTGCGGTTCGTCATCGAGAAGGATCGGGGGTACGGCCGGGTCGATGCGACCGCCACCAGCGCGGCCGCGCTCCCCGCCGGGTTCGTCACCCTCCTCATGAGCGACATCGAGGGCTCGACCGCGCTCCTGCGCCGCCTCGGCGATCGCTATCGTGATCTTCTCAACGACGTCCGCGACATCCAGCGCGCCGCCGTCTCCCGGGCGCGTGGCCGCGAGATCGACTTCCGCGCCGACGAATTCTTCGCGGTGTTCGAGCGCGCCGCGGACGGCGTGAAGGCGGCGGCGAAGATGCAGCGCGCGCTACGCGAGCGGGACTGGCCGGAGGGCCTCGACGTCCGGATCCGGATCGGAATCCACAGCGGTCGCCCGACCCTGACCGATGCGGGATACATCGGCCTGGCGGTTCACACCGCCGCCCGCGTATGCGCCGCGGCGCACGGCGGGCAGATCCTGATCTCGGGAGCGACCCGCGAGGCGGTGGGGCGCCCGGCGCCGGAGGGGCTCCGGTTTCGCGAACTCGGCCGGCACCGCCTCCAGGGTCTCCCCGACCGGGAGGCGCTCCACCAGGTCATGGGCAAAGGACTCCGGGCGAGCTTCCCGCCGCCCCGAACGAAGAGTCGCCCGCGGAACCGCCCCGGGAGCGCGAAGCGCGGGGCTGCGCGGCCTCGCTAGTCGAGGGTCGCCGGTAAGCCCAGGAACTCGCCGTATCTGCGCGCCGCCGCCGCCACGGCGCGTGCACCGGCCCGCGTGAGGGAGTCGAACGGCCGGGTCTCGATCGTAACCGCCTTAGCGCTCAGCCTGCGCTTCCAGGTGCCGACGATCCGGCCGTCGATCGCGATGACCGCGGTCAGCGCGTTTCCCATCCCGACGAGCTTCTTCGCATGCTCCGGCTCCACGATCGCGCGGCGCCCCTTGTAGGAGGAGATGAGCTCGTCGTAGATGGAAAGCAGGTACGCGGTGGAGGACCGCGCGCGAGCAGGGCGATTGACGGGAAACCAGAGCGTGGCGCCGTCCGCTTCCACGCTCCGCAATCCATCTTTCACGACCTCGAGACCCCGCCGGGCGTCGGCCACCGTGAGCCCCGCCCACTTCGCGAAGTCCTGGACCGATGCCGGGCCGCGGCTCCGGAAATAACGGGCAGCGAGCATTGCGAGCGCTTCGTCCCGCTCGAGGGACGGCCCTCGCGGCGCCCGGTCGTCCATGAGCGCGTAGGTGAAGCGCTTTCCTTTCCGCGGGCCGCTGCAGACGATCCCGTCGATCTCCGCCATTGCCATGATATGCGTCATCCTCTCGACTCCGAGGGATCGGATCCCGGCCTGACCGAGCACCTCCCGCAACTCGTCGCGGGTGCGCGGAACTCCATCCAGCAGCGACTTTCCGATCGCCGCAGAGGCGCGATGGAGTGTGCGCGAGTCCAGATCGAGCTGCTTGTGACGATACGCCAACCCGGTCTTGATCCGCGGCGCGGTCAGGTCGAGCAGCCAGCGGATGTCGTCGGGCAGGACGAAATGCCAGGTCGGCCTCAGCAGGTGCGTCCGGAGGATGGCGCCCTCGTTGAAGGCCCGCTCGACGTCCGCGTCCACGGCCGAGCGCATCCTCGACCCGAGAGCCCATTTGGCGGCCGGATAGTCCTGCGCCTGGACGGCACACAACCACCCGACCACAGCGGCGGGGGTCTTGAGTGTCGGCCGGCTGAGGTGCTGGTTGTGAAGCCGCCGCCGGAGGATTTCCGAGTGATCCTTGTCTGGGCGAGTCACCCCGACGCGGCCTCATCGGCCATCGAGACGGCGCGCTCCATGAGCAGCGCGCGCTCGCGCACGTTTCTGGTCAGCGACGCCGCGCGCTCGAACTCCGCCCGGGCTTCGGCCACGCGCCCCAGCTTTTCCAGCAGGTCGCCCCGCACCGCCGGCAGCAGGTGGTAGCTCCTGAGAACGGGCTCCGAGGCGAGCGCGTCGACGAGCTCGAGTCCGGCCGCGGGGCCGAACGCCATCCCGACCGCCACCGCCCGGTTCAGCTCGACTACGGGAGACGGCGCGATCTGCGTGAGTGCGAAATACAGCGCCGCGATCCGCTGCCAGTCCGTCTCGGCGGCGGTGCGGGCCCGCGCGTGGCAGGCTGCGATCGCCGCCTGGAGCGTGTAGGGGCCTGGCGTGCCGCTCAGCCGCTCGGCGCGCGCGAGGGCCGCGAGGCCGCGCCGGATCAGGAGCCGGTCCCAACGCGCGCGGTTCTGGTCGAGGAGCAGGATGGGCTCACCAGCCGGGCCCACCCGCGCATTGGCGCGGGACGCCTGGATCTCCATCAGGGCCACCAGCCCGTGGACCTCGGGCTCCTCCGGCACGAGCCCCGCCAGGACCCGGCCCAGTCGCAGGGCGTCTTCACACAGGGCGGGCCGCATCCAGTCCTCGCCGGCCGTCGCGGAATACCCTTCGTTGAAGATGAGGTAGATGACCTCCAGCACCGAAGGCAGTCGCGCCTCGAGATCAGCACCGCGGGGCACCTCGAACGACACGCGCGCCCGAGCGAGCGCCCGCTTGGCGCGCACGATCCGCTGGGCGATGGTAGGCTCCGGAACGAGGAAGGCGCGCGCGATCTCCGCTGTCGTGAGGCCGCCGAGCAGGCGCAGGGTCAGCGCCACCCGCGCTTCGGTGGAGAGGACCGGGTGGCAGGCGGTGAAGATCAGTCCGAGGAGGTCGTCGCCGACGGGGTCGTCGATCGTTTCCGCGAGCTCCGCCTCGGGCGAGTCCTGCCGATCGTCGATCTCCTGTCCCAGCTCGGCATGCTTCCGCTCGAGGAGCTTTCTACGGCGCAGGCTATCGAGGGCCCGGTTCTTCGCCGTCGTCATGAGCCAGGCGCCGGGATTCTCGGGCACTCCCGCCTCGGGCCAGCGCTCGAGCGCGGCGACGAGGGCATCCTGCGCGAGATCCTCGGCCACGCCGAGGTCGCCGACCATGCGCGCGATCCCGGCGATGATTCGTGCCGACTCGATCCGCCAGACCGCCTCGATGGCGCCGTGCGTGTCGGATCCGCTCACGGGAAGAGTGGTGCGATCCGCCGATGAACGAAGTGGAATATGATCGCTATGCTGGATGACCACGGCCGAGGGTCAGCCGTGGCTGGCATCAGCCTCCCGTTTCGTGTGGTGCACGGTGCCGTCGGGGTGCTCGGGGGGGCTGTACAGCGTATACAGCCGGAGGGATTCGTCATCGGATGTGTTCACGACGTTGTGCTCGACTCCGGCCGGGATGACGACAGAACTGCCGTCCCCGATGTCGGTTCGCTTGCCGTCGAGCTGGACGTAGCCATGCCCCGCCTCGATCCGGAGGAACTGATCGAGTCCCCCGTGGGTCTCGAGGCCGATGTCCTCTCCTGGCCGAAGCGTCATGAGGACGAGTTGGGTGTTCGGTCCCGTGAAGAGGACACGACGGAAGTCCTCGTTGGCGATCGTGTCTTGCTCGATGTTGGTCACATATCCGGCCATGAGGCCTCCTTTGTGAGCGGTTTGGCGCCAAGTATGGAAGCGTCCTGCGCGTGCGGCCACAGTCGAGGGCTCGACGCATGGACATAACGGAAGGCCTGACGATCGTCGGCGGGGCGGCGCTAAGGCCGGTGGGGCTGCTGCTCTATGACCCGTGGGTCCTGCGCCGGGACATCACGCTCTATCGCCTGGAGACGGCCGACGTGAGCGTGACGCCCGGCGCCTGACTGTTACTGCTGCGACGCGAGACCCAGCTGACGGAAGCGCGTTAGCGCCTCGCTGGGTCCGAAATCCTCGAGCTCGTACAGCTGGCGGATCTCGATCTCGGCCTCCGCGTCCTCCCCCATCGGGTTCGGGAAGCGCCGGGCCCATTCCAGCGCCTCCTCCCTCGACTTCACCTCGATCAGCGTGTAGCCGGCGATCAGCTCCTTCGCCTCGGCGAAGGGCCCGTCGATAACGGTCTGCTCGTCGCCCGAGTACTTGATGCGCCAGCCCTTCGAGCTGGGCTGAAGGCCGGAGGCGTCCAGCAGGACGCCGGCCTTCATCAGCTCCTCGTGGTAATCGGCCATCGCCGAGAAGAGCTTCTCCTCGGGCTGGACGCCCGCCTCGGTGTCTCTGGTCGCTTTGACGATGATCATGAAGCGCATGGTCGTGTCTCCTGCCGATTCAGGGTCTGGTGCCCGGCGGGGATGCGACCCCCCCGGGCGGCGTTCGGCGGAAGGCGGTCCTCTGCGGGGCCAGCCGCCAGCGGCCGTAGACTACGAACGCGAGGAGGATCGCCGTCACCGCGGGCAGGATCGCCCAGGTCCAGGCCATGGTCATGAGCGTCACCACGGTGGCGCCGATGACGATCACCAGGAGACCCAGAGCGGCCAGCGGCGTGAGGCCCGGCCGGATCCTGAACAGTCCCGGGAGGATCAAGCCGAACGCCCCGAGTATCTCGCAGACGGAGATGAACTGGAGAAACTCCGCCGAGAGGGGGCTCCCCGCCGTCAACTGATCGGCCGGCATCATGAGCTTGGACACCCCGGTGAACAGGAAGAGCGCCGCCAGCAGGATCTGGACGATCCAGAGCACGCGATTCATGACCGCTTCGCGAGCTCCTCTTGGAGGTGCTGCTCCTTCTCCCGCATCCACTCGGCGGCGAAGTCTTCCGCCTCGATGATCTTGCGGATCTCCACCACGCCGTCTTCCTTCGCCTCGTTCGGCGCCGGGATGCGCTTGACCCAGTCGATCGCATCCTCCAGCGACGGCACCTCCCAGATCCAGTAGCCGGCCACGAGCTCCTTCGTCTCCGCGAAAGGCCCGTCGATCACGGTGGGCTCGCCCTTGACCGGGAACTTGACGCGCGCGCCCTTCCTGCTGGGATGAAGGCCCTCCCCCGCGACCCACATGCCGGCTTTCACCAGCTCCTCGTTGAACTCCATCATCCTGCCGATGTACTCCTCGTCCGGCATGATACCGGCCTCGGACTCCTTATTGGCCTTGATCAGGATCATGAACCGCATCGGTGGTCTCCTTTCGGGTAGCGGATCGCGGGGCCCCATGCCCCGTACTTCATCCATGCGACGAACGAGGATCCGGAAAATCGACAGCCCGCGCCCGTCGGACATTGGACGGCGGCGGCACCGCGGGCTGTCAACGCTCTGACAGGCTCTCCCGCCCGTCAGCGGAGAATCTCCCGTCGATCTCGTCGAAGGGGATTGCTGCTCCGAGGAGCGAGAACGTCCCCCGCTCGCGGATCTCCCGGGCGGCCTCCAGGAATCCCGACCAGGCCGCGCGCGCGAGCGCGCCCCCCACGCTGATCCGCCGGACTCCCAGCTGGGCCAGCTCGCCGACCGTGGCGAAGCCGCTGCCCACCAGCACGTTGACCGGCTTGGGGGCGACGGCGGCGACCACCGCGGCGATCTCGTCCCGGGCGCGGATTCCCGGCGCGTACAGGCAATCGGCACCGGCCTCGGCATACGCGGCGAGGCGTCGGATCGTCTCGTCGAGCTCGGGCCGCCCGACGATGAACCCTTCGGATCGGCCGGTGAGGAGGGCCCCCGTACCGCTCGCGTCGATCGCCCCGCGCGCCGCCCGGATGCGCTCGACGGCGAGGGGGAGGTCGAACAGCGGACGCGACGGATCGCCGGTCGAGTCCTCGATCGAGAGTCCCGCCACGCCGGTCGCGACGGCGGCCGCCACGTTGGCCGCCACGCATTCCGGCTCGACGGCGAACCCGCCTTCGAAGTCGCCGTTGACCGGCACGGGCACGGCGCTCGCGACGGACCGGAAGTGGCCGAGCGCCTCTTCGAGCGTCACGTGGTTGTCGGAACGCCCCACCGACCAGGCGAATCCCGAGCTCGTCGTGGCGAGCGCCGGAAACCCGAGCTGGGCGAGCACCTTCGCGCCGCCCACGTCCCACGGGTTCGGGATCACGAAGCAGCCGCGCGCGTGAAGCTCGCGGAACGCCCGGACCTGTTCGCCGGCGCGCGTCATCCCGCGCGGGCCGCGCCGAGCCCGGCGGCCCGGCCGGTGGCCCAGCCCCAGAGGAAGTTGTAGCCGCCGATGGGGCCGAACGCGTCGAGCATCTCGCCGCAGAGGTGAAGGCCCGGGCGCAGGCGGCTCTCGAGCGTCCGCGGGTGGATCTCCGACAATGCGACTCCGCCCCCCGTGACCTCGGCCTTGCGGTATCCCTCGTCGCCGGTCCACGGCAGGAGGTACCGGGCGAGAACATCGACCAGGGAGTTGCGCTCCTCGCGCGTCAATCCGGCGAGCGGACGGCCGGGGTCGACCCCCGACTCCGCGACCAGCCGGTCCGCGAGCCGATCGGGGAGCTCGCGGCGCACGAGCGGACCGACCGTACCCGTGCCGCCCTCGCGCAAGCGCCGATCCCACTCCTGCGCGCCGGCGTCCGTCCACCGCACGTGGATCTCCTGCGGGTCGCCACCGTCCATGAGCGATAGGACCGCGAGGTGGGAGATGTCGAGCACCGCGGGTCCGCTATAGCCCCGGTGCGTGAACAGGAAGCCGCCCCGCGCGGTGAAGTGTCCCCTCTGAAGAGGAGCCTCGAGCTCGACCTCGAGCGAAATGCCGGCCAGGTCCGCGTGCCGGGGAGGGTCGCAGACGAGCGGTGTCAGCGCCGGATACGTGGGGTGGATGGTGTGCCCCAGCCGCTCCGCGATCCGGAGGCCGCCGCCGTCGCTGCCGCTTGCGGGCACGGACAGGCCGCCGGTAGCGAGGACGACGGCGCGCGCGGAGATCTCCCCGCCCGCATGTTCGACCCGCCAGGGGCGGTCGCTCACCGGAGACTTCAATCCCGTGACCCGCGTGTCGAATGCGATATCGACGCCGCGCCCGCGCGCGTGCGCGTACAGCGCGTCGCGGACGTCGCGGGAGCGGTTCGATACCGGAAACAGTTTGCCCGTCTCCTCCTCGAGCGCGAGCGGGATCCCGAGGGTTTCCTCGAAGAAAGCCCGCTGCTCGGACAGGGGCCACGACAGCAGGATCTTCTTGAGCGTGTTGGGGGAGGAGGTGGTGACGAACTGAGAGGGCCGCATGCGAGAGGGCAGAACGTTGCAGCGGCCGCCGCCGCTGATGACGATCTTGCGGCCTCCGTTGTTGGTGCTTTCCAGCAAGAGGACGTCGCGGCCCGATTCGGCCGCGAAGATGGCGGCCATCGTTCCGGCCGCCCCGGCCCCGACGACGACTACGGGTTGGCTCGTTCCGGCCACGCCGTCCAATGTCGGCATCGTTCGCGCGATCGAGTAGTATTCCGCATCGTGACCGGCACTCGGCGATCGCTCGCCACACTCGCGTCGGCTTTGCTCCTCGCTTCGTGCGCCGCGCGGCAGGCCGCCCCTCTCGCGGACCCGGCCGCCGCCGTGATGATATCGGATCGGCTGTTCCTCGGCCGCGACATCCCCGGTGGCGGGACGGTGTCGGACGCGGACTGGTCGGCGTTCCTAGAGGAGGTCGTCACGCCTCGCTTCCCGCTGGGATTGACCATCTGGCACGCGGACGGGCAGTGGCGGGGCGAGGGAGGGCGCACGGTCCGGGAGCCCGTCCTCGTCGTCGAGGTGCTCCATCCGCCCGGAGCGGAGCACGACCGGGCCGTGGCTGAGATCGCGGACGAGTACCGCCGCCGCTTCCGCCAGGAAGCCGTTTTGCGGGTCACGGTGGAGGCGCGGTCGCGGCTCTTCGAACGGGAGGGACCTTAGATGAGACACCGTCTCGTTCGCGTCGCGCTCGGATTCGTGCTTGCGTGCGTCGGGCTCGCGCTTCCGTCGCCCGCCCTCGCGCAACCGGATCTGGCGGGCGCGTGGGATGGCGCGTGGGGCAAGGCGGCCGACACGCTATCGGTCAGGATGCGCTTCGAGGAAAGCGGAGGGATCTGGAGCGGGTCGTTCGACTCCGAGCGGCTCCGCGTCGAGGGGATTCCGTTCACGGAGGTCGCCTTCGAGCCGCCGCAGGTCGTGATGCGGATGGTGGGGGACGGGACCACGATGGTGTTCACCGGAGCGATCGAGGGCGACTCGCTCCGGGGCACGCTCGAGGAGGAAGGGGAGACCGGCTGGTTCGCGTTCGGCCGGACCCACGTCGCCGACCCCGCGGTCCAGCAGGAGGAGGTGCGCTTCCGGAACGGCAAGGTGGAGCTGGCGGGTACGCTCCTCCTTCCGCCCGGTCCCGGACCGCATCCGGCGGTCGTCTTCATGCACGGCTCCGGTCCGGAAGGCCGCTGGGCGTCGAGCTACCTCGCGCGGCGGGTCGTGGAGGGCGGGACCGCGGCGCTCATCTGGGACAAGCGAGGGGTCGGGGAATCGACCGGCTCGTGGGAAGCGGCCGGCTTCGAGGACCAGGCCGGCGACGTTGCGGCGGCGGTCGCCCTCCTGCGATCGCGCCCGGAGATCGATGGCGATCGCGTGGGGATCCACGGGCATAGCCAGGGCGGCACGATCGCCCCGCTCGCTGCCCTGCGCTCGAATGCCGATTTCGTGATCGGATCGGCCGCCAGCGGCTTGCCGATGGACGACGTCGAGGTCTACAGCATCGGAAACTTCATCGGGATCCCGTCCATGTCGGGGGAAGAACTCGCCCTCGCCCGCGCGTACGTCGAGGCGCTGGTGGACGTGGCGTACCATGGAGCCCCGCGCGACTCCCTCGACGCGATCGTGGAGCGCGCGCGCGGCCGCGAGTGGTTCTTCGAGCCGCCCGCGCCGGACGACTCGTACTGGGCCTTCTCGCGCCGCATCGCGGACTACGACCCGCTCGTCTGGTGGCGGCAGGTCGACGTGCCGGTACTCCTCGTGTACGGGGCGGGCGACGAGCGCGTTCCCGTCGAGCCCAGCGTGGAAGCGATCACGAGCGCACTTGAATCCTCGGGACACTCGGCGTCCGTGCGGATATTCGAGGGCGCCGACCACACCTTCCGGGTTCGACTTCCCGGGGACGAATGGCCGCGCACGGTAACGGGTTACCCCGAAGCGGTGATCGACTGGCTCGCGGGCTTGTAAGATTTCTTCTACGCCGGTTGGCGTCACGACCCTACACTTGAGTGAATCCAACACGGGAGGACTGATGGGACTGTTCGACAAGAAGGACGACAAGAAGAAGGAAGAGAAGAAGGCAGGCAAGAAGGCCGACTTCTCGAAGGTGCAGAGCGGCTCTTCTACGGTCGCCAAGCCGGAGGCCGGGAAAGCGGAAGCGGCCAAGTCGTATACGGTGAAGAGCGGCGATTCGCTGTGGAAGATCTCGGAGCAGATGTATGGAAACGGCAACGACTGGCGCAGGATCTACGAGGCGAACAAGGATCGTATCCAGAATCCCGACGTGATCCAGCCCGGTTGGGTGCTGACGATTCCCGCACAGGCGGGTAGCGAAGGAGGAGCCAAGTGAGAGCGGCTTCGAGATGGACCGGCGCGCTGCTGGCCGTCGTCCTGTCCACGTCCCTGTGGGCCATGGCTTGCCAGCGGGAAGAAGCCACCGATACCGCCGATGACACCGATATAGTCGAGGACGCGGGTCCGGCGCTGGACGTGACCGATGTGGCGCTGGGCCGCTCGATCGGCGCCGACAAGAGAGTCGTGGAAGAGGTCGGTGACTTCGCGCCGACGGACACGATCTACGCGTCGGTAGAGACCTCGGGGACGGGCAGCGGCACGCTCTCCGCGCGGTGGACGTTCGAGGACGGCCAGGTCGTCGACGAGGGGTCCCAGTCGGTCAGCGGAGCATCGGTGACCGAGTTCCATGTATCGAATCCCGCCGGCTGGCCGGTCGGACACTACGAGGTCGTCGTCTCGCTGGACGGGGACGAGGTGGATCGCGCAGGATTCGACGTCACGGTCGGCGGCTAGCGAGTCACCGCACAATCCTGTTCTACGGTCGGGGAGGCATGCGTTCGCGCAGCCTCCCCGATCTGCATCACCCTATATTCCGCCTCGCGTGCCGCGCCTTTTCCCGCCCCGTATCCATGACGATGCAGGAGGTCGTATGAGCGACGTACAGGTCAAAGGGATCGACGAGGTCGAGCCATACTCGGGCCCGGGGGCTAGGGATGGCATCAAGTTCCGAGCGGTCGGTCGGGCGCTGGGCATATCGGCGTGGGGAATGAACGCGATCGAGATGGCGCCCGGGACGTCCACGTATCCGGAGCACGATCACGCGGAGGACGGGCAGGAAGAGGTCTTCTTCGTCGCGCGTGGCTCGGCGATTCTGCGGACCGATGAGGGCGAGCGGGTGGTCCGATCCGGAGAGCTCGTGCGGGTGGGTCCGGGCGAGAAGCGGAAGTGGATCGGCGGGGATTCCGGTGTCACCCTGCTGGCGATCGGCGGCACTCCCGGGAAGGCGTACGAGCCCCGATGAACGGAGGACGCGCGCTCGCGGGCCTGCTCGTCCTGCTGCTACTCGGCGCCCCCGCCTACGCGCAGGAAGCGGCGATAGACCGCGCCGAGGCCCGGCGGGCCTTCGACGCGGCCAAGAACGCGAGCGATCTGGACGGCGGGGCGCTCTGGGGCACCGAGCTCTACGGCCCGCTGTTCCTGGTCGATCCCGGCTCGCGCTCGGTGGTCGCCAACCGGCCCGATCCCGAGAATGTGCTTCGGCAGGAGGACGGGGTCTGGGTCGGGACGCTCTCCGAGGAGATCAATCCCGCCAACGCGGCGGTCGATTGGGCGGGCCTGCGATGGACGATGGTCCTGTGGCCGCCGCCGTCGATTCCGCACGCCCGGAACCGGCTCCTCCTCCACGAGTCGTTCCACCGGGTCCAGGAGGACGTGGGGCTCGCCGCCGAGAACCCGCCGAACGGCCACCTGGATACGCGCGACGGCCGGACATGGATGCGGCTAGAGATGCGCGCGCTCGCAGAGGCACTGGCTTCCGGCGGCAGCGGCCGCGCGGCCTCGATCCGCGACGCTCTCGACTTCCGCGCGCGCCGGCGCTCGCTGTTCCCGGAGGCCGCGGCGGAGGAGGACGCGCTCGAGCGGAACGAGGGGATGGCCGAATACACGGGGCTCGTCCTGAGCGGGCTGCCGAGCGAGGTGCTGGCCGACCGGGCGGCTGTCGACCTCGAGCGGCGCGAGGCGAGCGACAGCTTCTCGCGCAGCTTCGCCTATGCGACGGGCCCGGCCTACGGCGTGCTGCTCGACGAGTCCGGTCGGCCGTGGCGCGACGCACTGGTCGGGGGCGCCACGCTCGGCGAGCTGCTCGCGGCAGCCTACGACACCGAAGTCTCGCGTGTCGCCGCCGAGGGTCGCATCGCCCGGTACAACGGCGAGCGGGTCGTAGCCATCGAGACGGCCCACGAGAAGGAGCGGCTCGCGCGCGAGGCCACCCTTCGCGCGCGCCTGGTGGAGGGGCCCGTCCTCCGCGTGACGCCGGGAGCGGAGTTCTCGTTCTCGTTCGATCCCAACGACGCGGTCAACCTCGAGGGTTCAGGAACCGTCTACGGTTCGGCACGAGTGACCGACGTCTGGGGGATCCTCGAGGTCGATTCCGGCGGCGCATTGTTCCTCCGCAATGCCCAGGGCTGGTTCACCGGCGTGGCCGTGCCGGCGCCGGCGGGAGGTCCGGAGCCTCCGACCTCGGGCGAAGGCTGGCGTCTCGACCTCGCCGAGGGCTGGGAGATCGCGCCCGGCGAGCGAGCCGGCGACTGGGTCGTGCGGGAACTGTCGGCGGGGAGCTAGGTGGCGGATGCACCCAGCGCGGATGCGCCCGTCACGCTGCGCGAGGTGACGCGGGAGAACCTGCGCGAGGTGCTCCTGCTGGAGGTCGCTCCGGAGCAGAAGCGATTCGTCGCGTCGAACGCGATATCGATCGCGCAGGCGCACTTCTATCCCGAGGTCGCGTGGTTCCGGGCGATCTATGCCGGTGAAGCCCCCGTCGGGTTCCTGATGCTGGAGGACCAGACAGGCGCCCCGGATGTCTTCCTCTGGCGGTTCATGATCGATCAGCGCTATCAGAAACACGGCTTCGGGCGCCGCGCGATCGAGCTCGTGCTCGAGCACGTGCGGGCTCGCCTCGGGACCTCGGCGCTGACGCTGAGCCACGTCCCAGGCGAGGGCAACCCGGGACCGTTCTATCAGCGGCTGGGCTTCGTCCACACGGGTGAGAAGGATCCCGACGGAGAGCTTCTGATGCGGCTGGAGCTGTGAAATCGCGCGGCGGGAGAGGCGGATCAACCGGGGGGTTCGCCCCGGCTCCTCACTGCACGGGGACTCTGATCGCGGGGTTCGACTCCAGGTAGGACACGACCTCGTCCACGTCGTCCAGCAGGACGATCATCGACGCCATCCGGCTGTCGCCCGCCAGCTTCGCGAGCAGGTTCTCGGCGGGAAGCGTCTCGCGCCAGTACGCGGAGTCGAAGAGCACCATGGGGCTGATCAGCCCTTCGGTGCCGTAATAGTTCTGGGTCGCGTCCATGAAGATCTCCTGGACGGTCCCGGCATGGCCCGGCGCGAACACGAGTCCCCGCGTGGCGACCGTGACCAGGCCGCCTTCGCGCAGCGAGTTCGCGAAGTACTTCGCGATGTGGGTGGCGAACTGGTTGGCGGGCTCGTGGCCGTAGTACCACGTTGGAATCGCGAGGCTCTCGCCGCCGCGGCCATCGGCCGGCGAGCGCGGATCGAGCGACAGCTTCTCCAGCACCCGGTAGCCGTAGGCCATGTACCGCTCGTGATCGCCGTCGAACGCGGGTGAGGGCGCGAGGATCTCGAGCGCGCGGTCGAGTGCGTCATCGGCGAGCGGGGAGAGCCAGGCGCCCAGATTGGCCGCCTCCATGGCTCCCGGTCCGCCTCCGGTGACGACGCGCCAGCCCTTCCGCGCGAGCGCGCGACCGAGGCGTGCGACCTCCGCGTAGACTGCACTCGCGCGATGGACCGCGTGCCCACCCATGATCCCGACGATGTCGGGGGGGCCCGAAGCCAGGAACTCCCGGGCGGCGTCATCGATCGCGTGGTCGTGGAGCCGTTCGGCCAGCGCCTCCAGGACGCCGGGCTGAGCCTCAGCGCGCCGCTTGCGGAACCAGCGGAAGATCCGCCCGTCGACAGTGTCCTCGAAGAGGCTGCCCGGCTTCTCGACGTCGAGTCCCTCCATCAGCTCGGGAAGTGAGTACAGGCTGTCGCGGTACGCGACGAAGGGAAGTCCCAGCAACTCGATGAGTCGAGGGAACACCACTCCCCCGGTATCGACGACGTGATAGAAGGCCTCGCCTTCCATCCGGCAGCCGAGGAAGACGGCGCAATTCGCGTCGACCGAAAGCAGGAACGCCGTTTCATCGCGCAGGTCCAGCCCCTTGGCCACGACGTGTCGGAGAGACCCGTGCGTGGACCAGTGGGCCTTGAGCTCGGCGGATGTCTCGACGGCGACGTACACGGCGCCGAAACTTAGTGGCCGGGCGCGGGAGCGCGATGGGCGAGCGCGGCGGCTTCGATGGCCTCGCATGCGGCGTCAACGCCGTCTTCCGCCCGGACGATGGCGCCGATCTCGGCAGCGCGCGCGGCGAACGCCGGATCGTGCAGCAGCGTCTCGATCGCGCGCGCCGCTCGGTCGGCTCGATAGCGCCGAGGGGAGAGGATTGCGGCGACTCCGAGGCGTTGCGCCCGATGGGCGTTGTCGGGCTGATCGTGTGACCAGGGCACGACGAGCATCGGCTTGCCGGCGCGGAGAGCCTGGCCCAGCGTTCCGATCCCACCGTGATGGACGATTGCGGCGGCGAACGGAAAAAGGGCCGCGTGTGGGGCGCGCTCGACGGCGATAGCGTCGGCGCCGAGCGAGGCCCGGGGGCGGTTCGCGGGGTCGTTCCCCACCATCAGCACCGCGCGCATCCCGAGTCGGCGCGCGGCCGCCAGGCTCTCTTCATAGAACGAACCGGCGACGGCGACCGCGGACGTGCCCAGCGTGAAGACGACCGGCGGCGTCCCCGACGCGAGAAACGCCTCGAGCTCCGTGTCGAGCGCCTCCCCCCCGGCGGAGTCGCGGAACAGGAAGCCCGTGAGTCGCGTGCTCGGCGGCCAGTCGGGCTGCGGCGCGGCGAGGACGCGGGAGAAGAGCGCCAGAGTGAGGAGCGCAGAATGCTGACCCTCGTAGAGAGGGTCGCCGCCCGGCGGCAATCCGCGCTCGGAGCGGACCTCGCGGACCGGAGCGGTCCACGAGCGGGTCATCGCCCGGAAGATGCGGTTCAGAAGGCTGGGAACCCCGGGAACCCCGTAGAGGCGCCAGGCATTGGGGAACGGCGAGACCACCGGAAAGTCGTATCGGGAGAAGAAGGACAGCGGCGCCAGGACGGTCGAGACCCAGGGAAGCCCCGCCTCTTCGGCCACGAGCCGGCCTGCCAGCGTCAGGGGGTGGGTGACGACGAGATCCGCCTCGCGCGCCGCCTCGGCGGTGTCCTCCCACGAGTCGCGCAGGTGCGGAATCACGAGCTCCCGCACGACGTACCGCGAGCCGAAGCGAGGGTTCATGGCGCGCGCGAACACCTCGCGGTCCTCGGGGTGGGCGTCGGGCCGGACCGGGTGGAAGCCGATGCCCGCGGCCTCCACCATTTCGCGATAGTACTCGTGGGTGGCGATGACGGTGTCGTGACCGCGCTCGGCGAGCCCGCGTCCCAGCGCGAGGTAGGGATCGAGGTCGCCCAGCGTGCCGAAGGTCGTTATGAGGACGCGCATCGGGGAACGTACTCCATCGGCACCTGGCGGGTTCGTACAAGCCTGAATCGACTCGCGGGTCGACCTTCGATGAAACCGTGATTGTGCGAGAAACCCGTCAGGAAAGGAAGCGGTAAAAAAAGCGGCTGGTCCATCAAGTTTTGTTGATATATACTGGAGGGGTGCAGGCCACCGACTCGATTCCGGCCCGTCGCTCCGCGGCGCTCTTCCACGCACTCTCCGACGAGAAGCGGTTGCGAATCCTCGCGCTCCTCGCCGGCGGCGAGCTCTGCGTCTGCGAGCTGACCGAGGCCCTCCACCTATCCCAATCGCTCCTCTCGTTCCACCTGAGGACGTTGAGGGACGCAGGCCTGGTCGTCGATCGGCGCGAGGGCCGATGGATCCACTATTCGCTTCGATCGGAAGCGCTCGAGGAAGCCAAGAGCGCGATCGAAACGCTGGCCGTGGAATCGACCCCGCGAGTGAGGGCGGCGCGATGCTGAGTCCGTGGCGTTGCGCTCTGATCGCTGACGTACACGCCAATCTGCCGGCACTCGAGGCGGTGCTCGCTGATATCCAGGGCCGTAGCGTGGACGCGACGTACCATCTGGGCGACCTGGTGGGATACGCGCCCTGGCCCAACGAAGTCGTCGCGCGGTTGGCCGAGGCGGGGATCCCGGGGGTGGCAGGGAACTACGACTCCACCGTGGCGACCGACGCCGAGCACTGCGGATGCCGCGCCGAGAGCCCGGCTCAGGAGGCGTTGGCGCATGAGAGCTACGGCTGGACCCTGGCGCAGGCGAATGCGGAGACGAAGCGGCGGCTCCGGGCGCTGCCATTTCGCATCGACCTCCGTCCCGGCGGCGGGCACCGTTCGGGACCCACTCTGCGGCTGTTTCACGGGGCGCCGACCCTCAACACCCTGTACTGGGACGAGAGCCGCTCGGACGATTTCGCGCGCAAGATGGCGGCGAAGCTGGGGGCGATCGAGGGTGACGCGCTCGTCTTCGGTCATACCCACGTGCCTTGGAAGCGCGAGGTCGACGGGATCGTGTTGGTCAATGCGGGGTCCGTCGGTCGCCCGAAGGACGGTGACCCGCGCGCCTCGTGGGCGATCGCATCGTGGGACGGTGGTCGAATCGACGTCCGGCACGTGCGCACGGAGTACGACGTCGAGCGCGCGGCCGCGGGCATCCTCGCGAGCGAGCTCCCCCACGAATTCGCGGAGGATCTGCGACGAGGAAAAACCATGCTGGAGGAAGCTACGTGAGCAGGCGTCTCGCTGTTCTCGACCGGTATCTGACCTTGTGGATCTTCCTGGCGATGGCGGCCGGAATCGTGGTGGGACGCCTGGCCCCGAATATCCGCGACCTGCTCGACTCGCTGTCGATCGGGACGACTTCGATCCCGATTGCCGCCGGACTGATCCTGATGATGTATCCGCCGCTCGCCAAGGTGCGGTACGAGGCCCTGCCGCGGGTATTCCGAGACGTGAAGGTTCTGGGTCTATCTCTGGGGCTCAACTGGGTCGTGGGCCCGGCGCTCATGTTCCTGCTCGCGATCGCGTTCCTGGCCGATCGCCCGGAATACATGGTGGGGATCATCCTCATCGGCCTCGCACGCTGCATCGCGATGGTCATCGTCTGGAACGACCTGGCCGAGGGGGACGCGGAGTATGCGGCGGGGCTGGTGGCCTTCAACTCCGTGTTCCAGGTGCTGTTCTTCGCGGCATACGCGTGGCTGTTCATCGATGTGCTCCCCGAGGCCATCGGACTGGAGGGCGCGCGCGTCGATGTGACAACGGCAGAGATCGCGAGGTCTGTATTCATCTACCTGGGGATTCCGTTCCTGGCCGGAATGACAACGCGATGGGCGGGCATCAAGATCAGAGGGCGCACGTGGTACGAGTCGACGTTCGTCCCGCGGATCTCACCGATCACCTTGGTCGCCCTCCTGTTCACGATCGTCGTCATGTTCTCGCTTCAGGGCGAGGCGATCCTCGATCGACCTTTCGATGTGGTGCGGATCGCGGTTCCGCTCCTGATCTACTTCGTGGTGATGTTCTTCGCGGCTTTCTGGCTATCGTGGAAGGCCGGTGCCGACTACCGGAAATCGACCACGCTTTCCTTCACTGCGGCATCCAATAACTTCGAGCTCGCGATCGCGGTAGCGGTGGCGACGTTCGGGATCGACCACGGAGCGGCATTCGCCGCGGTCATTGGCCCGTTGGTCGAGGTGCCGGTTCTGATCTCGCTGGTCGCGGTGGCGCTGCGGATCCGCCGCCGCTGGTATCGGAGCGACTCGTCCGAACCGACGCGCGTGAGAACCTGTGCGATCGACGTAGAGACGCGGACCATGTAGGGCCGTGCATGCGATTCTTCTGATCTGGGGAGCGCTCGCGCTCGTGGCTGGAGCTACCGGCGCCCTGGCACGCTCGCCGGTCCCGCCCCCGGTCATCGTCGCGGGGCTGACGGCTGCCGGGCTTCTCGCGTGGCGGGCTTCGGCGAGCGTCCGGGCCTGGGTACGCGCCGTGCCGCCCCGCGCGCTGGTGGCGCTGCACCTCGTCCGCTTCGTGGGCGCCTGGTTCATCGTGCTCTACCGCCGCGGCGAGCTGCCGTTCGCGTTCGCCGTGCCGGGCGGCTGGGGCGACATCGCAGCCGCCGCTGCGGCTGCGGGCCTCCTGCTCGGAGCGTTCCCCGCCAATACGCACGGCCGGCGGGCGGCCCTCTACGCCTGGAACGCGCTGGGGCTCCTCGACATCCTGTTCGTCGTCACGACCGCGGCAGGGCTCTTCTTCGCCGAGGCAGGTCAGCTCGCTCCCCTGACCCGCCTACCACTGTCGCTCCTTCCGACCTTCTTCGTCCCCCTGATCGTCATGTCGCATCTGAGGATCTTCGGATGGCTCTGGGAGACCGGCAGGCAGCCCTAGCTGCTTCACGATCACCCAGCGCTACATCTCGCGGACTCGCTAACCGCGAACAGCGGTTCGTACCGATCGGATGGCGCTACCCGCGCGCAGCGAGGCGTCGAATACGCGGCCGACGCGGACTCCCGCCGGGAGCCGGTGGCGGCCGATGGCGTGGAGACCGATCGAGGCGACGCAGCCGCAGTTGGCGCAGTCGGGCTTGCCGCCGAACTGACACGGAGTCACCCGCGTCTGGAGATCAGCGGAGTAGCAGCGGGTCACCCGCGCGAACACGCACTCGCGCGGGCTCCGGGGCGGCTGCAGGTAGGCGTCCAGCATCCCCCGATTCGCCAGCAGCTTCGGAAATTTCGTCCGGATCCGGTCCAGATCCTCCACCGCGCGGCGCCGCGCAGGGGGCGTGAGGATCTCCGGGCTCGTCTCGCCGACCTGGGGGGTGAAGAAGCTGACGCGGATCGAGCGGACCTCGGGGCGTTCGCTCCACGTGCGGACGAACTCCTCCAGGTACCCCCGCCGGGCCGTCATCTGGCTCGTGACGGTGCAGTGTACGATGATCCGATGACCCTCGATGTGCTTCAGTATCCGCTCGTATGTAGCGGGCTTGCGTCGGGCGTCGTGCTCGGCCTGGAGCCCGTCGATCGAGACCACCATCGTGAGGCCCTCGATGCTCGCCCACTCGGGAGGGATGCGGCGGACGGCGCTGGTGACCACTTCGACCCTCACCCCGCGCCGGTCGAGCCGCGGAAGCAGCTCCCCGAGCTCCCGATAGCGGACGAGCGGTTCGCCGCCGACGAGGTGCACCAGTAGCGGACGCTCGCGGTCAACGAGGTCGAGAATCCCCTCTACCAGGTCTGATCCCGTCTTATCCGCGAGGCTCGTGAGTGGAACACCATCGAGGTGGCCGGGTTGATAGGCATAGCATCCCGGGCACGAGAGTGGGCAGCGGGTCGTGATCTCGATGGACATGGTGGGGGAATAGCCCCGCAGGATGCGGCCCCAGGCGTGCAATATGGCAGCGCGTTGCAAGCTGTTCCTCGAGCTGCGGGTCGACACTGCAAACTACGAGATCCACGTGCCCGACCCCTGGACTATAGTCCCGGGGGTGTCCGGGCATAGTAAGCAATCGTACGGCGCGAAGCAGGGAATTCGTAGATCATGATAGATTACCTCAAGGGTGGGTCGGTGCAGAAGATCCTCCGGACTATCATCATGCTGGCGCTCCTCTTCGAGGCCGCCGCTTTCTTCGCGGGGGCGGTGCTGCATCTCGGCACCCCGCTTCCGCTCCCCTACGTCGAAATCGAGTCGCTTCGTTTCGCCTTTCTCGAGGCCGTGAGCGGGACTCTTTTGCTCGTAGCCTTCGCGTCGGCCGTCCTACGCAAGCGGTATGCATGGAAAGTCGCGGTGGGGGCCAACATCGCGGGGGTCGCCAGCATCGCCTACGCCACGGCCGTCGGCGGTCCATCCGCGCAGTCGAGCCATCACCAGCCTATGATCCTGCTCCTGATCGTCATTCTGATCGGACTCTCCATACCGCCGTGCCGGCAGGCGCTCGAGAACGGCCGTCACACACGGCGACGCCGGAGAATCCTCCAGGCGCTCTAGCAAACTCTCACCGGGTCGGAGGGGCGCGCGCAGTGACCGAAACCCGACCGGCCGCTCCGCGGGACGCTCGGGCCATACACGCCATCTACGCCCCGATCGTCGCCGGAACGCACGTTTCGTTCGAGATCGATCCCCCCTCCGAACGCGAGATCCGCAGAAGGATGGAGCTGTCACCGATCCCGTGGATCGTGCGGGAGTCGGAGGGCGGGATCGTCGGCTTCGCCCGCGCCGGGCCGTTCCGCGAGCGCGCCGCATACCGCTGGACGGTCGAGATGTCGATCTACGTCGCGGAGGGGGCCCGGCGGCGAGGGATAGGGCGCGAGCTCGGGGAGACCTTGATCGAAGGGCTCCGCCAGGGTGGATACCGGAGCGCCGTGGGGGTGGTGGCGCTGCCCAACCCCGCCAGTGAGCGGCTGTTGCGGGCGTTGGGATTCCGCGACGTCGGGCTGCTGCGGGAGGCTGGATTCAAGCTCGACCGCTGGTGGGACGTGCAGCTCTGGCAGCGCTCGCTACAGGAGCCGCACGGCGGCGCCGAAGGCGGCGGACACGGCGATCGCCTCGAGGATTCCCCGCTTCAGAACGAACAGGGCGATTCCGGCGCCGAGGGCGATCGCGACCGCCACCGGGTCCACGGTGGACCAGACAGGGAGCTCGAGGTCGAGAGCGGGCCACGCGGGCCGCTCGGTCGCGCTGAACAGCGTCCGCACCGAGAACCATAGCGCGAGGTTGAGGATCACGCCGACGACCGCGGCGGTGATCGCCGAGAGCGCGGCGTTCAGCTCCTTCCGCCCGCGCAGGTGCTCGACGTACGGCGCCCCCACGAAGACGAACAGAAAGCATGGGACGTACGTAACCCAGGTGGTCACTACGGACCCCAGAGCGCCGGCGACCATCGGGTGCAGGGTCCCTGGATCGCGGTACGCGCCCATGAAGCCGACGAACTGGACAACCTGGATGAGCGGACCCGGCGTGGTCTCTGCCATTCCCAGGCCGTCCAGCATCTCGCCCGGCGCCAGCCAGCCGAATTCGGTCACCGCGCGCTGCGCGACGTAGGCGAGGACGGCGTAGGCGCCGCCGAAGGTGACCGAGGCCGTCTTCGAGAAGAAGACCGCCTCGTCGAAGAAGACGCTGTCGCCGGCGGTCAGCGCCAGGAGCCCGACGGGCACCCCCCACAGGGCGAGCCAGAGCGCCGCCGTGGCGGCGGTCCGGTACAGAGGTGGAGGGGGGACCGGCTCCGGCTCGGGGGGGTCGGCGACGCCCGGGAGAGAGGGGGAGATCAGGGCCTCGGCACCCAGCCGCCCGCCGATCCAACCGGCGAAAGCGGAGGCGACGATGATGGCCGGGAACGGCGCGCCGAACGCATAGATCGCGACGAACGCCGCCGCGGCGATGGCGAGCAGGTAGCCGCTGGCCAGCGCCCGCCTGGCGATCCGCACCAGCGCGTGGACGACGATCGCGAGGACGGCCGGCTTGATCCCATAGAAGATGGACTCGACGAGCGGAACGTCGCCCCAGCCGGCGTAGACGATGCTGAGGGCGAGGATCGACAGAAATCCCGGCAGGACGAAGATCACGCCGGCCGCCAAGCCCCCTCGCCAGCGATGCATGAGCCAGCCGATGTACGCGGCGAGCTGGGTGGCCTCGGGGCCGGGAAGGAGCATGCAGTAGTTGAGGGCATGGAGAAAGCGCCGTTCGGAGATCCAGCGCCGCTCGTCGACCAGCAGCCGCTGCATGACGGCGATCTGGCCGGCGGGACCGCCGAACGACAGGCTGGCCACTTTGATCCACGTAGGCAGCGCCTGCCGCAGCGTCGGAGGTGCGGCCGCGGAGTCCTGGCGCGACATCATCCGAGAAAATCTCGAATCCCGGGAGCGAGAGCTTCCACCGTGTCGGCATGCAGGCCCGCATCCGGCGCCGCGCCCGGCGTACGATTGACGTCGTACAGCACGACCTCTCCATCCACGATCCCGTAGTCGAACTTACCGTAGTCGAATCCCATCTCCTCCCGGATTGCGCGAAGCTCCCTGGGGATGGTCTCGGAGGTGGGTTCCATCACGCCCCGGAACTTGACCACCGGATGAGGCGAGGATGTTCTCCGGGTGACTTCTCTCGATCCGAGGAAGAGCCAGTGCCGGCACAGATACCACTCGCCTTCGCGCTCGGCGGCGAAGCGCTCCACCACCAGATTCGGGTTCGACCATACGCCGCGTGGGACGAGCTGCGCCCGTGGGAACACAGCATAGTCTTCAGGTCGAACGAAGCGACGCATCCGCCAAGGAAGCGCCGCTTCGCTCTTCTTCCTCCACCACGGGGACACCCGATGCTCACGCCACCCGCCCGCATTGCGGTCGCTCTTCACGATGACCGCGCCGCGGTACGAGCTTCCTGGCTCGACGAGCAGCCGCGAGCTCGGCGGACGATCGCGGGGCATCGCCGAGGAGGTCGGCGATGCCCAGGCGGGCGGCCGCGTACACAGCCTGGGTCTTCCAGCTTCCCGATACGATGTCGAGCAACCGGGCCGCATCGCCCGTGAGCACTGGAGCCCGTTTCATGCCGCCGGATGATAGCGGCGCGGGTTGGGGCCAGCACGGCGGCGAGCTATCATGGTGGATGAAGGAGGAGAGGCGATGAGCAGCGAAGCTTCGGTCCATGGCATCCACCACGTCACGGCGATCGCCGGGCATCCGCAGGAGAACCTGACGTTCTACGCGGGAGTCCTGGGGATGCGGCTCGTCAAGCGAAGCGTCAACCAGGACGACCCAGGCACTTACCACCTCTTCTACGCGGACGCGGCCGGCACGCCCGGCACCGACGTGACGTTCTTCCCGTGGACCCGCATGGCCCCTTCGCGTCGGGGCGCTGGCATGGTGGGGGAGATCGCGCTGGCCATCCCGGCCGGCAGTCTCGACTGGTGGCGGAGGAGGCTCGGGGAGCACGACGTCCTGCGGATGGAAGAGGAGGAACGCTTCGGCGAGCGCGTCCTCCCCTTCCACGATCCGCACGGTCTCGCGCTTGCGCTCGTCGAGATCGAAGAGGAACGCGAGTTCGCCGCCTGGGAGGCGAGCGCCGTGCCTCCCGAGCATCAGATCCGCGGCGTCCACGCGGTGCGAATCCAGGAGCGCGTCCTCGCGCCGTCGGCCGCGCTGCTCGAGGAAGTGCTGGGCTTTCGGCGCATCGAGAGCGAGGGAGCCTGGCAGCGCTGGTCCGCCGGCGGGGGTTCAGGGGCGTTCGCGGATCTCCAGGAGGCGCCCGAGGCGCCGTTCGGGCGCTGGGGAACGGGCGCCGTGCATCACGTGGCCTGGCGGGTTCGAGACGACGCGGAGCAGCTCGCCGTGCGCGCGGCGGTCGAGGCCACGGGGCTCCAGCCGACGCCGGTCATCGACCGGTTCTGGTTCCGCTCAGTGTACTTCAAGGAGCCGGGTGGAACCCTGTTCGAGCTGGCCACCGACGGTCCCGGCTTCGCCCGCGACGAGGATCCCGCGAAGCTCGGCGAGGCACTGGTGCTCCCGCCCTGGCTCGAGCGGAGCCGGAGCGCGATCGAAGCCGCGCTGCCACCGCTCGAGATGCCTGCCATCGTGCCGTGAGGCGATCCGGCGAGGGGCAGGCGCGCGCGGCCCGGCCCGGCACCTGGAGGCTGCGCCCGCCGCAACCCGAGGACTACGCGTGGGTCGTCGAGCGGCACCGCGTCTTCTATCGGCGGGAGCACGGTTGGGACGACCGGTTCATGGACCTGGTGGAGAAGGTCGTGGAGGACTTCGTCCGCGATTTCGACCCGGCTCGGGAGCGGTGCTGGATCGCGGAGCTGGACGGCCGCCCGGTAGGCTCGGTGTTCCTCGTCGCCCACCCGGAGCGCGAGGGTGTCGCCAAGCTGAGGCTCCTCCTCGTCGAGCCGGAGGCGCGCGGGCTCGGTGTCGGCACCCGGCTGGTCGCCGAGTGCACCGCGTTCGCGCGGGCCGCGGGATACCGCGCGATCACGCTGTGGACGAGCAGCGTGCTCCACGCCGCCCGCCGGCTCTACGAGGCGGAGGGGTATCGCCTCGTCCGCGAAGAGCCCGAGCCGATGTTCAACCCCGGGGAGATGGGGCAGGAATGGGAGCTCGAGCTGGGAGGCGAAGTCCCCTAGTCTGGAGGTCGGCTTCCCGGTGATCCCCCGCCTGGCATGAGGAAGACGCGGCGCGCGAGAGCGGAGTCTAGGACCGCGCGGTCGTAGTACGGCTCCAGCGCGCGTCCGGCGAGGATGTCCTCGGCGCCTGCCGCGAACTCCTCCCACGTGGCATCGACTCCGATCCGCTCCATTCGCTCCCGGATCACGCTGAACCAGGCCCACGTCAACGTCTCGTGGTACAGCCCCTCCTTCCCGAGCGCGACCGCGAGCTCCTGGATGCCGCGCGCGAGCTCGGCGAGAGCCTCCGGGGCGGGGCGCGTCCGCGCATAGTGCCAGGCGATCATGACGTGCTCGCGATGGCTGAGCGATCCGGTCAGCGTGCGGCGCTCCTCGAAGGCGCGCACGACGTCCCAGACCGGGTGGGTCGCGTCGGAGGACATGCGCGGGAAGATAGGCCGGTGCGGCGGGGCCTGTGCAAATCCTTAGAATTGGCTCCAGTGATGAGCGCGCGACGGCGAAAAGCGGGGAACGGGGAAGTGCTCGGGACGACCGCACTCCGCGCGATCGTCTACGCCTGCGCATTCATCACTCTATGGATCTGGTTCGCCTACGAAGCCCACCTGCGCGACGTGCCGTTCGGTTTTCCGCTGCCGGACTGGGTGGCCCCCATCGGAATCGCGCTGATGGCGATGGGGCTGGTAATCATGGCCGCCTGCGTGGCGACGTTCGTCGTGCGGGGCCGCGGCACGCCGGCGCCGTTCGATCCGCCGCGCGCGTTCGTCGCGAGCGGGCCTTACCGCTGGGTCAGGAACCCGATGTACATCGGCATGTTCGTCTTCCTGGTGGGGTACGCGCTGTGCGCCGTGTCGTTCGCGGCGCTCCTCGTCGCGTTCGCCATGCTCGCGGCCGCCCACCTCGTCGCCGTCCTCTACGAGGAGCCCTCGCTCGCGCGGCGCTTCGGCGAGCCCTATCGCGAGTACCGCCGCACAACCCCCCGCTGGATTCCGCGGTCGCCACGCCACCCCGCCCGCCCGGCCAACGGCTCGTGAGCGGGCGCCGTCCGCTCTGGACCTGCGAGAAGTGCGGTCGCACGTTCGCGAACCGCAACCAGCCCCACGCATGCGGCCGCCATCGACTCGAAGACCACTTCGAGGGCCGGCCTTCGGAAGTCCGGGCTCTGTTCGACGCGTTTCTGGCCGCGCTCGAGGAGATCGGGCCGGTCACCGTGCTTCCCCAGAAGACCCGCATCGCGTTTCACGTCCGCATGTCCTTTGCGCAGGTGACGCCCCGCCGCGACGGCCTGGACGGCCATCTGGTACTCGCCCGCCGCATAGAAGACCCGCGGTTTCTCGAAGTGAAGACCTTCTCGCCGCGGAACCATCTGCATCGCTTCCGCATCACGAACATCGAGGAGATCGACGGCCGGCTGCGAGCCTGGATGCGCGAGGCTTACGCGGTCGGAGAGCAGCGACACCTCGACTGACGTCCGGAAGGCGCGTCAGCCCTTCTGGTAGCTCGGCTGGTACAGCTCGATGGTGAAGTCCCCGGGGGCGCGGAACGTGGTCCGGCGGCCATACCCCACGTCGGCCACCTCGTCCACGAACTCGACGCCGCGCGCGCGAAGCCGGGACATGGTGGCCTCCAGATCGTCGCAGTAGAACGAGATGTGCGGGGTCCCGGATGCGATCGTATCGCCGCCGCCCGTCTCCACCGGATGGCATCCCATCTCCGCCTCGGGAAGATCGAAGATCAGCCAGCCGCCCCCCACGTCCGAAGCCGGGAGCTCGAACACGTCACGCAGGAACGCCCGCAGGGCCTCGGGCTCGGAGGTATAGAACATCGTGTGGACTCCGCGGATCATGAAACGACCTCCTCTTCGGCGAGATCGGCCACCCCGGTGTCCGTCGTGGCCAGGAGCACGACGGCGGAAACCGCGAACGCGATTCCGAGCACGAAGATCAGCGGATCGAAGATCGCGTCCAGGACCGTGAA
>JAICQP010000202.1 GCA_025937815.1 Gemmatimonadota bacterium
GTGGCGCTCGCCGCATGGAGCGCCTTCGCCGGGATTGCCGGCCTGCGGGTGATCGCAGCCGTGGATGGCGCGCGCGAAGACGCGGCGGCATGGGCGGGCCTGGCCGCCCGCGGCGGTTCCGTCGAGTCGAGCGCCGGGGTCACGATCGAGGCGGCCCGCGAGGTCCGGCCCGGTCGCTGGAGCCTTCGGGGCGGCCTTTCGGGTTGCGATCGACCCTGCGCGGGCGCGGACGTCCGCTTCGCCTGGAGCGGGGAGCCCGCACCGGTCCGGGGCGAGCGCTGGACGGTAGCCGCGACGATCGTCCCGCAGCCGCTCCGCGCCCCGCCGGGGAGCCGCTACCCGCCGCGGGGCCTCGGTCCCGGCGCCCGGGTGGGCGCGCTGGAGGACGTCCGTGTTCTCGCGCGCGGGGCTCCGCCCAGGGGGCCATCCGCGGCGATCGAAACGTGGATCCGGGGCCGGCTCGCCGCGCGGTACGGGAACGCTCTCGCTCCCCTCGCCGTAGCCCTCGTCATCGGCGACCGGCGCGACATCGACCCCTCTCTGACGGATGCGTTCGCGCTGACCGGCACACTCCATCTCCTGGCGGTCTCCGGCCTTCACGTGGGATTCCTGGCGGCGCTCCTCGCGGCGGGGCTCTCCTTCTGCCGAATCTCCCCGGGGGCGCAGGCGGGCTGGACTGCGGTCGCACTGGCGGCCTACACCGGCCTCGTCGGAGCGGCCCCGTCCGTCGTCCGCGCATCGGTCATGGCCGGTCTCGCTCTCGCCAGCCGCGCGGGAGAGCGCGAGGTGTCGCCGTGGCAGTGGTGGGGGGCCGCCGCGTGCGGCATGCTCGCGTGGCGGCCGGCGGACGCCTTCGATCTCGGGTTCGCGCTCTCCTTCGGGTCCGTCGGCGGGCTGATCGCCCTGCGAGCTCCGCTCCTCGCGATCCTCCGCGCGGCCGAGCGCGGGGCCGGCTTCCGGTGGATCGCCGCCGGCGTGGTCGCGACGACGGCGTCGAGCGCGGGCACCCTCGTCGTGCAGTCGGCGGCGTTCGGCTGGCTCTCGCCCGTGGGCTTCATCGTCAACGCCATCGCCGTGCCGCTCTGCGGCGTGGCGCTCCCTCTCGTCTGGGTGGGGCTCGGGCTCGACGCCGCCATGCCGGAGGCGCTGGCCGGGCCGATTGCGAGCGCGGCGGGAGCCGCGATGGGAGCGCTGATCCTGCTGGTGTCGAGGGTCTCGCGGGTCTCGGGCGCCTGGGTGCCGGGTCCCATGGGCTGGGCGGGGGCATCCGTCGCGGTCCTCGGAGGCGCCGCGCTCCTCGCGCGGCGGCTGCCGGGAGTCGGCGTCCTCATCGCGGCGAGCGGGCTCGCGCTCGCGATCGCCTCGCGCCCGCCGCGCGGCCCGGTCTGGGAAGTGACCTGGCTCGACGTCGGCCAGGGGGACGCGATCGCGATCCAGTTTCCGGACGGCGCCACATGGCTCGTGGACGCCGGCCGCGCGTGGGAGGGGGGCGACGAAGGGCGCCGCACGGTCCTGCCCTGGCTCCGGCGACAGGGCGTTCGATCGCTCGAGTGGCTCGTCACCACCCACCCCGACCTCGATCACATCGGCGGGGCGGGAAGCGTGCTCGCGGGCATTCCCGTGCGCCGCTGGGGGAGCGGCGGGCCGGTGGCCTCGAACGAGGCGTACCTCGATCTGGTGTCGGCCACCGGATCGGGCCGGACGCCGCGCGCGGAAGCCCTGCGTGCGGGGCGCAGGCTCGAGCAGGGCGGCGTCGCGGTGGACGTCCTCCACCCCAGCGCGGACTGGGTGCCGAGCGATCCCTACGCCTCGCGCATACCCTCCAACGAAGGCTCGGCCGCGTTGCTCATGAGCCACGGTCCCTGCCGGCTGCTGCTCACCGGAGACCTGGGCGCTCCCGCCGAGACCGCCCTCGTCGAGGCGCTCGGCGACTCCCTGCGCGCGGGTCTCCTTCACGCGGGCCACCACGGAAGCCGGCACTCGAGCTCGGCGGCGTTTCTCGCGCGGGTTCGACCCACCATCGTGGTCGTGTCCGCCGGCGCGGGAAACCTCTACGGGCATCCCCATGCGGACGCCCTCGGTCGCTTCCGGCGGATCGGCGCGACCGTCCACCGGACCGATCGCGTGGGCACGATCACCGCGCGCTGCACGGCGAGCGGCTGGCGGGTCCTCTTCGAAGGCCCGTATCTTCCCTGATTCGCGCCGGTTCCGGGCGAGGAACATTCCTCCGCGGCGGCCGGTACTGGAGCCTGGATTGCGCCTGCGCGCGCGGTCCATTCAACCTGACCACGGGAGCGCATGCTGGAAGAGCCCGCTTACGCCACGCAAGCCACGCTGGAGGAACGGAACGCCCGCGTCGCGATGGAGAACGCGTTCGTCGGCGAGCTCCTCTCGGAAGTGCGCCGCGTCATGGTCGGGCAGGAGGCGCTCCTCGAGGGCCTGATGATCGGGCTCCTGTCGGACGGCCACGTGCTCCTCGAAGGTGTCCCGGGTCTTGCCAAGACCCTGGCGGTGCGCTCGCTCGCCGCCGCCATCGACTGCGACTTCCAGCGGATTCAATTCACGCCCGATCTCCTTCCCGCCGATCTGGTCGGCACGATGGTCTACCACCCCCAGCGGGGCGAGTTCGCGGTCCACAAGGGTCCTGTCTTCACCAACCTGCTCCTCGCCGACGAGATCAACCGCGCTCCGGCCAAGGTCCAGTCCGCGCTCCTCGAGGCGATGCAGGAGAAGCAGGTGACCCTCGGAGAGACCACGCACCGGCTGGCGGAGCCGTTTCTCGTGCTCGCGACCCAGAACCCGATCGAGCACGAGGGCACGTACCCGCTGCCGGAGGCGCAGGTCGATCGCTTCATGCTCAAGCTCCAGGTCTCCTACCCGGCGCGCGCGGAGGAGCGGGAGATCATCGCCCGCATGTCGGGCGCCGCGCTCCCCGAAGTCCGCCCGGTGGTGAGCCCCGAGCGGATCCTGCGCGCGCGGGGCGTCGTCGCCGAGGTGTACGTGGACGGCAAGATCGTCGAGTACATCCTCGACCTCGTGGAGGCCACGCGGAACCCCGAGAACTTCGATCTGGCGGATCTCAAGCCGCTGATCGCCTTCGGCGCCTCGCCTCGCGCCGGCATCTTCCTCACCCGGGCCGCCAAGGCCCACGCGTTCCTGCGCGGGCGCGCGTTCGCGATCCCCGACGACGTCAAGAGCGTAGCGCGCGACGTGTTGCGTCACCGGCTGCTGCTCACGTACGAGGCCGAGGCCGAGAGCGTGGATACGGACACGCTGCTCACGCGGCTCCTGGAGCGAATCGACGTGCCGTGAGCGCCGCCGAGCTGGCCCACAAGGTCCGGCTGCTCGAGATCCAGACCCGTCATCTCGTCAACGACATCTTCTCGGGCGAGTACGAGAGCGTCTTCAAGGGACGCGGCGTGGAGTTCGCCGAGGTGCGCGAGTACCAGCCCGGCGACGACGTGCGCGCGATCGACTGGAACGTGACCGCGCGGCGCGGGATCCCCTACGTCAAGCAGTTCTCCGAAGAGCGGGAGCTGACGGTGATCCTGGCCGTCGACGGCAGCGCCTCGACGCGCTTCGGCACCCAGGGCGCGCTCAA
>JAICQP010000150.1 GCA_025937815.1 Gemmatimonadota bacterium
AAGCTGTCGAGATCGACGACCTCGAACTCGTTCACGGAGTCCGGGCGGAACGTGTCGGGCGCCATCGCGTCGCGCGAGACGCGCGGCGCGTTGGCCGAAGGCGGCAGGGCGAGCTCCCCGGGCTCGCGAGCCGGCCGCTCCACCTCTCCGATCTCGCCCCCCCCGCACGCGGAGAGGACCATCGCCAGCGCGGCGAGCCGGATCTTCCAGACCGTCATGGATTCCTCTGGTAGGTCATTCGCGGTCACGCGCCAATATAGCCCGGCGCGTCATGGCCGATCACGCGCTGGACTCGCGCCCGCGCCGCGACGAGCTTGCCGCCGGCGATGTCGAACCCCTCCGTCGACGAGATCCGTCTCCTCCGCGAGCTGGTGTCGATCCCCTCACCGAGCGGGTCGGAGGAAGTGGTCGCGCGGCACGTGGAGGGGGCGGCGCGCGAAGCGGGGCTGGACGTCCGGCGGAGCGCGCTCGGCGTCGTCGTCGAGGTCGCCGGCCGCGCCGACGGCCCGACCCTGGCCCTCGTCTCCCATCTCGACACCGTCCCTCCCGGGGACGGCTGGACCAGGCATCCCTTCGATCCCGCGATCGACGACGGTAGGCTCTACGGACGGGGATCGGGAGACGCGAAAGCCTCGGTGTCGGCCATGCTCGCTGCCGCGGCGGATGTCGCGAGCCGGGGCGGGCCGGCGCGAGGGCGCCTGCTCGTCGTCCTGGGATTTTGCGAGGAGACGCGCGACACCACCATGCCGAGACTCGTACCCACTCTCGGGAACGTCGCGGCCGCCATCGTCGGCGAGCCGACGAATCTCGACTTGGCCACCGCGCAGCGGGGTGTCCTGTGGCTCGACCTGGTCGCCCGCGGGACGCAGATCCACGCCGGTCGCGCGGGAGGCGACGGCCGGGCAAACGCGATCGCGACGCTCGCGCGCGACCTGCTCGCGCTGGAAGGCGTCGGGGCCGGGCGGCCGCACGCGGTCCTCGGCGACCCGACGATCACGCCGACCATGCTCGAGGCCGGCGTTGCCCGGAACGTCACCCCTCCAATGGCGCGCGCCTCGCTCGACGTGCGCACCACGCCCGCCTGGAGCCACGCGGAGCTGATTCAAGCGATCCGCGAGCGCGTGGCCGCCGAGGTCGAAGTCGTATCGGACCGGCTCGTCCCGTGCGAGACCCCGCCGCGGTCACGGCTCGTCGCGGCCGCACGCAGGGCGCGACCCGGCGTGCGCGAGTACGGCAGCCCGACGTGCTCGGACTGGGTGTGGTTCCGCGAAATCGACGCCGTGAAGTGCGGCCCGGGCACGAGCGCGCGGTCCCACGGGCCCGACGAATTCGTGGATGTCGATGAGGTGCGCCAAGCGCGCGCCTTCTACGCGGGACTGGCGGAGGCCTGGGCGGAATAGCGGACGGCCGCGTCGAGGGGGCCGACGGGCTACTTCAGGTCGAGCGCGAATAGACGGTCGCAGCGCCCGCAGGTCTCGCCCTCGATCTCGCGGAATCCGCGACTCTCGTAGAGGCCGATGGCGGCTGTCATCGCGCGATTGGTCTCGAGCTCGACGCGCGCGCGGCCCGCGCTGCGTGCGTGCTTCAGAGCGATTTCCAGCAGCTGGCCACCCAGCCCGCGCCCACGCCATTCCGGGAGCAGGTACATCTTCCGGAGCTCGCTGCGCGCGGGATCCTCGGGATCCAGCCACAGGCCGCACGTCCCGACGACCCGGCCGCGGCCGTCCTCGACCACCCAGAACCCGCCGCCGCGGGCCAGGTAGTGGAGCTCGACGTCCGTGAGATCGACGTCGGTGCCCGCGTGGTCGGGCGGAAGGCCGAACTCCGCGAGCACGCCGAACACGATCTCCCGCACCGCTGCCGCATCCTCGCGCCGGAAGGCCCGAATCCAGAACGCCGAGGCGAGCGGGTCCTCGTCGAGCGGGGTTTCCCCGCCCGGATGGCGCGGGTCCGGCCGCCGAATGCTCATCGCGCCACGGCCGGACGGCGGGCGATCCGCCGCAGTCGCTCGTCCCGGTTCTCGGAGAGCATGGCGACGCGAGCCTCGATCCGCGCCCCGGCCTCGCGGCTGAACTGGCGCGCGATGTCGATCTCGGGCTCGGCCGCAGCCTCGCCCGCGCGCTCGATCGTGGACTGCACGCGGCCGACTACAGCGGTCAGCGCATAGAGGTCGATCGCGATGTCGGCCAGCCGCGCGAGCGCGAGCTGCTCCTCCACCACGCGCTCGCGATGCGTCCGGATCGCGCGCTCGGCGGCCTCGTGGAGCGCGCCCGCGTGGCGCTCGATCGCCCTGAGCGGTCCCGCCAGCGGCTCCGCCACCTTCACGCCCGCGCTGGGCCTCCCCACCGCGTCCTTGATCCGGTGGAACGCGAACTCCGTCAGCACCCCGATGTCCTTGATCGGCTCGCGCAGCGCCGAGCCTACGTGCTCCAGGTAGTCGCCCAGCCGCTCGATGCCCGCCAGCGCGATGAACGTCCGCAGCACCTCGTTGGTCCCCTCGAAGATCCGGTTGATGCGCGCGTCCCGCAGGTAGCGCTCGAACGGGCGGTCGCGCATGTACCCGCGACCGCCGGCGATCTGGAGAGCGTCGTCGGCGGCGCGCCACGCCGCCTCCGACCCATACACCTTGCAGATCGCAGACTCGAGGCTGTAGTCGATGCCGCCGCGGTCGATCAGCGCGCCGGTCAGCTCCACCATCGACTCCGTGACGTAGCCGTCGATCCGCATGCGCGCGAGTTTCGCCGCGATCAGGTCGAACTCCGCGATGGGTCGTCCGAACTGGCGCCGTGACCATGCGAACTTCTCGGCGGCCCGCAGCATCGTCTCGAGACCGCCCACCGCGCACGCGGCGAGGCCGACCCGGCCGCCGTTCAGGACGTTCATCGCCACCTTGAACCCGTGTCCCGGACGGTCGAGCACCTGGTCGTCCGCCACGCGCACGCCGCGCAGGAAGATCTCGGCCTGGGTCGAGGAGCGGACCCCGAGCTTCTGGTCGGTCCAGATCCGCCCGATCTCGATCCCCTCCTGATGCCCTTCGAGGACGAAGGCGGTCACGCGGTCCACCGTGCGGCCGTCCTTCTCGACCGGCGTTTGCGCGAACACAGTCAGCACGCCGGCGCGGTGCGCGTTGCCGATCCAGATCTTGTGTCCATCGAGGATCCATCCCGAGTCGTCGGGCGCGCGCAGCGCCCGGGACTCGATGTTGGCCGCGTCCGATCCGTGCTCCGGCTCGGTGAGCGCGAACGATGCCAGACTCTGGCCCCGAGCGCAGGCCGGTAGCCAGCGCCGCTTCTGCTCCTCTGACCCGTACATCCAGATCCCCTTGATACCGATCGACAAATGGGACCCGAGGAGGACCGCGAGACCGGCGTCGCGCGCCGCGATGCGAGCGGCCACGCGGTTCGACTGCCGCTGGGTGAAGCCCATCCCCCCGTATTCCTCGGAGACATAAAGCCCGAAGACCCCGCGCTCGGCGAGGCCTTCGAGCACACCCTCGGGGATCGCCGCGTCGCGATCGAATGCGGCTCCGTCGACCTTGGCGTCCTGGAACCGCTCGAGGTCGTCCAGATAGCCCGCGAGTTCTTCCGATTCGTGTGGGGAAAGCTCGGGAAACGGGAAGACGATGTCCGCGGCGATCACACCGCTGAACATCGCCTTGCAATACGAAGGAAGCTCCGGGGAGGGGGGTTCTTCAGGCTGCTGCGAGACGCTCCGCGCGGGTTTCATCGCGCGACGATCAGGTCCCCGACTCTACCGGGTACCCCTTCTCGGACCAGGCTCCGAGGCCGCCCTCCAGGACGACCACCATCTCGTATCCATTGTCTTCCGCGATTTGCGCCGCCCGGACGCTCAGACCGTCGTCGGGTCACGTGCAGTAGAACACCGACCACTTGTTGAGCGGGAGGCTGCCGAGCGACAGCTCCACGTCGTCGGTGGGGATGAGGCGCGCGCCCGCGATCCGCCTCTGCTCGAACGTGAACAGGTTGCGGTTGTCGATGAACACGACCTCGTCCGCGTGCCCGGCCTCCATCCAGTCGTGGAGGTCCTCGGCGGTGACGAACGTCACGTCGCGCTCTTCGTCGCGATGGGTCGGGAGCGGCGCGTTGGGGTCGATCTCGCCGCCGCAGGCGAAGAGCGAGACGGTCGCGAGGAGTGTCAGCCATTTCATCGCGCGGCAATATACGCCGTCTCACCCCGGGCGCCGCCAGCCTCCCCCCGCTGCCTTGGCGACGCCGGTTCGACTCCCTATCCTGTCGCATGCTCCCGCATCGCCGCTTTCCCTACTCGCGGCCGATTCCGCGGCGCCGGTTCCTCCAGGCGGGCGGAGCGGTCGCCGTCCAGACGGCGCTGGGCGGCTGGTCCGGTCTCGCGATGTTCGCCCGTCCGCCGCTCGATCTCCTGCTCGTGGGCGGCAGAGTCGTCGACGGGACCGGCGGGCCGGGGTTCTCGGCCGACGTCGGGATCCGCGACGGGCGGATCGTGGCGGTCGAGGCGCTCGCGGGCGCGGCCGCGGGCGATACCCTGGACGTGTCCGGCCTGGTCGTTGCGCCCGGGTTCATCGACATCCATGCGCACACGGACCTCGGCATCTTCGCCGACAACCTGGCCGACTCGAAGATCCGCCAGGGCGTGACGACGGAGGTCGTCGGACAGGACGGGAGCTCGGTCATGCCCGTCACCGACGAGATGCGCGCCCGCCGGCGGGAGAGCTACCGCGAGCGGTACGGGGTCGAGGTGGACGCGGGCGACTGGGCGGAGCTCTTCGCCGCGCTCGATGCGCGCGGGCATCTGACCAACTTCGTCACGATGGTCGGGAGCGGGACCGTGCGCGAAGTCGTGGTCGGCGAGGGTGACCGCCCGCCGACCGCCGAAGAGCTCCGCGCCATGGTCGCGCTGGTCGAGGAGGCGCTGGCGGCCGGGGCGGCCGGCGTCTCGAGCGGCCTCGAGTACGTGCCGAACGCGTTCGCCTCCACGGAGGAGCTCGCCGCGCTCGCGCGGCCCGCGGCCGCGGCAGGCCTGCCGTACGCGACCCACATGCGAAACGAGGCCGACACCGTGGAGGAGGCGCTCGCCGAGGCGCTGGAGGTCGCGGAGCGCGCGGGCACACCGCTGCAGGTGTCGCACTTGAAGGCCCAGGGGCAGCGCAACTGGCCCAAGGCCGAGCGGCTGCTCGCGACGATCGAGCGCGCGGCGGCGGAGCGTCCCGTCCGCTTCGACCGCTACCCGTACACCGCGTACTCGACGGGCCTATCCTCGCTCTTCCCCGCGTGGGCGCGGGACGGAGGAACCGAGGCGTTCCTCGCGCGGCTCGCCGATCCGGCCGAGGAGGCGCGGCTCCGCGCTGCGGTCGAGGAGAAGATCGCGATGATGGGCGAGTGGGACGCCATCCAGATCGTCGACGTGGGCGCGGACGGCCCCGAGGACGCGATCGGCCGCCGCCTCGGCTCCTACGCCGAGGAGAAGGGCGCGGACCCGTATGTCGTAACCATCGAGATCTTGACCGCGTCGGAGAACCGCTCCGGCATCGTGGGCCACGGTATGAGCGAGGAGAACACGCGGCGGACTCTCTCCCACCCTCTGGGCGCGATCTGCTCGGACGCCGGCGCGCGGCGATCGACCGGCCCCCTGTCCGAAGGCTCACCCCACCCGCGCGCGTACGGCAGCTACCCGCGTGTCCTCGGCAAGTACGTGCGAGAGGAGAAGGCGATGCCGCTGGAGGAGGCGGTGCG
>JAICQP010000008.1 GCA_025937815.1 Gemmatimonadota bacterium
ATCTCCGAGCACGGCCCGCAGGGGCCGGTCTCCCCCATCGCCCAGAAGTTGCTCTCGTCGCCCAGCCTGAGGACGCGCTCCGCCGGAATCGGCGTGACCTGGGGCCAGAGATCCGCGGCCTCGTCGTCGTCGTTATGAACGGTGGCCCACAGGCGGTCGGCGGGAAGTCCCAGCTCGACGGTCAGGAACTCCCACGCGAACGCGATCGCGTCCCGCTTGAAGTAGTCCCCGAACGAGAAATTTCCCAGCATCTCGAAGAACGTGTGATGCCGCGGCGTGTAGCCGACGTTCTCGAAGTCGTTGTGCTTGCCCGAGACGCGCAGGCACTTCTGCGCCGTGACCGCCCGCCCGTAGGGCACCCGGCGGGCGCCGGTGAACACGTCCTTGAACTGGACCATTCCCGCGTTCACGAACAGGAGCGTGGGGTCGTCCTCGGGGACGAGCGGGGACGAGGCGACGCGCTCGTGCGCGCGCGACGCGAAGTAGTCCAGGAATCGGCGGCGGATCTCGTGGCCTGTCATGAACCCGTAAAGCTACCGGCGGCCCGGAACCCGCGCACCAGCGCTACCGGCGAGGCAATCCTGATGGACGGCCGGCCGCTTCGAAAACCATGGATTCGGAGCGGCTCTCCCACTGCCAGAACGACTGGGGGCCGAGGCCACACGGAGACGTCTCCGCGGAGACGTCTCAACCTCGCCCTCCCGAGCCGATCGGGAGCGGAAAGGCAGCGGCCGCTACAGCCAGCGCTCCCAGCCGCTGTAGTCGGTGGCGACCCCGTGCGGAAACCGCGCGCGATACGCGCGGTAGCGGCGGAGCGCCCGCTCGTGCCGCTGGTCGGAGGCTCTGAGCGGCTCGTGGTGCGCAGCGAACATGGCGCGCTCGACCGACCAGACGTTGCCCTCGCCCAGCCGCCAATCGGCGCGCGTCAATTCGTCGAGGTCGAACACCGCGAATCCCTCCACCCGACCCGTGTCGTCCACGTAAGGGTCGACGTAGCTCCAAGCGAGATCGCGGATCGTGCGGAACACGGGCTTCCGGCCGTCGAGCGCGGGATCGCGCGACTTGCCGACCGATCCCCAGCGGCCTGCGCGCCGGTAGAGCAAGAGCACGTGGTCGAGCCTGTCCTGGGACGCGAGGTCGAGGACGATCGGCGGATTCCCATGCTGCTCGAGGATCGTGGCCGCCGCCATCGCCCCTTCCAGGCAGTGCGCCGATCCGCGCCGGACCACGCCCCGGAAGGTGCGCGCCGTGGGGCCGCGCAGCTCGAGGTTGTAGCGGAGCGACCGGAGCCAGTCCTGCACCAGGCTCGGCGTCGTCAGGCGATCGATGAGCTCCCGCTCGCTGGGCCGGAACCGGCTGCGATCGGGTTTTCGACTCAATCGGCGCCCGCGTCGACCTCGGGGAGGATCGCCGAGCAGACCTCGTAGATCCGCTCGTTGTCGAAGCCGCGCCGCTGGAGGTACCCGGCGAGCCGGCGCCAGCGGGCCGCGTCGGTGCGCCCCGCTATCCGCGGCAGGTACGCCTCGGCGAGCCGGCGCGCGAGCGCGGCGTCGTCGACCTCCTCTTCGGCGAATACCGCGTCGACCGAACGCCCGGCGAGCGGCGCCGGCACGCCACGTCCCACGAGCTCGCCGACGAGGAGCCGCCGCGCGCGGGGCTTGAGCCGTACGGCGTCGCGCGCGAACGCCTCGGCGTAGCGGCGGTCGGACACGAGCTCGCGATCGGCGAGCCCCTGGACGACTTCGCGGACGTCTTCGGGGTGGGTTCCCGCCCGGCGCATGAGCTTGTCGCCCAGCTCCTTGACCCCGTGCTCGCGGCGGGCGAGGAGCCGGAGCGCCCGCTCGCGGATCCGGTCCAGCGCTTCGGGGTCGCGCGGCTTCCCGGAGGCTCCGGGGTCGGCCGCGCCGTTACCGGGCAAGCCGCCGGGCCGCGAGCCGCATGAGACCGGCGGCGATTCCCAGCCCCGCGACCCAGAGGATCGTCCCCGGCCACCCGCGCGTCCACGCCTCGCGCGTGGCGTCGATCGGCCCGCGGCGCTCCGTGTCCATGCTCACGCCCGGGCGGCGCTCGCGTCGCCGGGCCGGCGCACGGGGATCAGGATCCAGAGGAGCAGGTAGACGATGGCGCCGGGGAAGGCCGCGGAGAGGATCGAGACCACGACGTAGATCACGCGCAGGAGCGTGACGTCGAGGCCGAAGTGCTCGGCGAGCCCGCCCATCACGCCCGCGATCATCCGCCGATCGCGCGAACGGCGCAGCGGAGGGTTGCCGAAGTCCATCAGCTCCCGGGCACGCGGCAGGCGGCCGCGCCGCGCTTCTCCAGGTAGCGCTGGTGGTACTCCTCGGCGCGCCAGAACGCAGAGGCTGGCTCGATGGCGGTGACGATCGGGCGCCGGAACCGGCCGGCCACCTCGAGTCGGTCCTTGGAAGCGCGCGCGGCGGCCTCCTGCGCCGGAGTGTGGTAGAAGATCGCCGAACGGTACTGGTCGCCGACGTCGGGGCCTTGCCGGTTCAACGTCGTCGGATCGTGGCAGTTCCAGAAGGCGTCCAGGAGCGCGTCATACGAGATGCGCGCTGGATCGTACTCCAGGTGGACCACTTCGGCGTGACCGGTCCGGCCGCTGCAGACCTCGCGATAGGACGGGTTGGCGGTCGTTCCGCCCATGAACCCGACCGCTGTGTCGACGACCCCCGGAAGCTGCCGGAACGTCTCCTCGACCCCCCAGAAGCACCCCGCGGCGAACGTGGCCTTGTCCATCTGCGCCTTCCCTTCAGCAGGTCGTGTGGATCAGCGCGCCGACCTCCGGCGCCTCTTCCCGCAGCCGGTGGTACGTCTCGACGGCCTCGGGCGTCGGCGCGGCGTGGAGCTCGACCCCGCGGTCGGCGAGCGCTGCCCGCGTCTCTGCCGGAACCTCGAGGCGGCCGTGCATGCCGCGCCCGATCACGACCGAGCGCGCGCCGTGTTCGAGGATCTCCTCGACGTCGGCCAGCAGGACGCCCGGTACGTGGCGGGTGCCGGTCTCGTTCCAGTCCCACTCGCGCGAGCCGCCCGGCCATAGCTTGGCGTCCTTGTAGGGCCCGGGTCGGTCCTCGACCTCGAGAACGCCCCACTCGAGCGCGACCACCCGAGGTGGCCTCGGGGTCACTCCCCGCTCCCGGCCCGCGTGAACGTCACGGTCTCGGCGCTGAACGAGTCCGGCCGGACGCTCGCGTCCTGACCCGGACCCGCCGGCTCGAGGTCGATCCGGAACGATTCCTCCCCGGTGAACTCGTAGATGCCGTACGTCGTGGTCCCCTGCAGGGGCTCGAAATCGAAGTCCGAGAAGTCGATCGTAGCGGGCTCCGCGGACGGGTCGGTGACGTATGCCATGCGGATCGTCTCTGGGGGCATGGTGGTGCCCGGCATGTTGGGCTCGAGGATCCATTCGGCCCGCCCGTCTTCCTCGAATACGAACGTCATGCCGTTGCCGCCCTCGTCGGTCCCGGTCCACCGGCCCTCCAGCGTGCGGGACTCCCCGCAGCCTAAGGAGAGCAGGAGCGCGAGCGGGGGTATCCAGCGGGATAGAGACATACGCGTCCTTTCTTGGATGTGCTTCAGGGGTCGAAGCGGTCTCGTTCGAGAAGCACCGCCCCGCTGCGATCTCCGAACGTGAACACCGATCGGAAGATACCCTCGATGCCCACTCGCGCGCCCTCTCGCGGCGTGGCTCCCCGCTCACTGACGACCGGCAGCTTGCCGGTCCCGTCGTCGACCTGGAACGCCCCGCGACCGAGGGCGCCGAACGAGAAGCCGCTCACCCGGCCCTCGACGCGGACGCGCTCGCCGTCGTACCGGCCGGGATCGTCCAGGAGGTCCCGGATCGGGACCGTCCCACGACAGGCGGCGAGGAGGAACAGAGCGGAGGCGAAGACGACGGTCGCGGCGGGACGGGCAGGCATGGGTCCTCCTATTCTCGGGTCTGCCTCGTCTACCACCCGTTCGCCCGTGGCGTTCCCCCGGCCTCGGCTTCAGTGGCCCCGCAGCCGTCGGTAGTCGGAAAGGTGTCGAAGCGCTTGCTCGGAGCGGCCGGCGCGGTCGTACAGGCGGGCGAGGTTGTAGTGCGCCTCGGCGTGGCTCGGGTCGAGCCGGATCGCCCGGCTGTACAGCTCGATGGCGGTCGGCTCTTCGCCGAGGTCGTCGAGCGCCACGCCCAGGTTGAAGGCGGCGATCGCGCTCTCGGGCGCCGCCTTGAGCGCCAGCCGGTAGTGCTCGGCCGCGGCCAGGAAGTCGCCCGTCTCGTGGACGAGGCGTCCCAGGTTCAGATGCGCTTCGACGTGGCCGCGGTCCAGCTCCAGCGCGCGGCGGTACGCGTTGGCCGCTTCCACCGGCGCCACGATCTCGAGATCCACCCCGAGGTCGAACCAGTCGTCGGCGTCGAGGTCGCCTTCCCGGATGCGATCCTCCGCCGCGCGGATGGCGATCGGGGCCACCTGCTCGGCGAGATCGGACACTTCGAAGTCGATCCGGAACTGGCGCGACCGCGGCTCCCACATTGCGCTGCCGTCCCGCACCACGACCCGCTCCCCGTCGGCCATGATGCGGACCGAGGTCAGCGGCCGTCCGCTGGGGAGTTCCGCGCGCAGGCTGTCGAGCGAGCGGCGGAGCTGGCGGGGCGAGATGTCGGCCTCGAGGAGCTCGCGGATCGCCTTGAGGAGGACGAGATCGCGGAAGGAGAAGTGGAACTCGCCGCGCGGCCCGCGCGCGGGCGACAGGATCCCCGATCGCGCCCACGACCGGACGCTCGCCACCGGCAGGCCGACCAGCTCGGCGACGTCGCGTGTCGTATAGGCTGTCAAGGGACGCCCGGCGTGCGGCCTAGTGTCCTGAATCGGGACACTAGCCGCGCGCGGACTTCCTTCGGGCGGGCTTCTTCTCCGCCTTCGCAACGGCGGCCTTCTTCTTCGACGCGCGGGCGGCAGGCTTGCGCCCTTCCTTCTCGGAGAGGCTCGCCTTGAGAGCCGCCATGAGGTCGATGATCTGCGGCTGGGTGGCTCCGGCGGCCGGGGCGGCGGTGATCTCCTCGCCCTCGACCTTGCGCTGGATCATCTCCAGCATCTGCTGGCGGACCTGATCGTGGTACTTCTCGGGCTCGAAGGCTTCAGCCGAAGACGCTTCGACGAGCTGCTTGGCGAGCTTGAGCTCCGACTTGGCGACGTCGCCCGGCTCGACGGGGACCTCGGAGAAGCGGCGCACCTCGTCGGCGTAGCGAAGCTGCTCCATCACCAGGCCCGCGTCGCCGTTTCCCATCGGACGGACGAGGACGAGGTACATCTTGCCGCGGGCGGCGTAGCGGCCGATGGCGACCCTGCCCGTCTCGCGGAGCGCGGCAGACAGCAGGCGGTAGGCGCGCGAGCCCGCCTTGTCCGGCCCCAGATAGTAGGACCGCTCGAGGAAGACGGGATCGACCTCGTCGGCGGGCACGAACTCCGTGATCTCGATCCCCTCGGACACGGGCGTCTCGATCGCCTCCAGCTCCTCGGGAGTGAACAGGACGTACTGATCCTTCGAGAACTCGTATCCCTTTACGATCTCCTCCTTCTCGACGACGACGTCGCAGCGCGGGCAGATGTACTGTTGCCTGAGCCGCGAGCCGCACTTCTGGTGGACCAGATTGAAGGAGACCTTCGCACCGGCCTGGCCGGTCGCGTACAGCTTGACCGGCACGCTGACGAGGCCGAACGAGATGGTGGTGGAGGCGATCGGGCGGGCGGCCATGAGCGGGAAGGGTACAGGTCGCGGTCGCGGCCCCGCAAGGGGCTCGCCCACCCCGGCCGTCGTAAGCGAGCTGATCAAAGGTGCCCAAACGTGACGTCTTGCATAGGTTTGTTCGCTTCCATGCCCGATCGGCTGAAGACGTATCGCGCCAAGCGCGCTGCCGGGAAGACTCCCGAGCCCATGGGCGGGGCGTTGGAGAGCGGGGGGCGGCTCCTCTGCGTCCAGCAGCACGCCGCGCGCAATCTCCACTGGGACCTGCGTCTCGAGATGGGCGGCACGCTGGTATCGTGGGCCGTTCCCAAAGGTCCCTCCCCTGACCCGGCCGACAAGCGGCTCGCCATGAAGGTCGAGGATCACCCGCTCGAGTACGGCGACTTCGAGGGGGTGATCCCCGCGGGCCAGTACGGGGCCGGGCCGGTGATCCTGTGGGACAAGGGCACATGGACGCCGCTGGAGGACCCCGTCGAGGGTCTCGTCGAGGGGAAGCTCCTGTTCGACCTCCACGGCTACAAGCTGCGCGGCCGATGGACGCTGGTGAAGACGAAGCAGGCCGCGAACTCGTGGCTCCTCATCAAGGAGCGGGACGAGCACGTCGACCCCCGCGGAACCGACGCCTATCCGCACGACTCGATCTACTCCGGCCTGACCGTCGAGGAGCGTCGCGACCCCAATCCCGTGCGGGCGCGGGTCGCCAAACGGCTCGCGGGCGCGGGGGCCGCGCGGCGCCCCGTCGATGTCGGGAAGCTCTCGCCCATGCTGGCGGTCGCGGCGGACACGCCGTTCTCCCGCGCGGGGTGGGTGTTCGAGATCAAGCTGGACGGCTACCGGCTTCTCGCCGCGCGCGAGAAGGGCGAGGCCCGGCTCGTCTCGAGGAACGGCAACGACCTGACCGCGACCTTCCCCGAGATCGCGCGCGCCATCCGGGGGTTGCCGTACGAGGGACTGGTCGTGGACGGGGAAGTCGTCGTCCACGACGCGCGCGGCATCCCGAGCTTCCAGGAGCTGCAGAAGCGCGGGCGGCTGACGCGCTGGAGCGACGTCCAGCGCGCGGCCGCCGAGCGCCCGGCCACGTTCTATGCGTTCGACCTCCTCGCCTGCGAGGGGCTCGACGCGCGCGAGCTCCCGCTCCTGGAGCGCAAGGCCGTGCTTCGCGACGTGCTGCCGCGCTGCGGACCCATCCGCTTCAGCGACCACGTGGAGGAACGCGGCGAGGAGGTCTACGAGCAGGTCACGGCGCTCGATCTGGAGGGGATCGTCGGAAAGAAGGCCGACGCGCCCTACCGCGCCGGACAGCGCTCGCGGGATTGGATCAAGGTGCGGGCCATGCGAACCGATGACTTCGCCGTCGTCGGCTGGAGCGACCCTTCCGGCTCGCGCGGGGGCTTCGGCTCGCTTCACCTCGCGCAGTTCGACGCGTGCGGCACGCCGGTATATGCCGGCGCGGTCGGGTCGGGCTTCACCGGGAGGCAGCTGGGCGCGCTCTCCCGGCGGCTGGCCGCGATGGAGGCGAGCTCCGCTCCCGGCGGCCCGCGTCCGGCCGGCCGCGGCCACCACTGGGTGCGGCCCGAGTTCGTCGTCGAGGTGCGATACCGGGAGGTCACCGAGGAGGGACTCCTGCGCCAGCCCACGTTCCTGCGCCTCCGCGACGACAAGTCGCCGGCGGAATGTGTCCAGCAGGGCGTCCACGCTGCGGATGCCGCGCTCGCGCCGGCCGCGGTCGCGCCCCGACCGGAGCCGGTGCGGTCGATCCCCTTCACGAACCTCGACAAAGTGCTGTACCCCGGTTCGGGCTTCACGAAGGGCGACGTGATCGAGTACTACCGCGCGGTCGCCGACTGGATGCTGCCCTTCCTGCGCGACCGCCCCCTAGTCCTGACGCGCTACCCCGACGGGATCGCCGGGAAGTCCTTCTATCAGAAGAATGCCCCCGAATGGAAGCCGGACTGGGTGCGTACCGTGCGCGTGTACAGCGAAGGCTCGGAGCGGGACCTCGACTACTTCGTCGTCGACGATCTGGACTCGCTCCTCTATATCGCCAACTCCGCCGCGCTCCTCCTCCATGTCTGGTCGAGCAGGGTGGAGACGCTCGGGAATCCCGACTGGTGCATCCTCGACCTCGACCCGAAGGACGCGCCGTTCGAGCACGTCATCGAGATCGCTCGGCTGCTCCACCGGATCTGTGAGGAGATCGAGCTGCCAGCCTTCGTGAAGACGAGCGGATCGACCGGCCTCCACGTCCTCCTTCCATTGGGGCGCAAGGTGACCTATGACCAGTCGCGGACGCTGGGCGAGCTCCTGGCGCGGGTCGTCGTGCGGGAGCGCCCGCGGATCGCCACGATCGAGCGCGTCGTCGAGAAGCGGGGCGGCAAGGTGTACGTCGACTTCCTGCAGAACGGACACGGCAAGCTCCTGGTGGCCCCGTACAGCACGCGGCCGCTTCCCGGTGCGCCGGTGTCGGCGCCGCTGCGCTGGAGCGAGGTCAAGCGCGGCCTCGACGTCTCGCGCTTCACGATCGACTCGATGCCCCGGCGGCTGCGCGCGATGAAGCGCGATCCGCTCGCGCCGCTGCTCGATCTCGACCCCGACCTGGTGGGCGCGCTGGAGCGGCTCGCCGGGCGCATGGACGGACGGCGGAGCGCCGGGCGATGATCCACTTCGTCGTGACCGCGGGGGAGGACCACTCTATCCGGGACTACCTCGCACGCCGCGGGGAGATCCTGGCCGGCCGGCTCGACGTGATCCATTACGAGGATCTGCCGGAGCGCCCGCGATTCGAGCGCGGCACGTACATCCTGTCGGCGCTCGAGTACCTGAGCCCGCCCATGCTGTCGCTCGTGACCGCCCTCCACGCCCGGCTCGCCGAGGTGGAGGGGTTCCGCTTCCTCAACGATCCCGCGCGCACGCTCCGGCGGTTCGGCCTTCTCCGCGAGCTCGAGCGAAGGGGGCACAACGCGTTCCGCGCCGTGCGCGCGAGCGAGGATCTCGGCGGCCTCTCCTACCCGGTCTTTCTCCGGGCCGAGCGGTCCCATGACGGAGCGGTATCGCCGCTTCTCCGATCGGCCCGCGAAGTCGAAGCCGCGATCGGCCGCGCGCTCCTCGCCGGCCGCCGGATCGAGGACCTCCTCGTGGTCGAATTCTGTGACACCGCCGACGATCGCGGGTACTACCGGAAGTACGGAGCCTTCATCGTCGGAGATCGCATAATCCCACGCCGCCTCGATTACGGGCGCGCCTGGATGCTCAAGCGCGAGTACTGCGAGTTCTCCGCCGCGATGGGCCTCGAAGAGCTGGAGTACGTGCGTGCCAATCCACACGGGGCGGCTCTGCGGGAGATCGCCGCCCTCGCCGCCGTGGGCTACGGCTGCATCGACTACGGCGTCAAGGACGGGCGGGTCGTCGTCTGGGAGATCAACCTGGCCCCCACGATGGGTCCCGCGCGCAGGGACGTCCCCCTACCCAGGACCCCGGAGTACAAGCGGATCCATGCGCAGACGAGCGAGGTGTACCACGCGGGGATGCGGGAGGCCTTCGAGGCGCTGGACGTCCCCGCCAAGGGCCCGGCGGTGGCGGCGGACATCGATCCGGCAATCGTCCGAGCGGCCCGCGCGAGCGCGAACGGGCTGCCGCGGAGCGGCGGTGGACTGGCGCGCTTTCTCGAGCCGGCGAGACCGCTGCTCGAGCCCCTGGCCGCGCCCCTCCTCCCCCTCGTCGGCCGCGCGGCGCGGAGCCGCGCCGGTAAGGGCGCCGGAGGCGAGACCTAGATCGGCCGGTGCACGAGGAAGCGCTGGAACCACTCCTCGCGCGGGTAGGACAGGGCGGCCCCCAGAACGACGACGGCGACCCCTGCGACGAGCACACCGACGCTCCCGGTCAGGAGATGGACCGTCGCGCCGATCAGACCCACGGCCTCGAGGAACGCATAGCCGGCGATCAGCCGTGAGGTCACACCGCGGGGTCCCCTCCGCAGCTCGACCTCCGGCCGGGCGACCGTCGAAGGGGTGGGAGCCCGGGCGCGTCCCCAGATGACCATCCAGCCGAGCACGCCGATCAGCATGACGGCGACGAACACCTGCTTGAGCACGTCGGCGGTACCGGGATCGACGGCGGCGACGGATCCCGAGCGCCTGAGGTACCACGCCACCGCGGCGTACACGACAACCGCGGCGACCAGCGCGCCACAGACGATGCGCGCGCTCTTCACAGCCTGTTCGACTTCCGTCGAAACGCCCCGCGGGTTCGCTTCGTTCATCTGCTCAGCCTCCGCATCAGCCGGTTCCAGAAATCGAGCGCCTCGTAGAAGCGCTTCACCGACACGCGCTCGTCGCGGCCATGGGCCCGGGAGTCCTGGGAGTCGTTGAAGATCGCCCCCGCGCCATACACCGGGATGCCCGCGTTCCGCGCGTAGAGCCCGTCGGTGGCTCCCGTGGACATGACCGGCACGACCGTCGCGCCCGGCCAGATCTCCTCCACGGTCGCCTCGATCGGCTCCACGATCTCGGGTCTCAGCGGCGATGGCGGGCTCTCAGTCGGCTCGCGCTTGCGCGAAACCCGGATGCGCGGATCGGCCAGAACCGCATTCAGAGTACTCTCCACGGCGGCGATCGGCTCGCCCGGCAGGATCCGGCAGTTGACCGTGGCCCGCGCGGTCTGGGGGAGGGCGTTGTCCGCGTGGCCGGCCTCGAGCCTGGTCGCCGTGCAGGTCGTCCGCAGGAGCGCGTTGAAGAACGGCGACTCCGAGAGTCTCGCGGCGGCGGCCGAGTCGGGCGGGATCGCCGCCACGGCCCGCATGTCCGCGGTCACGGATCCCTGCTCGTACTCGGCGGACCGTTCGAAGAAGCCGCGCGTCACCTCGTTCAGCGTGACCGGGAATCGATGCGCGGCCAGGCGCACGAGCCCGCGCGCCAGCGCGTCGATCGCGTTGTCCGGGGTGGGCCGGGAGCTGTGGCCGCCGTCGTCGGTGACCTCGAGCTCGAACGTCAGGTACACCTTTTCGCTCGCCTGGACCTCGAACATGACGTCGCGGCCGTCCAGCGTGATGCCGCCGCCCGAGTCGGTATTGAGGGCGAACTCCGGCTCGCCGATCAGGTGCCGGCCCTCCGTGACGAGCCACCGGATGCCCGCGCTGCTCGTCTCCTCGTCGGAGGTGAGCGCCACGATCCAGTCGCGGTCCGGGACGAACCCCTCGCGCCGGGCGCGGATCAGGTTGAAGACGAGAATCGCCGCCCCGGCCTTGTTGTCCCCGGTTCCACGGCCGTACCACCAGCCGTCCTGCTCGACGAGCGTGAACGGGTCCGTCGACCAGTCTTCGCGCAGGGCGGGGACGACGTCGAGGTGGGCCAGCATGAGGATCGGTGGGCGCTCGCCAGCCCCCGGCAGCCGCGCGACCAGGACCTGGGCGCTGTCCGGTCCCGCGATCTCCGCTTCGATCCCCGCGGCCTCGAGCCGGGCGGCGCTGACCGACAGGATCCTCTGCGCGTCCTCGCTCCCCGAGACGGACGGGATCGCTACCATCTCGGCGTAGATCTCCGCCGCGAGCAGGCTGTCTTCGGCGCTCAGCGCCGTCTGTCCGGAGGCCGCGGCTGGACCCGCTAGCAGGGCTCCCAGGCCGAGCAGCGCGATTCGGTGAGCCATCGGCGCCCGCTGCGTCCACGCGCTGCGCATTACCGCGACGCCGGCGCTGGATCCTCGGGTTCCGGTGGGGTGTGCTCCTCGAGGTAACGGGTCAGGAGCGAATACAGGTGAAGGGTCGTGTTCTCCCCCTCGAAAATCCCGTGCGTCCGGTTCGGGTACGCCATCATCTGGAACGGCTTGTTCGCCGCGACCAGCGCGTTGATCAGGCGCTCCGTGCCCTGGTAGTGGACGTTGTCGTCGCCGGTCCCGTGGACGACGAGGAGATTCCCCTGGAGCTGGTCCGCGAACGTCAGCGGCGAGCTCTGCTCGTAGTCCTCGGGGTTGTCCTGCGGCAGCCCCATGTAGCGCTCCTGATAGATCGTGTCGTAGAGCCGGATGTCGGGGACTGGCGCCACCGCCATGCCGGTCTCGAAGACGTCGGGGTAGCGGAACAGCGAGTTCAGCGTCTGCGACCCACCCCCGCTCCAGCCCCAGATCGCCGTGCGATCCGCGTCCACGTACGGCCACTCCTCGATCGCGGCTACCGCTCCCGCGATGTCGCGCGACGTCAGCGTGCCGATTCGGCGGTAGATCGTCTTGCGCCACTCGCGGCCGCGGGGCGCCGGCGTGCCGCGCGGGTCCACGCTGGCCACCAGATACCCCTGTTGTGTCAGGAAGAGATGCCACAGGTAGCTGCTCCCGCCCCATCCGTCCTCCACGGTCGTGCCCCACGGCTCGCCGTAGACGTGGACCAGCAGCGGGTACTTGCGGGCCGGATCGAAATCCGGCGGCTTCATGATCCATCCGTCGATCATGACGCCGTCGCCCTGGTCGACGCGGAAGAACTCCACTTCCCCGCGATCGAGCGCTGCGACCTTGTCGCGATAGACCTGATTCGCCGCCAGCACGCGCTGCACCCGGTGGTCGGGCAGGTGAACGAGATCGGTTATCGGCGGGGTGCCGAACGACGACTGCACGTGGAACGCCCATTCCACGCCGGGGCTCGCGTCATAGGAATGCGACCCGCTCATGTCGCTGGGAGTGACGCGCACCGGCGACCCCTCGCCGTCCAGCCGCGAACGGAACAGGAACGCGCGCGCGGGATCCTCGGGAGAGGCGATGTAGTAGAGCCAGCCGTCCTCCTCGTCGATCCCCACGACGTCGATGATGTCGTACTCACCCCGCGTCACAAGCCGCTTCGAGGAGCCGTCGCGCGCGATCACGTAGGCGTGGCGCCAACCGTCGGACTCGCTGATCCACGCGAATTCGCGACCGTCATCCAGCCACTCCATGAGCTCGACCCGCATGTCGACCCAGGCGCTGTCTCGCTCGGTGTGGATCGTCCGCACCTGCCCGGAGGCGGCCTCTCCGAGCATGATCTCGAGCGTGTTCTGAAGCCGGTTGAGCCGCTGCATGACGATCTCGTCGGAGCTCGCCGCCCACTCCATCCTGGCGATGTAGTTCTCGCGTGGATCTCCGGGCACGTCCATCCAGCGCGTCTCCCCCCCGCTAGCGGGAACGACGCCGACCCGCGCCGCGGAGTTCGTGGTGCCGGCTTTCGGATACTGAACGGGAATGGTGAAGGAGTACAGCGAGTCGGTGGCGTTGAGAAGCAGGAAGTCGCGCACGCCCGTCGCGTCGAGCTGCCAGTATGCGATCCGCTCCCCGTCGGGGCTCCAGCGCCAGCCGTCCTGCAGGCCCAGCTCCTCCTCGTAGACCCAGTCGAACGTGCCGTTGATCGTCGTGCGCGAGCCGTCGGTGGTCAGCTGGATGATCGTGCCTCCATCCAGGGGCTCGACGTAGATGTTGTTCTGGCGGACGTATGCGACCCGATCGCCCTCCGGAGAGAACTTCGCGAACATGAGCGTCGACTCCGGCGCGTCGCCGCCGAGCTTGTGGAGCGCTCCCGAGCCGAGGTCGAGCACCCAGTAGTCCCCGCGCGTGTTCTCGCGCCAGACGCGCTCGGAGTTCGTGAAGACCAGGAGCTTCGATCCGTCAGGCGACCACTGGTAGTCCTCGATCTCGAGGGGGGCGCCGCTCCCGGCGGGCACCAGTCGCCCGGCCGCCACAAGCACGGTGCGCTCGCCGGTTGCCGCGTCGTACTGGACGATGTCCATACCCGCAGCGCCGGCGGCAGCCGGCTCGAGCGTCGTGTAGGCGTTCCCACCCTCCAGCCAACGGGCGGGGCCGAAGCGCTCGTTGCGGAACTCTCGCGAGCCGAAGATGCGCTCGAGGCTGAGCTCGGCGGGATCGGCGGCTTCGCTCCCCGGATCCTGCTGCGCGGCCAGCGGGCCGGCGGCAAGAAGGAGCGCGAAGACGCAGAGCAGGCGGAGGTATGTGCGTATCATGGGACTCCCTTGAAGGTTGTTCCAGCGAACTGGAGAACGGCGTGGCCGGGAGGCGGAAGATATCGCCCGGCTCAACGCTCCGCAGCCCAACCGGCGGTTCGCCGCGAGATCTCGTCGAGAACGTCTGCGTCCGTGCGTCCGGAGCGCGCCGGAACGTGGAACGAATGATCGGCCTCTTCGACGACGTGCAGGGTCGCGCGGTCGCCCAGTCGCCGGATCACCGGCTCGAGAAGCTCGAGCTCCGCCAGACGATCGCGCGAGCCCTGCAGAAAGAGCATCGGCAGGTCGAGATCGTTCAAGTGGTCTGCCCGCTCCGCCCCCGGCTTGCCGATGGCGTGGAGCGGAAAGCCGAAGAACGCGATCCCGCGAACCCCGTCCAGGGGCCCCTTTGCCGCCGCCTGAGACGTCATGCGCCCGCCCATCGACTTGCCGCCGGCCAGGAGCGGCAACGGGCCGGCGATGGGCGCCGCCGCCTCCACCGCGGAGCGCACCGTGGCCTCCAGGAGCGCCGGCGGATCCGGCCGCCTGGAGCCGCGCTCGGTGTACGGGAACTGGTAGCGGAAGCTGGCCACGCCGTGGGCTGCCAGGCCTGTCGCGAGCGACTCCATGAACGGATGCTCCATTCCGGCGCCCGCGCCGTGCGCGAGGACCAGCATCCAGCGGGCGTCTTCGGGGCGCGTGACGAGCGCCGACACCTCGCCGGCGGAGCGCGATGCGCGGAACCGGAGCCGGCCCGTCACGGAACTCGCCCTCGAGCGGGCCGCGCTCATTCTCCGACCAGCTCCCGGAACCTCGCCGCCAGCCGCGGCCCTGTCGCCTCGTCCTCGTGCTTGAAGAACGCGAACAGGTCGTCCCACCCCGGTGCGGCGAGGCGCTCCGCCCAGGCCTCCAGATCCCCTGGGCCGTACTCCACCCGGCGGAGCCGCGCGTAGCCGAACGCGGCGGTGCGGACAACCGGCGGATCGTTCTTGCCCGTGTCGGAAACGACCAGGGCGGCGCCGCTCTTCTCGAGCGCGGCGTAGACCTCGTCGTCGAACCAGGAGGTGCTACGGAACTCGAGCGCGACAGGGAAATCGGCTGGCAGGAGGGCCAGGAACGCCGCGAGGAGCGGAACGTCCTTCTTCAGAAACGGTGGCAGCTGGACGAGGGTGGGCCCCAGGCGCGCTCCGAGCACGCGTGAAGTCTCAGCCAGATATGCGATCTCGTCGCCGGCGTCGGCCAGCTTCTTCTGATGCGTGATCTTGCGAGACGCCTTGAGCGCGAAGCGGAACCCCTGCGGGACCTGATCGGCCCATCCCTGGAGGAGCTTGCGGCTCGGCATCCGGTAGAACGTGTTGTTGATCTCGACCGCCGGAAAGCGCTCCGCGTACCAGGCGAGCATGCCCGAGTCGGGCAGGTCTTCCGGGTAGAAGCTTCCCTTCCACTCCTTGTAGGAGAATCCGCTCGTTCCCGGCCAGAGCCGCATGGAGGCGAACCTGCTCCCCCCGGCCCGCGCTGTCCAGGAGGCGATCAGCCGACGCGCCGCGACGCGTAGAGAATCACCGCCACGGCGGTCGCGAGGTTGAGGCTCGAGACTTCCGGGCGCATCGGGATCGCCACGCGAAGCTCCGCCCGTGAAAGGACTTCCCCGTCCAGTCCCTCGCGTTCCGTCCCGAACACGAGGAGGGCGCCGGGAGGAATCGGACACTCGTCCATGGGCTCGCCTCCGGGATCCACCGCGACGATCGGCCGCGCGGTCTCCGGAAGCCGGTCAGCCCTTGCGACGGGGAGCGCGTACTGAAGACCGGCCGCGCCGCGGATCGCGTCCGGCTCCCAGGGATCGCGCCCCCCCACCACGACCACGCCGGCGGCGCCGGCCGCGGCCGCCACCCGCACCACCGCGCCCAGGTTCCCCGCGTGGCGAGGCTCGATCAGAGCGACGGCGCTCGCCGCGTTCGCCGTGTCGAGCGCTTGGGCGGGTGTCGCGAGCCGCCGCCTGGCGATCGCGACCACGCCGGTCGCCGGCGGTCGCGGGACGAGTCGCGCCAGCTCTTCCGGCGGCAAGACCTCGGTCACCGCGTCGGAGATGCGCGTGCCCAGATCCGGAGCTAGCGACTCCGCCAATCGCGCGAGCCGCTCGGGCGCGATCGCGGCGACCTCCAGGATCTCAGCGCGGAACCTCAGCGCGTGCTTGAGCGCATGAAAGCCCTCCAGCACGGCGAGCTCCGGGTCCCGGCGGGCGCGATGGAAACGCTCCGCGGTCTTCATGCTCGCACGTTACCCTCGACCCGCAAGCGCGCCAGCGTCCTGTTTCTGACAGACTTCATCCACCCCCCGGCGACAGAATCGAAGAGAACCCGAATAGGAGGGACTCATGGACGATACCACACTTGCGATAGTGATCATTCTCGCCGGCGTCTTGATTCTCGCCGCCGTGGGGTGGTACTGGATGACGCGATCCCGGTCGCGACGGCTCAGGGAGACGTTCGGGCCCGAATATGAACGGGCGGTCACGAGAGATGGACGCGCGGAGGGCGAGAAGCTACTCGACGAGCGCCGGAAGCGCGTCGAGAAGTACGAGCTTCACCCGCTGCCGGCCGGGGACCGCGTGCGCTTCCTGAAGCGGTGGGACGAAGCCCAGGCGAGATTCGTCGACGACCCCGAGGCCGCGATCGCGGACGCGCAACGCCTCGTCGACGAGGTGATGGAAGCGCGGGGCTACCCGATCGGGGACCCCCAGCGGCAGCAGGAGGACATCTCGGTGGAGAACCCCGCCGTGGTCTCCCACTACCGCGAGGCGCGGCTGATTGCGCGGCGGAGCGACTCTGGCGACGCCTCGACCGAGGACCTGCGGATCGCGATTCAGCACTATCGCGCGCTCTTCCAGACGCTCCTCGAGGGCGGCGGCGCGGCGGTCGCCGAGGAACGAGTCGAAGCGTCCGTCCGCTGAGCGCGGCGAGCCGCTTTTCCGCGTCCTCCGCCCGGGCTAGCTTCGGTGGATGCACGACGCGCTCCTCAGGCTCTACAGGGAGACCCGGGGCGAACGTCCGGCCGCCGTGGTCTCCCTCGCGGGCGACGGGTCCCAGCGCACGTATCACCGCCTGATCGCGGGCGACGGCTCCACGCTGGTCGGCGCGTTCGGCCCCGATTCCGACGAGAACCGGGCGTTCCTTTCCTTCTCGCGCGCCTTCCGGTCCATCGGACTCCCCGTCCCCGAGATCCATGCCGCTGACGAGGGGGCCGGCGTGTGGCTCGAGGAGGATCTCGGGGAGACGTCGCTGTTCGACTTCCTCGAGCAGGCGCGGGTGCGCGAGGGCGGGGGGTTCCCCGCGTCGGCGATCGCCGTCTACCGCCGGGTGCTCGAGGTCCTGCCGCGCTTCCAGGTGGAGGGTGACGCGGTGGTCGATTACTCGGTCGCGCACCCGCACTCGGCTTTCGACCACCGCTCGATCCTCTGGGACCTCAACTACTTCAAGTACCACTTCCTCAAGCTCGCCCACATTCCCTTCCACGAGGCCCGGCTCGAGCGCGACTTCGAGACGCTGACCGAATTCCTCCTCGAGGCGCCGCGCGAGTTCTTCCTGTATCGCGACTTCCAGTCCCGGAACGTGATGGTGCGGGGAGATGATCCGTGGTTCATCGACTATCAGGGTGGACGCAGGGGAGCGCCGCAGTACGACGTCGCGTCCCTCCTCTACGACGCCAAGGCCGACCTGCCGGACGAATTGCGGGAGGAGCTGCTGGACTGGTACCTCGACGCGCTCGAGCAGCACGTAGCCCTCGATCGCGACGCGTTCCGCGTCCATTACCGGGGGTACGTTCTCGTGCGGATCATGCAGGCCATGGGGGCCTACGGCTACCGCGGCTTCTTCGAGCGCAAGTCGAGGTTCCTGCAGAGCGTCCCCTACGCGGCCGCGAACATCCGGCGTCTGCTGGAAGAAGGTCTACCGGTGGAGCTGCCCGAGCTGCGCCGGTCGTTCGAGCGCATCGTCGCCGACTGGGCGGCGCCGCCGCGAGGAGACGAGAGCGCGGCGGGCCTCACGGTTCGCGTCCAGAGTTTCAGCTATCGCCGCGGGTATCCCGAGGACCTCGAAGGGCACGGCGGAGGCTTCGTCTTCGACTGCCGGGCGCTGCCGAACCCGGGGCGCCTCGAGGAGTTCGGCCTGGCGACCGGCCGCACCGAGGCCGTGGCGCGGTTCCTGGAATCGGAGCCGGGCTTCCCGCCCTTCTGGGACAGCGTGCGCTCCCTCGTCGACGCGCAGATCGACGTCTACCGCGAGCGGCGCTTCACGAGCCTCGCCATCGCGTTCGGCTGCACCGGCGGTCAGCATCGCTCTGTGTACCTGGCGGAGAAGCTGGCCCGGCACATCGAGTCCAGGTGCCCCGACGTGCGCGTCCGGCTCGTCCATCGCGAGGAGCCGCACTGGCCATCGCCCCGCCCCGAGGAGCCGACGGCCGCCGCTACGTGGATGCCATGATCCTGGCGGCCGGGCGGGGCACCCGCCTGGCGCCTCTCACCGACGATACCCCCAAGGCGCTGATAGAAGTCGGCGGGCGGACGCTCCTCGAATGGGTCGCGCGGAGACTCGTCGAGGCCGGCGCGGACCGGCTGATCGTCAACGTCCACGATCACGCGGAGCGCATCGCCTCGCACCTCGAGACGCTCGGCCTGGGCGTCGAAGTCGTGGTCTCGCGCGAGGTGGAGCGGCCGCTGGAGACGGGGGGAGGCGTGCTCCACGCCGCGCACCTCTTCCGGCGCGCCGGTGCCTTCCTCCTCCACAACGCCGACGTCATCTCCGAGATCGACCTCGGGGCGCTCCTCTCCGCGCAGCGCGTGAGCGGCGCGCTGGCTATGCTCGCCGTGCACGAGCGCGAGACCTCCCGCTTCCTACTCTTCGACGCCGACGGCCTCGTGGGATGGGAGAACGTCGCCACCGGGCGCTCCGGACACGCGCGAGCGGCGCGAGGCGAGGTCCGGCGCCTCGCGTTCGCCGGCATTCATGCCATCGAGCCACGCTTCCTCGACCTCGTGGAAGAGCGGGGCGCGTTCTCGATCCTCGACCCGTACCTGCGGCTCAGCGCCGGTGGAGAGCGCATCCTGCCCCACGACGTCACAGGATCTCTGTGGCTCGAGATCGGCACCCCGGAGCGGCTCGAGGCAGCCCGCCGCGTGATGGGCTCAGCCTGAGCGGTGGAGATCTCGTGGATCGAGGCGCTCGCGCTCGTCGCCGTGGGAGTCGTATCGGGTGCCCTCAACGTGCTGGCCGGCGGCGGCTCGTTCCTGACCTTGCCACTCCTCATCTTCCTAGGTCTTCCGCCCGGCGTCGCCAACGGCACCAACCGGATCGCGATCCTCGTCCAGAACATGGGGGCCGTGTGGCGCTTCCGCAGTCACGGCCTGTTCGACCCCGCGTGGATCCCGCTGGCCGGCGGCCCCGCCGTCCTGGGCGCGATCCTCGGGACGTGGGCGGCGATCGAGATCGGCGACGAGACCTTCCGCCGCGTGCTGGCGGCCCTCATGGTGCTGGCGACGCTGTGGATCCTGTGGGATCCGCTGTCGAGGCGCCGGGGCTCGCGCGCCACGGTGCCGAGCGGCGTGCCTCACGGCGGCCGGCGCGCGGCGTTCGCCGCGGCGTTCTTCGCGGTCGGCCTGTACGGCGGCTTCGTGCAGGCCGGGATCGGGTTCCTGCTGGCCGCGGTGGCGACCTGGGCCGGCCTGGATCTGGTTCGCGGGAACGCGCTCAAGGTCCTCGTCGTCCTGCTGCTCACGCCCATCAGCCTGGCGATCTTCGCGTGGAGCGGCAGGGTCGAGTGGCTGGTCGGGCTGCCGCTCGCCGCGGGCCACCTGCTCGGCGCGCTCGCGGGCGTACGCTGGACCGTGCTCAAGGGACACGTCTGGATCAAGCGCTTCCTCACCGTGACCGTCATCGCATTCGCGATCAAGCTGTGGGTCGCGCCGTGACACGACCCGGCACACTGCCGTAGAATGAGCGCAACTTCCCGCTGCCAGGAGCCGTCGTGATCGAGGACCCGACCAGGGTCGCCGCGTTCGAGGACTACCCGTTGACCCGGGCGGAGTATCTGGGCACCATGGCCCACTTCTATCGGGGGGAGATCGGCCGCGCCGACGCCTGGCGCGCGCGGCTCGACCCGACGACGAACTGGGCCGTCGTCACGGCGGGCGGCATGCTGTCGGTCTCCTTCGCCGGGCCCGACCACTCTCACGTGACGCTCCTGCTCGCGATTCTCCTGGTGGGCATGTTCCTCGGGTTCGAGGCGCGGCGCTTCCGGTATTTCGACGTCTTCCGCTCGCGGGTACGGATGCTGGAGGAGAACTTCTTCATCCCGATCATTCGCCGGAACCTCGTCAGCCCGCGGGAGAACTGGCGCGAGTTCGTCGCGCAGGACCTGGACCGGCCGAAGTTCAAGATCACCTTCGTGGATGCCGTCGCGATCAGACTGCGCTACAACTACATCTGGATCTACCTGGCCATCCTCGCCGCCTGGATCACGAAGCTCTACATGCATCCCATTCCCGCGCGGACCGCAGGCGTGCTCCTCGAGCGGATGCGCGTGGGGCCGCTGAGCGGGCGAGTCGTCCTCGCCAGCGTGATCGCCTTCTACGCGGCCGCCATCTGGCTGGCGATCCGCGGCGATCGCCGGCGCGGGTTCTCCGACGAGGTCCACGGCGTCGAAGGAGAGATGGAGCACTGGAAGACGTGACGTGTCGCCGCATGTCCCGTTGAGCCAGGACGCCACGCTCCCGCCCGCCGTTCGGTTCGTCCGGGTCCGAAAGAGCTTCGGGCAGACGGTTGCCGTGGACGGCGTCTCGTTCGACGTCGCCGCGGGCGAGTTCTTCTCGCTCCTCGGCCCGTCGGGCTGCGGCAAGACGACTACGCTGCGCATGCTGGCGGGATTCGAGCGGCCGGACGCCGGCGAGATCCTGCTGAACGGCGAGCGGATCGACGGCCTGCCGCCCTGGGAGCGGCCGCTCGCGATGGTCTTCCAGAGCTATGCGCTGTTTCCCCATCTGTCCGTCGCCAGGAACGTCGCCTTCGGCCTCGAACGGCGGAAGCTGCCGCGCGCGGAGATCGACGACCGCGTACGCTCCGCGCTGGAGCTCGTGCGGCTCGATCCGTCCACGTTCGGGAGCCGCTCGCCCAGGCAGCTCTCGGGCGGGCAGCGGCAACGCGTCGCGCTCGCGCGCGCTCTCGTCCTCGAGCCACCGGTCCTGCTGCTGGACGAGCCGCTGGGCGCCCTCGACCGGAAGCTCCGCAAGGAGATGCAGGCCGAGCTGCGGGCGCTCAATCGGAAGCTCGGAACGACCTTCGTATACGTCACCCACGACCAGGAAGAGGCCCTGGCGATGTCGGATCGCGTGGCGGTCATGGCGGAGGCGCGGATCGAGCAGGTGGGGACACCGGAGGACGTATACGAGCGTCCGCGGACTGCGTTCGTGGCGGGCTTCCTGGGCGAGACGAACATCTTCGAGGGAGACGCCGGGCGCTCGGTCGCGGTCCGGCCGGAACGCGTGCGGCTGCTCGGATCGGGATCGGCCGTCCCGAGCGGGTTCTCTTCGCGCCCGGGCGAGATCCGTGATCTCGTCTATCTCGGGGATCGCGAGCACGCGATCGTGGGACTCGGTTCGGGCGCCGACTTCCGCGTGGATCTCAGAAACACGGACCAGGTTGGAGGCCGGGCCTGGAAGCGAGGCGACGCGGTGATCGTCGCCTGGCGGCCGGACGACGCGCATCCGCTCGAGGACGGCTGATGCGCCGCGTCACCCGCTGGCTCGCCCGCCACGACCGCGCGCGCGCGTGGACCCTGCTTGCCCCGGGAACGCTCTGGCTCCTCGCCTTCTTCGTGCTCCCGGTCGCGATCATGGGCGCCTACAGCGTGATGGAGCGGGGTCTCTACGGCGGGGTCGAGCCGGGGTTCACGCTGGAGCCCTACGCGCGCTTCTTCGACCCCCTATACGTCCGGATCCTCGCGCGGACTCTCTGGCTCGCGGCGCTGACGACCCTCCTCTGCGTGGTCATAGGCTATCCCGTGGCGTACGCGATCGCGGGCGCGGGGCGCTGGAAACACGCGCTGCTTTTCCTGGTGGTCCTGCCCTTCTGGACCAGCTTCCTGGTCCGCACCTACGCGATCATGTTCCTCCTGCGCGACACCGGCCTCGTCAACTCGGCGCTCCTCGCGCTGGGAGTGATCGACGAGCCGCTCACCCTCCTCTACACGCCGGGCGCGGTGCTGGCCGGCCTCGTCTACGGCTATCTGCCCTTCATGATCCTGCCCCTCTATGCGTCGCTGGAGAAGCTGGATCCCGCCCTCCTCGAGGCAGCCGAGAGCCTGGGCGCCCGTCCCGCGGCTCGGTTCCTCCGCGTGACGCTGCCGCTCTCCCTGCCGGGGCTCGTGGCCGGGAGTCTCCTCGTCTTCATCCCTTCGCTGGGCGCGTTCCTGACACCCGATCTCCTCGGTGGCGCGCGGCAGGTCATGATCGGCAACCTGATCCAGCAGCAGTTCGGAGCCGCCCGCGACTGGCCCTTCGGCGCGGCGGCCTCGTTCGTTCTGATGGCGCTGGTCCTCGCCGTCGTGTACGTGTTCCTTCGCCGCGGCGCGAGCGCGCTGCCGGAGGAGGTATAGTGCGCGTCGATCGACCTGCCGGGATGAAGACGTGAGGCGCCCGCCGTGGTGGGTGGGGGGCATCACCGCCGTCGCTCTGGGTCTGCTCCACCTCCCGATCGCCGTGTTGATCGCGTCCTCGTTCAACCGCTCGCGCTTCGCGATGCGATGGGACGGGTTCACGCTCGACTGGTACTTCCGGCTCCTGGAGCGCGGGGACATCCTGGATGCCCTCCGCGCTAGCCTCGTCGTGGCACTCGTCTCCACCGCCCTCGCCACGGTCTTCGGCACGCTGATCGCGCTCGCCCTGGCGCGACACGCGTTCTCCGGCCGCCGGGTGTACCAGGGCCTCCTCTACCTCCCCATCGTCACGCCGGAGATCGTCATGGGGATCTCGCTCCTGGTGCTGTTCGCGACCGCCGGCGTCACGCTGGGTCTCGGCACCATCACGATCGCCCACGTGGCGTTCAACATCTCCTTCGTCGCGGTGGTGGTCCTGGCTCGCCTTCACGGAATGGGCCGGGACCTCGAGGAGGCGGCGATGGATCTGGGCGCCGGTCCCCTGACGACGTTCTTTCGCGTGACCCTGCCCCAGATCCTGCCCGGCGTGGTGGCCGGGGCGCTTCTAGCGTTTACGATGTCCTTCGACGACTTCGTCATCACCTTCTTCGTGGCAGGCGTAGGCTCCACCACGCTTCCGCTTCTCGTATACTCGATGGTCAGGCGCGGCGTGGAGCCTACGATCAACGCGATCAGCACGATCATCCTCGTCGTGACGACGATCGCGATCCTGGTAGCGTACCGGCTGCGGGAGGAGGGATTCGAATGAGCCCGAGTCGACGACAGTTCCTTCAGGCCTTCGCTGCTGGTGTAGGGATAACGGCTGCCTCGCCGATCCTTCGCTGTCGCGACGGCGGGTGGCGCCAGCGGGGGCAGCTCCTGGGCGACCAGCTCTACCCCGCGGGGGACGTTCAATGGTTGTCCCATCGACCGATGCGGCCGTTGCCCGTGGCCTCGAACCGGCCGATCGAGGAGCGCAGTGCGGCCTACTTCCTCTCCCCTACCGGCCGCGATTCGAACAGCGGCACAAGTGCGGGCAGCGCCTGGGCGACGCTCGGCAGAGCCGCCGAAACGCTACAGCCCGGGGATACGCTATACGCGGTGGGAGGGCACTACTGGCTCGAATCGCGTCACGTATTCAATCGCTCCGGCACAGCCGAGCACCCGATCACGATCCGAACGCTTCCCGATCAGCTTGCGATCCTGGACTGCGGGTACCGCGAATTCTTCGAGAATCCGGATACGGCCTGGGAACCCTGCCCGGCATCGCAAGGGGGAGTGGAGGGGGAGTTCTGGTCCACGCGCACATACCCGCTGAACCGAAAGTCTCGGGTAATCGCGGGCAATTTCGGGGACTCCATGGTGCCTCTCTTCCGATACGCGTCCATCTTTGATTTGCGCTCGCAGAACGAGTTCGTCTTCCCGGAGCTTGCCAACAACAACTACAAGGATACGACAGGGATCTACTGCGGCCCCGGAGCGATGTGGAATCGGGCCACCGGGAGGATTCATATCAGACTGGCGCACACGCACATCCCGCAGCTCTCTCAGACGGATTATCTGAATCACGGACCCGGCTTCGACCACAATTATACTGGGGAAACAGACCCTCGAAAGCTCCCGCTCGTCCTGCATCGGAACACCGAGATCGGTTTTCGCTGCAGCCACATCCGGATTCAGGATCTGGTCTTTCAGGGTCAGAAGAGGGTCGAGTTCGGGGATCGAGCCTCGGGCGCAACCGGTGTCGACGTGGATCGTGTACACGTGTATGCGGGACCCCAGCCCTTCGGTGCGGTAGTCGGCGGCAGCGGACGGCTGACCCACTGCCGATTCCGCGGCTTCGATGCTCCGTGGTCGAATCGCTTCGCCGACAAGAATCGCACGTCGCACGGGCAGCTCGTCCACCTGTCCGGGGCGGCACACGAGGTGGCGTATTGCGAATTCACGGACCACCACGACGGTGTGGCGATGACCGATTCCAACCTGTCGGTCGATTTTCATCACAATCTTGTCGAGAACATGAACGACGACGGACTCTTCCTGAATCCGCGGCATCCGACCCGCGTGGTCCGGATCTGGCAGAACCTTTTCACTGGCGCCGTCTCCTACCTGGCTTTTACGGGCGGCGGACGCGGGGTCGTGAGCCCGGACGACGTCGGTGTCTACATCTACCGAAACCTCTTCGATCTCAGGCGCCAAACGTATGGTGGTCCTCCTCGACGGGACGGAGCGGGCAATGTCTTCCGTTCGGGACTGCTCACCAACGAGCACTCGAGCTCGATCCGTCCGAACCTCTTCTTCTACCACAACGACATCGCGCTGCCAGACGGCAGGCAGCAGGACTGGTTCATGGCTCGGCTTGGCGACGACTACATGGAAGCAACGTTCCGGGTGTATAACAACATCCTCGTGCAGGTCATCGGACGTCCGAGTCAGAACATTCGGCAGATAGGGTCGGGGACCTTCGAGTCCCGGAAAAACATCGTGTGGGGGGTGAGGGACGGCACTTCGAAGACGCGGCAGGGGGAGATCTATGCCGAACCCCGGTTCATCCGATTCACGGCCGACTGGCGAGACGGGGCCGACTTTCATCTGCAGGCCGGAAGTCCGGCGATCGACGCGGGCTTCGAGATTCCGGCGGAGTGGCCTGATCCGCTGCGTCCGATGGATGCAGGGCCGCCCGACGTCGGCGCTATTCCGTTCGGCGTTTCGGGCGAGGTCTTCGGCCCGGATGCTGAGCTGTGATTCCATTCCTTAGGAGCGTGGGATGAGTCGTCTTCGAGAGGTCGCGTTCCTCGTCGAGGCGACGGGAACGGGCGCTCTGGACCGGCGGGAGTTTCTGCGGCGGGCGATCGCGACGGGCATCGGGGGGGCGACGGCGGGGCTCCTGCTCGAGGCGTGCGGGGGCGGGGGCGACCCCGGGGATCCGCCGCGCGGCGACCTCGATCTCGACCCAACGGACGTCCCCGACGAGATCGAGGACCGGCTCGCGATCTACAACTGGTCCGACTATGTGGCCGACGACACGATCCCGCGATTCGAAGACGAGTACGGCGTCGAGGTCACCTACGACACGTACGAGTCGAACGAGGAGATGCTGGCCAAGCTCCAGGCCGGTGCGGCGGGCTACGACGTCGTGTTCCCGACCGGGTACATCATCGAGGTGATGATCGCCGGCGGGCTGCTCGCGCCGATCCGCCGCGAGCTCCTGACGAACTGGGGCAACCTGTCGCCGATCTTCCTCGACCCGCCGTTCGATCCGGGCAACGCCCACTCGGTGCCCTATCTGTGGGGCATGACCGGCGTCGCCTGGCGCACCGACCGGGTGGCGACACCACCCGACTCCTGGGGGGTCTTCCATGACGATCGTTGGAACGGAAAGATGACGCTGCTCGACGACGCCCGGGATGTCATCGCCGCGTTCCTGAAGCTGAACGGTTTCTCGATCAACTCGACGTCTGCCGGCGAGCTGGAGGCCGCCAAGCGCGACGCTATCGAGGCCGGCGCGCACGTTCGCGCCTTCGTCTCCGCTCCGGTCAAGGGGCAGCTCGTGTCGGGGGACGTCTGGATCGCGCAACTTTGGGACGGAGACACCCGCCAGGCGGCGGCGGAGGAGCCGGCGATCGCGTTCGCGCTGCCCCGCGAAGGGGCCCCGATCTACGCCGACGCGATGGTGATTCCGCGCTCCGCGCCGCACAAGCGGGCCGCGCACGCGTTCATGGACTACATCCTGCGCCCGGACGTGGGGGCGGCGATCTCCGACGCGACCGGCTACGGCACCGCTAACGCGGCCGCCCAGCCGGCAGACCCCAAGCCCTACCCGTCGGCGGAAGAGCTGGCCCGGCTGGAGTTCATGCGCGACCTCGGCGAGGGCACCCGGCTATGGGACCGGATCTGGACGGAGATCAAGTCGTCCTGATCATGCCGGGTCTCGCCTCGTGACCTCGATCCACGACCTGCCCACGCCGGCCCTGCTCGTCGACCTGGACGTGCTGGAGCGTAACCTCTCCCGCATGCAGGCGCGCTGCGACGAGCTCGACGTAGCGCTGCGGCCGCACGTCAAGACCCACAAGTGCATAGAGATCGGCCGCATGCAGCGCGACCTGGGCGCGCGCGGAATCACCGTGGCGACGATCGAGGAGGCGCGCGCGTTCGCAGACGCCGGCTTCGACGACGTCACGTGGGCATTCCCGGTGATCCCGGGCCGTATCGGCGAGGCGCGCGCGATCGCCGAGCGGTCGACGCTGCGCCTGCTCGTCGACTCCATGGCGGCCATCGAGGCCCTCGAGCGGGACGGCTTCCCGTTCCATGTCTGGCTCGAGGTCGACTCAGGCGACCACCGCTCGGGTGTCGACCCCGGGTCCGATTCGGGGCTGGGGCTGGCGCGCGCGCTCGCCGATTCCGCCAGTCTCCTCTTCGACGGGATCCTGACCCACGCGGGCCACACCTATCGCGCGTTCGACGAGGCCGCGCGCGGTGCGGTGGCGGGCGAGGAGCGGGATGTCATGGTCGGGATGGCGAACCGGCTCCGCGATCTCGGGATCGAGGTCCGCGGCGTGAGCGTCGGCTCGACTCCGGGGATGACCGCTATCGATCACCTGCGGGGCGTCACTGAGGCCCGGCCCGGGAACTACGCCTACTTCGACGCGACCCAGGTCGCGCTCGGAGCCTGCGGGGTCGGGGACTGCGCGCTTACGGTCTGCGCGAGCGTCGTGTCCTCGGCGCGCGACCATTCGGTCGTCGACGCGGGCGCGCTCGCGCTCTCGAAGGACAGCGGCCCCGGCGGCGGGCGGCCCTCGATGGGCCAGCTGTTCGCTGAGTACGAGACGGGTCGCCTCCGCGACGAGCGTCTGGTGTCGCTGAGCCAGGAGCACGGCGTGGTCGGCGGCCCGCTCGAGGTCGGCTCGCGTGTTCGCATCCTCCCAAACCACTCGTGCCTGACCAACGCCTGCTTCGACCATGTGCACGCGGTGCGCGGCGAGGACGTCATCGACGTCTGGCGGATTCGCCGCGGGCGGTGACCGGCGCGCGCGCGTCAACCGAGCGACGCGGAGGCCTTAGCTCCTCTTCATCTCCGACGGATCGTGGTACACGGCCTCTACGTTGTTCCCGTCGGGATCGTAGACGAACGCCCCGTAGTAGCCTGGGTGGTATTCTGGCCGGAGCCCCGGCGCGCCGTTGTCCTTCCCGCCCGCCGCGAGCGCTGCCGCGTAGAAGGCGTCCACCGTCTCCCGATCTGGCGCGCTGAAGGCGACGTGGATCGGGCTCGAGGCCTCGCCGGGTGAGAACCAGAAGTCGGGCTTTCGCCCGATGCCCATGCCGACCACCTGGCCCTCGCCGAACTCCATCAGGACCCCGTAGCCCAGCGGGGCCAGCGCCTTCTCGTAAAACTTGCGGCTCGCGGTCTGGTTCGAAGTCTTCACGCTCACGTGATCGATCATCGCTTCTCCTCCCTCATCGGACTGCGTCAGGCCTGGTTCTCATCTTTCGCGGATCCAAGCACCCGACCACATGGGGCTTGGCGTCAGATGGACTCGAGCTCGTGGACCGCGACGTCGCCCGCCCGCGGCCGCTCATCGACACGGCGGATCCACTCCGCGAGCCGAGGGTGACGATCCGTCGCGAGCCAGCGCGCCAGCACCTCGTGGAACAGGTGGTGGTCGTTCGCATCGATTCCGAGCGCGTACTGGAGGAAGGGGAATGCGATGCAGTCGGCGGCCGAGAACTCGTCCCCGAACAGATGCCGCCGCCCGTGCAGCAGCCGCTCGAACCGGTCCAGCGATCCGGCGAGCTCCGCCCCCAGCCGCTGAATCCGCGCCTCGTCCGGCTCGGGCTTCGCCATCTCGTCGGCGATGAGGTTCGGCGGCCGCTTCCACACGCGATTGAACCAGTCGATGAACACGTCCATCTCCGCGCGGCGGGCGGGATCGGCCGGCCAGAGCGGCGGATCGGGATAGCGGCGCTCCAGATGCTCGAGGACGACCGGAGAGTCGAACACGACCGTGTTGTCGTCGTCGACGAGCACCGGAACGAGCTCCTGACCGCTCATCTTCCGCACGCGCGTCCGGTCCTTCGGATCCACGAGCGAGATCTCGACCGGAAGGCCCTTGTGCCCGAGCGCGAGCGTGACCCGCTCGACGTTGAGCGACCGGGGAATGGCGAACAGATGCATGTCCGCCGAGTATCGCCGGCCTTCGAATCCGCGGCCAGGGTCGCGCCGTGCGCTGCCGGATGGATAGATTGCGAAACCCCGGCAACGGAACGAAATGAGGAGGTCGGATGCGGGTCCTGGTGTTCGGCGGCACGGGCAAGGTGGGAAGGCCGCTCGTGGCGGCGCTCGTCGAGAAGGGCGTCGACGTGCGGGTGTTGACGCGCTCGCCGGAGACCGAGGACGCACCGCGGGGGGCCGAGCTCGTGGCGGGCGACATGTCCCTGCCCGAGTCCCTGACACCCGCGTTCCAGGGCGTCGACCGATGCTACCTGCTGACCCCGCTGTCCGAACAGGAGATCGAGCTGGGGTCGAACGCCGTCGAGGCGGCCCGCCGTGCGGGGATCGAGCGGATCGTGTTTCAGTCCATCCTCCGCGCGGATGAGGCTCCCGAGATCCCCCACTTCGCGAGCAAGGTGCGGATCCACGATCAGATCCGCGAGAGCGGCATCCCGTGGGTCCTCATCTCGCCCAGCAGCTTCTATCAGAACGACGTCGTGCTGCGGGATCTCATCCTCGGGCCGGGGATCTACGCCAATCCCATCGGGTCGAAGGGAGTCAACCGGGTCGACGTGCGCGACATCGCGGACGTCGCCGCCTCCCTGCTCCTCGAAGAGGGGAACACGTCGCGTGACGTCCCTGTAGTCGGCCCCGACACGTGGACCGGCCCCTCCATCGCGGCCGTCTATTCCGAGATCCTCGGCCGGAGGGTACGGTATTCCGGTGACGACCTGGAGGCGTGGGCGGTGGCCGCGAGCGGGCATTTGCCCCGGTGGCTGCTGCGGGATCTCCGGATCATGTTCGATTACTTCCAGCGCAACAGCCTGCTCCCCACCGACCGTCAGATCGCCGAGTCGCGTGCGGCGCTCGGGCACGAGCCGCGTCCGTTCCTCGACTTCGCGCGGGAGCTCGTGGCCGGCGCCTGACGGGGGGCCTCCGGGCCGGCCATGTCGATCCCCATCCTCAGCCTGCGCTCGGAGATCCGCGCTCTTCCGCGTGGTGCGTGGATCCTCTACGCCGAGACGCTCGTCAACCGGCTGGGGACGTTCGTCCTCGTCTTCCTCGTCCTCTGGCTCACCCGGATCGGCTGGTCTCCCGGTATGGCGGGTCTGGCGGTCAGCGTGTACGGGTTGGGTGGGCTCATCGCCTCGCTCGTCGGCGGCTGGTTGGCCGACCGTTTCGGGCGCCGCCGCACGATCGCGCTATCGATGTTCTCCTCCGCAGCCGTGCTCCTCACCCTGCCCCACATGCGCGATACGTGGGCGGTGCTGACGCTGGCCGGCCTCGCCGGGCTGACGTCAGAGCTCTACCGCCCGGCCGCGAACGGCCTGTTGACCGACCTGATCCCCGCGGGCCGCCGCGTTCCCGGATTCGCCATCTACCGTCTGGCGGTCAACCTCGGGCACGCGGTCGGGCCGGCAATCGGCGGCTTCGTCGCCGAGCGATCGTTCGTCTGGGTGTTCACCGCCGACGCCGCGACGTCGATCGTGGCGGGGATCGTCGCGCTCACGCTCCTGCCGGAGGGCCGGCGCTCGCGGCGCGAGGAGGACCCGGTCGGCGGGTTCCGCGGAGCGCTCGTGGCCGACCGGCCGTTCCTGCTGTTCCTCGTCGCGACGACGCTCGTGACGCTGATCGCCTTCCAGAGCACCGCCAGCTTCCCGCTCCAGATGCGGGCCAACGGCCTCACCAGCGCGCACTACGGACTCCTGATGTCCTTGAATGGCCTGCTCGTGGTCCTGTTCGAGCTGCCACTGGTGGGGATCACCCGCCGATTGCGCCCGCGTCCGGTGATGGCGGTGGGGATCGCTCTGACCGGGCTCGGGTTCGGCCTCGTCGCTTGGGCGGACTCGTTCGCGATCTTCGCCCTGACGGTGGTCGTCTGGACCGCGGGCGAGATCGTGTTCACCCCGGTCGCCGCCGCGTACGTCGGAGACGTCGCCCCGGAGGCCCTGCGCGGGCGCTACTACGGCGCGTGGCTGCTCACGCATTCGGTGGGTATCGTGCTGGGCCCGGGTCTCGGCACCGCGGTCTACGCGCTCAGCCCCGCAGGCCTCTGGGCCGGCTGCGCGGCTCTCGGGCTGGTGGGCGCGCTCCTCGTCCTGGTTTCGACAACCGCCCGGCGCGCCGCTCCGGTTCCGTAGCCGCGAACCGGAGGCGTCAGGCTCCGGCGGGACCGCGTGGCTCGTCGAGGCGCTCCTGGAAGGCCTCGTAGAAGCGCCCCACGTGAAGCCCGTCGACGAGCGCGTGGTGGACCTCCACCGATACGGGCATCCGCCGCCGGCCGCCGACTTCGCGGTGCTTCCCGAAGACGATCTTCGGTACCGCATCCTCCGTGCCCCAGCGCCGGGCATGGGAGAAGCTCGTGAACGGCACCCAGGGGATCACGGAGTAGTGAATCAGGTCGTCGCGATCGTCCTGTGGGTCGAGGGGGCCCGATTCCGCCCGCACGCGCCCGGTAATCTCCGCCACGTGTTCGATGAACGGGCCCATGTGCGGCGTATAGTCGTAGTACGCGAAGCGGAAGGTGCCGTTCGGCAGGAGGACGGTGGATCCCCCGTGGAGCACCGGATGGATGACCACCTCCGGGCCGCGGATCCGGTACCGGAGCTCCTCGACCTCGTTGGCCGCCGCCAGCGAACACCACAGGGACGCGGCGAAGAAGGACCGCGCAGAGTCCTCCCGGCACCAGGCGTGCAACCCCGTGACGTCCACGTCCGCGCACAGGTTGAACCAGGGATTGTCGTACGCGCGGAAGAGCTCGTAGTGCTGACGGCGGGGCCAGGTGTCGAGATCGATCCGGATCACGGGCGGCCCTTCTTCTTCGTCGCGGCTTTCCGCCTCTGCGGCTTCCTTCTCGCCCGCTCCGCGACGGCGAGCGCTTCCCGGACCCACGAGGCGAGCTCGTCGGCGTCCTCGATGACGTCCGGCGGGACCTGCCAGTAGCCGTTCATCGGCGAGCCCATGGGGTTGAAGGGCTTCATGCGGCGCTTCGCGTAGCGCGGCCGCGTCGCGTCGTCGACCTTGAAATACAGGAGATCGTCGTCGATGAGGCCGAAGAACCGGTCGCCGGAATAGAGGCCCAGGCCGCCGAACATGGGGCGCGAGCGGACCGGCTCCACGCGGCCGATCTGGTCCTCGACGAAGGCGCGAAACTCCGGGCTCACCGCCATCGCATCATGCGCCACATGGAACGATCCTCCGCCGCCTCAGAGAGCTCCCGCCGACTCAGCACCCGCGCGTGAACCACCATACCCACGGGCCCTGTCCGTCGTCCCGCCAGCGGATCCACCCCTCTTCGGCGATCCCGCGGGTGGGTGGCGGGTCCGCGCAATAGAGCGGCGGGCTCGTGGCGCGGACGCGCATCCAGTCGCCGCGGATCTCGAGCGGGTGAAGCTCGGTAGCCTCGTACCCGGAAAGCCAGAACGAGCGCCGATACCCGGTTCCAGGGCCGGCGCGAAGCGCGTGCCGTTCGCGCGTGCGGAAGAACAGCGGGCCGGCGCTCTCCTGGGCGAATCTCGCTTCCCAGGATTCGTAGACGATCGGTGGGTCCGATGCGGAGAGGTGGCACGTCGAAGCCCACCCGCTCCCGTCGGGGCCGGGCGCGAACCTGAACCGTACCCATCCGGCCTCGCGGGCTTCCTCGACGATCCAGCTCGCCACCTCGTAGCCGGTCTCCACCATCGAGCCGGTCGCCAGCGGCTCTGCCGGCGCGTAGCCGTGGGCGAGCCACCAGCCGTCGGCTATCCACCCCATGGGAACGCCTCCGGGCTCGACGTACACCGGCAGCTCTACCCGCCGGAGCCAGTCGATGTCAGCGGGCGACTCGGGAGCCAGCGCAGCCTGGAGGTGGCCGATTCCCAGGTCGACCGTCGGGTCGAAGCCGCGCAGGGGCTCGTATTCCGCTGCGGGCGGCGCCTCGGAAGGAGGCTCGGGCGCCGGGGGGATCGGAGCCCCACGAGGGTGACACAACTCCTCGGCCGATTCGTCGGGGGGTTCCTGCGCGATCGCCCGCGGCGCGACACAGAGCCAGACCGCGAGAAGCGCGACGACTCGCTTCACGCGCGCGCTGCGGCTACTCTGCCTCCGCGGCCACCGCTTCCTCGGGCTCCGTCTCCCCCGACTCCGCGCTGCCCGCCGACTTGGCGATCCCCATCGCGACCTTGAGCTGGGACTCGATCTCTTCGGCGATGTCCGGGTTGTCCCTCAGGAACTGCTTGGCGTTCTCGCGGCCCTGGCCGAGGCGGGTGTCGCCGTAGCTGTACCAGGCGCCCGACTTCTCGACCACCCGGGCCTCGACGCCGAGGTCGATCAAGAGCCCCTCGCGGCTGATCCCCTGGCCGTACACGACGTCGAACTCGGCCATCTTGAACGGCGGGGCGACCTTGTTCTTGACGACCTTGACCCGGCACCGATTCCCGACGACCTCGTCGCCCTCCTTGATCGCGCCTACGCGGCGAATGTCGAGCCGCACGGAGGAATAGAATTTGAGCGCCCGCCCGCCCGGTTGGGTCTCGGGGTTGCCGAACATCACGCCGATCTTCTCGCGGATCTGGTTGATGAACACGACCGCGCACTGCGAGCGGTTGATCGCGCCGGCGAGCTTCCGGAGCGCCTGGCTCATGAGCCGCGCCTGGAGCCCGACGTGGCTGTCGCCCATCTCGCCCTCGATCTCGGCCTTGGGTACGAGCGCCGCGACCGAGTCGACGACGACGACCGAGACCGCGTTCGAGCGCACCAGCACTTCGGCGATCTCGAGCGCCTGCTCGCCGGTATCGGGCTGGGAGACCAGCAGGTTGTCGATGTCGACGCCGAGCTTGCGCGCATAGTCGGCGTCGAGCGCGTGCTCGGCGTCGATGAAGGCGGCGATCCCGCCCTGGCGCTGGGCGTTGGCGATGACGTGGAGGGCGAGTGTCGTCTTGCCGGAGGACTCCGGACCGTAGATCTCGGTGACGCGGCCCTTGGGGATCCCCCCCACGCCGATGGCGGCGTCCAGGTTGAAGGCCCCCGTGGGGATCGCCTCGACCTGCATCCGCATGCCCGTCCCCAGCCGCATGATCGCCCCCTTGCCGTACTGACGCTCGATCTGGGTGATCGCCAGACCCAGCGCCTTCTCCTGATCCTTCGTCATCTCCGCCATCCTTCGCGCTCCTTCGCCCCCGCTGCCGCGGCGGACGCTCGATTGGTGACCGGCCGGGGCCGGATCGCTTCGCTTTCGGGTTTCTTTCGGTACCACTCTAGCACGCCACGGGGACAGGATCAAGCACCCCGGCGGGCGGGCTCAGCGGATCGTGTCCGGCGCGGCTCCGGCCATCGTGTCCACGTGCGCCCCCGGGGTATCGATCTCGGCCTGGGTTACGGTCAGCCGCAGCATCTGGACGGCGGGCCGCAGCCGCTCGGCGAGATCGATCTTCCATCCGTCCTCCTCGCGCACGAGCGGGATCTCGTTCGGATCCCCCTCCACGGTCACGATCACGGTCGCAGAGTCGCCATGCAGCGTCGAACCTTCGACGTTCCCGCCACAGAACGCCCGGCACCAATCCTCGATCGTGATGGCGGGCTGGCCGCTGGCGGGCTCCGCCCTGCGGCTCAGGCTCTCGACCTCCGCAACGAGAGTCCGCGTCTCGGCCGTGAACGATGCCGCCACCTCCGCGCCGTCGTTCGCCGCGAGCGCGTCGAGGAAGCTCCGGACCGAGCCCTCGGGGCTCGAGCGCGGGCCGCTCTGGCAGGCGCCAAGCAAGAAGAGCGCCAGCGCGGCGTGGACGATGCCGAACCGAAGCATCGGCGGGGAGCTCACGCGGGGCGCGGGGAGATGAGGTTCAGGAACTCCATTCGCGTCGATTGCGCGTCGCGGAAA
>JAICQP010000003.1 GCA_025937815.1 Gemmatimonadota bacterium
ATGGCGATGCCGCCGCCCAGGCCGGCGTTCCACTCGACGTCCTGACCCTCGAACCACGCGTCTCCCACCGACGCCACGCCGACCAGGAACAGGCGCGTGAACTCGCCCGCTACCGCCTGGTGCACGGTCGCGGTGGCGAACGCCATGCGGTCTCCCGTCAGGAGCTCGTTCAGGGCATCGTAGCCGGGGATCGAGCTGCCGCCGCCGAGGCGGTACAGGAACTGGGGCGCCAGCGTGTCCCCTCCTCCCAGCCGGCCGCCCGCCATGACGCGCAGCGCGACGAACGATCCCCTGGAAGTGGCGATCGGGCGATACAGACGCGCCTGCCCCTGGGCCCAGTCGAACGCGAAGTCGGAGCCGAAGCCCCAGTGCTCGAAGCGGCCCTCGGCCCACGCTCCGCGCGTCGGGAACGAGGGGTCGTCGCGCCGATCCCACGTGAGCCGCGCGGCCACCATCCGCCCGCGGCCTTCGTCGATCGACGGGTTCACGCGCCAGTCCTCGTCGTCTCCGAAGAGCGCGAACGGCTCGCGGCTCCGGAGCGACTCGAAGTCGTCGTCACGCCAGGAGCCGCGCACGGTGACCGCCGCCAGCGGGAAGGCTTTCTCGACCCAGAGCTCGTACCCCGTCCGCTCGTGGTACGTCCGGTCGTCGTCGGCGAACACGAGCGACGCCAGGCTGTTGCCGAGATTCCCCCGATGCCACGCTTCAGGACTCGTGGTGACCCGGTACGCGTCGGCTCCCACGGTGATCCCGCCGGCCCGCGGCAGCTCGCGGAGCGCGGCCACCCGCCAGCCGATGTCGTCCCGCTCGGTCCGGAACACCGGCCCGCCGGAGAGCTCGGTGCGCGGCCAGTCCTTCCGCTGGACGAGCCCGGCCTCGAGGCCGAACGACAATCCGTCCACTCCGTTGTATCCATGGATCACGACGCCGAAGACGCCGCGGGGCTCGATCGGGAAGCGCGGCCCCGGAGGCGGCTCGTAATCGACCGCCACGTGCGACGGCTCGACCGTGACCGCCACCCGCTCACCGCGCAGCCAGATCGTCGACCCCGCGACATCGGCCATCGTCGTTCCGAAATAGCTGCCCCCGACGATGGTCAGGTCGCCCGCTATCCGCGCCGTCGGTCTCAGGGTCACCTCGCTTCCGACCGCCGTGACGTCTCCCTCGACCGCTCCCTCGAGGACGAGCGCCCCTCCGAAGTGGACCAGCGGACCTCCCACGGTCTGCGACTCCGCGATGGTAGTGTCCCCCGTCAGGATGGTGGCTCCGGGGGCGTCGACCGCGATGTCTATGATGCGCTCGAGCGCGAACGGCATCTCGGGATCGAGCTCGACGCGGATCGCCTGGCCCGCGGCAGCCCTGGCCCACGCCAGCAGGACGAGCACCGCCAGGGCGGAACGGAACGCGGTTCCATGCGTCATCGTGGCCGTCCTCATGCTCGCGGATGAAAGCGGCGATGCTCGGCACGCAGGTACGGCGCATCCACGTGCGTATAGATCTGCGTGGTGGCGATGTCCGCGTGGCCCAGCATCTCCTGCACGGCGCGCAGATCCGCGCCGCGATCCAGCAGGTGGGTCGCAAAGGTATGGCGGAAGGTGTGCGGGGTCACCTTCCTGCGAATCCCCGCCGTGCGTACGATCCGCCTGACGATCTGCCATGCACCGACACGGGTCAGCGGCCGTCCACGCGCGTTGAGGAACAGGCTTCCCTCGGATCGCGAGCCGCGCAGGGCGGAGCGCTCGCCCTGGACGTACGCGATCCCCGCTTCCACCGCGCGTGAGCCGATGGGCACGATGCGCGCCCGCTCGCCCTTGGGCCCCACCGATACGGTTCCGCGCCGGCCGTCGCGCCGGCGAACCTTGCGCTCCATCGGCACCAGCCGCACGACCCGCTCGCGCCAGGCGCACTCCTCGAGCTGGATCGCGATCAGCTCCGAGATCCGCACGCCGGTGGAGTACAGGAATTCGATCATCGCGCGGTCACGCTGGGGAAAGCGGCCCCCGCCGCGGTGCGCCGCGTCGATGACCCGCTCGACCTCGTCGAGCGAGAGCACGGAAGGCAGGCGCCGTGCGAGGCGCGGTCCCTCGAGCGTCTCGGTGGGGTCGATCTCGAGGTCCTCCTCCGCCACCCGCCATCGGAACCAGCCCCGCAGGGAGGCCAGCTTGCGGGCCACGGTGGAAGGCGCCAGTCCCCGGCCCGCGAGCTCGCTCAGCCACGCGCGCACCGACGCGCGCGCGTCGGCATCGAGATCTCGCGCGGCGGCGAACTTCCGGAAGGCCCGTATGTCCGCGGTGTAGGCGGCGATCGAATTGCGCGAAAGACCGCGCTCGAGCAGCAGGTGCTCGCCGTAGCGGCCGACCGGATCGGTCAGCGCGCTCCCCACTCCCGTCCGTCCTGCAGGAACGGGTTCGTGCGGCGCTCGCGCTCGATCGTCGTGGGCCCCATGTGCCCCGCGAGGACGCGCGTCTCGTCGGGAAGCACGAGCAGCTTCTCGCGGATCCCGCGCAGCAGGGTATCCAGCGATCCGCCGGGAAAGTCCGTGCGCCCGATCGATCCCTGGAACAGCGCGTCGCCGGTGAAGACGACCCGCTCTGCGGGCAGGTAGTAGCACACGCTCCCCGGCGCGTGACCCGGCGTGTGATGGACGATCACCTCGCGGCCCAGGAGCTCGAGCCGGTCGCCATCCCGGACGGGCGTGTAGGACACCGGCGCAGTGACCGGCATCCCCGCCAGCGCGGACAGGTTCTCGTCGGCGGAGTGGAGCATGGGCTCGGCGTCGGGATGCAGATAGACGGGGGCCCCGCTCGCCGCCACGATCTCGGGCAGGGCGGCGATGTGATCGGCGTGCGCGTGGGTCTGGAGGATCGCGCGGAGCGCGTAGCCGCCGGACTCGAGCTCGCCGAGCAGCTTCTCGGGCTCGGCGCCGGCGTCCACGAGGAGCGCCTCGCGGCGCGGCTCGTCGAACGCGAGCCAGGCGTTCGCCTGATACGGCCCGACCGGGTAGCGTCGTATCGTCAGCATGAATGCATGGAGGGCTGGAATATAGTCGGAACCCCGGTTGGCGTGCGGCGCGGTTCCGGGATGACCGGTCCCCGTCCTCGGAGTACCATTGGACCGACGCCTTCACGCCATCGCTCTGTGCGGGCAGCCGATGAATCCCGCCGGGCACATCGAAAGGACTCGAAGATGATAGCCTTGCTCGTCCCCCTCGTAGCCGCCACCTGCATCGTCTCGTGCGGCTCCGACGCTTCCCGGCCCGCTGTCGAATCGCCCGGGCCCGCGGTCGCCTCCTCCCCGGACTCGCTCGAGATCCGCGAGTGGACGGTTCCCTGGCCGAATACCCGTCCGCGCGACCCGATCGTCGACGCCGGGGGCCGCGTCTGGTTCGTCGGTCAGCGCGGCAACTACGTGGGCTCGCTGGATCCCGAGAGCGGCGAGTTCGATCGCACCGACCTACCGCCGAACGCGCTCCCGCACAACGTGATCGTCGGACCGGACGGCGCGCTCTGGTATGCCGGAAACGGCGACGGCCACATCGGCAGGATGGATCCGGCGACCGGCGAGTCGAGACGGTTCGACGTGCCCGTGCGCGATCCCCACACGCTGATGTTCGCTCCCGACGGCAAGCTGTGGTTCACTGCCCAGGGCGCCAACCGGATCGGACGCCTCGACCCCGAGACCGGCGACGTGCAGGTCGTGGAGCCGTCGGCAGCCGACGCCCGGCCGTACGGCATCGTGATGGATGACGAGGGCCGGCCGTGGGTGGCGCTCTTCGGCACGAACCGGATCGCCACCATCGAACCTTCCACGATGGAGCTCACGGAGCACGCCCTGCCGGCGGCGGATGCGCGCATCCGGCGGCTCGAGGTCGCGGCGGACGGGAGCGTCTGGTATGCGGACTACGCGCGCGGAATCCTGGGCCGCTTCGATCCCGCCACCGTCGAGGTCGTCGAGTGGATCACCCCCGGGGGCTCCGGCTCGCGCCCCTACGCGCTGGCGATGGACGACCGCCAGCGGATCTGGTTCGTCGAGACCGGCTCGGAGCCCAACCGCCTGGTCGGCTTCGATCCGTCCACCGAGGAGTTCTTCGACGTGACCCCGGTCCCGAGCGGCGGTGGAACCGTGCGCCACATGGTGTTCGACGCGCCGACGGTATCGCTCTGGTTCGGGACGGACGCGAACACGATCGGGCGCGCGCGCCTGGGCTCGTGAAGCGCGGGGCCGGGGGCGCGCTCGCCGTCGCGCTCGCGGCCGCCGGCCCGCTCGCCGCCGGCGTCGGGTATCTCTCCGGGTATCCGGATGCCCCACCGCCGGGGATGACCGGTGGTTTCGGCGAGCCCACCTGCGTCTCCTGCCATTTCGCGGCGACTCCCGACACCCTGGGTTCGCTGATCCTGAGGGGGCTGCCCGCCACGCTCGAGGCCAACCGGAGGTACGAGCTGACCGTCGAGCTCGCGCGGGAAGACATGGCGGCCGCCGGATTCCAGCTCTCCGCGCGCTTCGCCGCGGGCCCCGCTCGCGGCCGTCAGGCGGGCGATTTTCGCGTGCTCGGGACCGAGACTGCGGTAACCGCGCAGGCGGGCGTCGAGTACGTCCATCAGACGCTCGCCGGAACGGTGCCGTCGACTCCCGGTGTGGCGCGCTGGCGGCTCGGGTGGACCGCGCCCCGCGAGGCCTCTGCAGCCGTCCGGTTCCACATCGCGGCCAACGCGGCCAACGGCGACGAGTCGCCGCTGGGCGACAGGGTCTACGCCCTCGAAGAGACGATCGGGTTCGCAGCGCCGCGCGCCGCTCGATCCGCCGACCGGTGAGCGATCCAGGGGTTCGTCAACTCGCTGTTCTCGAAGGGATAGCGGCTCGCTCGCGTCGGGCCAGGGCATGACGCGCGGCGGCCGCGACGATCGGATCGGCATCCGCGGTGGCTGTTTCGAGCGCCTCCATCGAGCCACCCCCGGTGTTCCCGGCTACGGTCGCGGCGTTCCGCGCCAGCCCGCCCCGCCGCGTCCGCTCGATCGCGCTCTCGCCGAACCGGGCGTCGAACTCCTCGTCGCTCATCGTCAGGAGATCATCCAGCGACGAGGGCCAGGCGGCCGCGCGGGGTCGGAAACGCTCCTCGGCGGTCTCCGGTGCGTCCCGGTTCCAGGGGCAGACATCCTGGCAGATGTCGCAGCCGAAGAGCCATGCCCCCACCGACTCCTCTTCTTCCGGCGACAGCTCGCCGCGGTGCTCGATCGTCCAGTACGAGATGCAGCGGCGCGCGTCCAGCTCGCGCGGGGCCACGATCGCGCCCGTCGGGCAGGCCTCGATGCAGCGCGTGCAGGTGCCGCAGTGGTCGACGCCGGCCGCGTCCGGATCCAGCTCCGCGCGCACGAGTAGCTCGCCCAGGAAGAGGAACGAGCCCAGGCGCTGGTTGAGGAGGAGCGTGTTCTTGCCGCGCCAGCCGAGACCCGCGCGCTCCGCCCACCAGCGCTCCATGACGGGGCCCGAATCGGTGAACGCCCGCCCGTCGAATGCGGGATCGAGCGCGCGCCCGCGCGCCAGGAGGGCGTGGAGCTTGTCCTTGAGCACGCGGTGGTAGTCCTCGCCCCAAGCGTACCGCGCGACCTTCGTCCCCCGGGGCTGGGGAGCGTCGCGCTCGGGGCGGAAATAGAGGAGCCCGACCGAAACGACGGAGCGGCACCCGTCGACCAGCAGCCGCGGATCGACCCGCTTCTCGCGCCAGCTCTCCATCCAGCGCATCGTCCCGTGGCGCCCGCGGGAGAGCCATTCCGCGAGCAGATCGGCTTCGTCCACCGCTTCGGCGCGCGCGATGCCGACCAGGTCGAATCCCAGGTCCAGCGCCTCGGCCTTGATCCGGCGGCTCAGCTCGGCGGGAGTCACCCCGTGCCGCTCTCGACCGGTTGCGCGTCCCCGGTCGATCCGAGCGCCGCCTTCACGCGCTCGGCGAGCGCCGTCGAGAAGCCCGGGACCTTGGCGATCTCGTCGACATGCGTCTTGCGGATCCTGTCGACGGACCGGAAGTGATGGAGGAGCGCCGCGCGCCGCCTGGGCCCGATTCCCGGGACCGCGTCCAGCTCGGAGGCGATCGTCCGTTTCGACCGCAGGGTGCGGTGATACGACACCGCGAAGCGGTGGGCCTCGTTCCGGATGTGCTGGATCAATTGGAGCGCGCGCGACCGTCGCGGCAGCCAGAGCGGGTCGGTGCGGCCCGGGAGATAGATCTCCTCCTCGCGCTTGGCGAGTCCCAGCGTGTCGACGTCGTCCAAGGCGCCCAATTCCGCGAGCACCGCCCGCGCCGCCCCCAGCTGGCCCTTGCCGCCGTCGATCACGAGCAGGTCGGGGGGCTCCTCTCCATGATCCAGGATCCCCCGGAAGTAGCGCTCCGTGACCTCGGCCATCATCGCGAAGTCGTCCTGCCCTTCCACGTACTTGATGCGGAAGCGGCGGTAGCCGGCCTTGCGTGGGACGCCGTTCTCGAACGTCACGACCGACCCGACGGAATCGCGGCCCTGGATCGTGGAGATGTCGATGCACGCGATCCGGCGCGGGATCCGCGCCAAACCCAGCACGGCCTGTAGCTCGAGGACGTCGTCGCTCGCGCGCTCCGTCCGGCGCTCGTCCTGCAGGAGTCGCTCCTCGAGGAGCAGGCTCGCGTTGCGGTTCGCGAGCTCGACCTGCCGCGCCTTCTCCCCTCGAGCCGGAACGAAGAGCCGCACCGTCCGACCTGCGCGCCCGCGCACGAGCTCCTCGACCAGCGGGCGGTCCTCGAAGTCGAACGGCAGCAGGACTTCCGACGGGAATCGGTCCCCGCGCAGGTAGTAGCGGGTCAGGAACAGCGACAGGATCTCGCCATCCTCGAACCCCTCGACGTTCCCGAGGAGATGGTGCTCCTTGCCGAGCATCAGTCCGTCGCGGATCTCCAGGATCAGGCCGCACGCGTCGTCGCCTACGCGCGCGAGGCCGATGATGTCCCGGTCCTCCCCCGCCAGGCTAGATACGCGCTGTCCTTCGCGGATCTCCTCGAGCTGTGCGATCTGTCGCTTGTATCCGGCTGCGCGCTCGAACTGGAGCCGCTCCGACGCGCGCCGCATCCGCTCCTCGAGCGCGCGCCGCGCCGCCCGCGTGTCGCCCTCGAGGAAGCGCACGACCTCGTCGATCATCGCGCGATACTCCTCCCTCGAGACGTACCCCACGCACGGCGCCTCGCAGCGGTCGATGTGGTAATCGAGGCAAGGCCGTGTCGGGCCCTCGTCGAGGAGGCGGTAGCGGCAGGAGCGGACGGGGAACAGGTCCTTGATGAGCGCCAGGTTCCGCCTCAGCAGCTTGACCTGCGTGAACGGACCGAAGTAGCGCGCGCCATCCTCCAGGACGCGGCGGGTGACGTACACGCGCGGGTAGTCCTCGTTCAGCGTGACCTTGATGTACGGATAGGACTTGTCGTCTCGGAGGACGATGTTGAACCGCGGATCGTGCTCCTTGATGAGGTTCGATTCGAGGAGTAGCGCCTCGGCGGCGGTGCCCGTCACGATCCAGTCGAAGTCCGCGACGTGGCTCATGAGCACGCGGGTCTTGTCCGGGAGCGCGGCGGCGGGTTGCAGGTACGAACGCACCCGGGACCGGAGGTCGCGCGCCTTGCCCACGTAGAGGATCCCGCCCCGAGCGTCCCGGAACAGATAGACGCCCGGCCGTCTGGGCAGGGTCGCGGCGCGCTCCTTGATCTTCTTCATAACTCTTTAATTTACCGCGACTTGGACTGAAAACCAGCGTCGCTCACACACGGGTTCCGCGCCCTCCGGGCGAAGTGTCGCCGGAGCCGCGTCTTCCGATGCGCTCCCGAACCTCGCGAAGCCCGTCGACGCCGAGCGCGTTAGCCGCGGCGAGGTAGGCGGCGCCGATTCCCCCGTAGAGACCGGCCGCTCCCAGGAGCCGCTCCGGCAGCTCCCAGCCCGGCCAGGCGCCGAGCATCCATGCATACGGCAAAGCGGCCACGACCCCCGCGGCGAGCGCCGCCGCAAGCATGCGCAGCGTGTCGGCGCCCGTCGACCCGGCGAACAGACCTCCGAAGCGCGCGCGCAGGATCGCCCCCAGCGCGGTCGCGTTCGCGATCGCGGCCACGGCGGTGGCGAGCGCGATGCCCGGGGTCCCGACGAGCCACGCCAGCGCGACCCCGAGCGCGACGTTGACCGCCAGCGCGCCAACGGCGACGCGCACCGGCGTCCGCGTGTCCTGAGTGGCGTAGAACGCCGTCGCGAACAGGCGCACCGCGCCGTAGGCCAGGAGCCCGACGGCGTAGGCGGCGAGGACCCAGGTCACCGCCGACGTGTCTCCGGCATCGAACCGCCCGCGCTCGAAGAGGAGGCTCACGGCCGGACGGCCGAACGCCCCCAGCGCGAGCGCGGACGGGAGCATGAGGAACGCCATCCGCCGCCACGCCGTCGCCAGCTCGGCCAGGATTCGATCCCCCGAGCGGACCGCGTCGTGGGACAGCGTGGGCAGCGCGACCTGCGCGATCGCGACTCCGAAGAGCGAAAGAGGGAGGAGATACAGCCGCTGGGCGTATGCCAGCGTCGCCACGCTCTGATCGCTGATGAAGCTCGCGATCTGGACGTCGATCAGGGTCGACAGCTGCGCCACGCCGGTCCCGACCAGCATCGGGCCGAACAGCGCCACCACCTTCCGCACGGCGGGCTCGCGCCAGCCACCCCCCGGCGCGAGCGTTCCCAGCGTCGTCTTCACGGCCGGCAGCTGCACCAGGAGCTGGAGTGCGCTCCCCGCGACCACGCCCCACGCGAGAACGTAGACCGGATCCATGTCGACCCGGCCGACGAACGCGATCAGCGCGCCGGCAGAGGCAACCGACCAGAAGAGGGGCGCGAAGTTCGGCCAGAAGAACCGTCCGTGTGCGTGGAGCACGCCCATGCACCAGGCTCCGACGACCATGAACGCCAGTGTGGGAAAGAGGATGACGATCAGCCGCTCGACGAGCTCGCGCAGAGCGGGGTCGAAGCCCGGCGCGACGATCCACGCGAGAGCCGGGGCGGCCGCCATGCCCGCCAGCGTCAGCACGGCTACCGTCGCCAGCAGGAGACCCAGCACACCGCGCGCGAGGTGCCGGGTCCGCGCCGCGTCGCCCGCCCGCATCCCCTGCGCCAGGACGGGGATGAACGAGGCGGAGAGGTTCCCCTCGCCGAGGAGCACGCGCACCAGGTTCGGGACCTTGTAGGCGGCGACGAACGCGGAGTAGGCCGCCGAGCGCCCGAAGTAGAACGCCACGACCTGCTCGCGGACGAGGCCGAACACCCGGCTCACCCCGATCCCGAACATGACGACGAGCGTGGCAGGGGCGGACCGCCGCGTCGGCGGGGTCTGGGGCGCGACCACTTTCGGACCTCCTCGGGGACGGGAGAGACGGGGCGACCCAAGATAGCGGGGCCTGCAGCCGAGCGGCTGCCTCGCCGCCCCAGGGCTGCAGGTAGAAGTCGATGTTGCCAAACGCAAACCGCTGTACTCCAACAACTTGGATTTGCGGCACGAACGGTGCCTTAATGGTCCGGCGATAGCGATCTCCAACGATCTCGAACCGACCGGAGGACCCATGAAGGCACGAGCATCGACCCTGTTCGCCGCGCTGGCGGCCGCGCTCCTCGGCGCCGCGCCCGCGATCTCCCAGCCGGTGGGCGAAGCACCCGACTCTACCGCCGTGCTCGCATCGCTCGTCCTGTGCGCGGAGGCCGCGGAGGCCGGCAATCAGCCGGAAGCCTCCACCGCCGCGGACGAGGCTTGGAGCGGCCTCGAGGCCTGGCGCGAGGCCCGGCCGGACGCTCCAGGACCCCTCGTCGGGCAGGCGCGCGTGCTCCTCCAGTGCCGGATCCCGTTCGCTGCCTTCATGGAGCAGGGCGCGCTGTCCGCACGCGCCAGCGAGGTGCTGCGCGCCGCGCTCGAGCTCGACCCCACGCACTGGGAAGCACGCTTCCTCCTCGGCGTGAACTACTTCCACAATCCCGAATTCATGGGGCTCACGGACGACGCGATCCAGGAGTTCGAGACCTTGCTCGAGCAGCAGGGGGAGCGCGCGGACTTCCCCGACATGGCCGCGCCGTACATCTATCTGGGGGATCTCTACGCGCGTGTCGGACGGCCCGCCGACGCGCAGGCGACGTGGGAGCGCGGGGCCGCTCTGTTCCCGGACGACCCGGGCCTCGCGGAGCGGCTGGCCGGAGGGAGCGACGACGAAGAGCCGGCCGGCAACGTCGCCGACCCGGCGGCCGAAGACTCGACCGCCGCGCGCGACGTCGACTACTCCATGGAGCCACTGGTCGCGCGCGCGGAGGGCGGCTACGCGATGGACGACGCGCGGCCCCAGGCCAGCCTCAGCCGGATCGACGTGTACACCGCTCCCGGTGGAACCGCGGACATCTTGCAGGTCTTCCAGATGATGCCGGGCGTGACGCGCGCTTCCGAGGGGAGCGACCTCTACGTGCGGGGCGGGGATCCCGCCGAGGCGCCGGTTCTCGTGGAGGGCGCGCGGCTCCCGTTCGCGGGCGTCTTCGAGACCCTGCACGGCGGCATCTTCGGGATCCTCGACCCTTCGGTCCTGCGCCGCGCCTACTTCTCGAGCGGTGGCTTCTCGGCGCGCTACGGCGACGCGCTCTCCGGGGTCGTCGACCTCGAGACGGACGGCGCCCCGACCCTCGACCAGGCGCGTATGGGGGTCAACTTCGTCGGCGGTGGCGCGACGTACCGGAGTCCGCTGGGCAGCCGCGCGGGGTTCTGGGCGAACGTCCGCGCCACCGACACATCGCTCCTGGACGCGCTCCACGGCACGAGCGACGAGTACCCGACCTCTCCGCGCGCGCTGGAAGGCGCCGCCGCGGCCACGTTCACACCGCGGCAGGGGCTCCAATTCAAGGCCCTGGCGCTGGCCGAGGGCGACGTGGCCGCGCGCGAGATCGAGGCGATCGGCTGGCGCGGGCCCTTCGAGAGCCGCGGCCGGACTTCACTGGGTCTCGTCTCGGCGCGGGCCCTCACGGCGAGCGGCGCGGCGGGGCTCCGCGCGACGGCCTCATGGACCCGACGCTCGAGCGCGTTCGCATTCGGCGTCCTCGATCGCGAGCGCGAGGACGAGCGCCTGGCCCTCAGGCTCGAGGCCGATCTCGGCGCCGGCGTGAGCCGCCAGATCCGGTTCGGCCTGGAGGCCGCGCGGCTCAGCGCGCTCGAGGTGGGCCGTGAGCCGACGACCGAGAACGTGGCGCCCGGCTCGCCGTCCCGAGCGCTCGACGATTCCGGCGACGGCACCATGCACACCGGCGGGTTCGTCGAGGCCGAGTTTCGTCCGGTGCCGGCGGTGGCCCTCGTAGGGGGCTTGCGCGCCGACCGCCTCCCCGGCGAGGACGCGCTGACGCTCGACCCGCGGATCGCGCTCGCGCTGCGGACGGGCGACTGGACCTGGCGGCTCGCGGGCGGCACGTTTCAGCAGGGCCGCTGGCGGGTAGGGTACGACCTGCCAGACGGCGGGGCGCCCGCCGGCATCCCGCGGCGCGCTCGCCACGCGGCGTTCGGCGTCGAACGCGAGGGCCGGCCGGCGCTCAAGGTCGAAACGTACGTCAAGTCCTACGACCGCTACGTCGACGAGGATGGAGCGCTGGAGATCGAGGGCGGGCGGGCGATGGGCGTCGACGCGCTCGTCCGCTGGTCGCAGACCGAGCGCTGGGGCGGCTGGGTCGCTTACTCGCTCCTGGACGGCACGATCGAAGTGGCCGACGTCGGGCGGATCTCGTCGGAAGTGGACGTCACGCATTCGCTGACCGCGGTCGGCATGTACACGCTTGGATCCTGGCAGCTCGGAAGCACGATTCGCTACGCTACCGGACGGCCGTATACGCAGGCCGTGGGATCGACGGGCGGCGAAGGATTCCCCGAGCCCGTTTACGGCGACCCGATGTCCAGTCGGCTTCCCGACTACTTCCGGCTCGACGCGAGGATCACGCGCTTCCAACGGCTCGGCGGGCGCTTCGCGGTCTTCTACCTGGAGGTCATAAACGTGCTCGATCGCGAGAATGCCTCGGCCGTGGTCTACGACGCGAACTGGGAGAACCCGCGCACGGTGGGCACGGTGTTCGACGGCCGGACGCTGGTGGCGGGCGTGGAGCTCGAGATCCTGTGATGGCGGCCCTCGCGCCGCGCGCGCGATGAGCAACGTCCTGCCGGCCGCTATCGCCTTCTTCGCGCTCGGCGCCAACCTCGTCGGCACGTCCTTTCTCCTTCTCTTCGAGCCCCGCAGTCGCGCGCTGCGATGGTTCGCGGTCTTCGAGCTCGACATCATGGTCTGGCTGGCCCTTCAGGGGTGGATGCTGGCGACCGACGAAATCACGCCCGGCGTCCGTTTGGTCTACGCGCTGGCGGTCCATCTGCTTCCCGCCCTCTTCGTCCTGGACGCCCTGGTCGACCTCTACGACATCGGGCGCCGCTCGATCGCCGGCATTCTCGTGCTCGCGGCCCTGACTGCTCCGCTCACGCTCGGCGCGACCCAGGATCAGGCGGCCCCGGGCGTCGAGCTCGCGACCATCGCGTGGCAGATCGCGGGCTGGAGCCTGGGCTCGATCCTGCACGTGCGCCGCGAGGCTCGAACGGCGTTTCAGGAGGGAGCGCGGCGCAGGACACGCCTGATCGTGCTCGGCTTCCTCGTCGTCGTCGTGCCTTTTTCGATCGTTCTCGGCTGGCTGACCGACGACTCCTTCTTCATCTACGCGATGCCGTTGATCACCGTCGTCGTGCAGATCGCGCTGTTCATCGGCGTGACGCAGCTGCGGTTCTACGACATCGAGCTGCGCTCGGCGCGCCGCGGTGAGCTGGCGACGGACACCGCGGCGCTCCAGCGCCAGGCGATGGTGGGCGAGCTGACCGCGTCCTTCGCTCACGAGGTCCGGAACCCTCTGACCGGTGTTCGGTCCCTGGCACAGCGGCTCGCGGAAGACGAAGTGGACGAACCCACCCGGCGCCGCTATGCCGAGGTGATCGTGCGTGAGGTGGGACGCGTGGAACGGATCGTCGCGGATCTCCTCGGCCTCTCCCGGAGGAGCGCGGCGCGAGCGCCCGAAACCGGCTCCACGGAGCTCGCGCCTCTATTCGACGATCTGCGGATCCTCCTCACGCCTCGTGCGGATCGATCGAACGTCGAGATTCGCGCGGACTCCGGCGGACTGCGCGTCTCCGCCTCGCGCGAGACATTGGCCCAGGCCGTCCTCAACCTGCTCCTCAACGCCATCGAGCACTCCCCCGTCGGGGGCCGCGTCGATCTGCGTGCGATGCTCGACGACGCTGCGGTGGTGATCGCGGTGCGCGACCAGGGCCCCGGCGTCCCCTCTACCGAGCGCGAGCGAGTATTCGAGCCCCTCTACAGCCTGCGCGGCGGCAGCGGGCTCGGCCTCGCGGTCGTCCGACGGATCGCCACCGAGTCAGGGTGGACGATCGACGTCGCGGACGCCCCCGGCGGCGGGGCCGTGTTCCGCATCCGACTTCCCCTGGCAGCACACGCAGTCGGTGGGGTCGTTTGAGAATCCTCGTCGTCGACGACGAGGAGGCGATCCGGCTCGCGCTCGGCGAGCTGCTCCGCTCCGGGGGCCATGAAGTCCGCGAGGCGGGGACCGGGGACGTCGCCATGGCCGCACTGGACGGCGCCCCGGCCGACCTCGTCTTCGCCGACCTGCGGATGCCGGGGATGGACGGGATGCAGCTCCTCGAGGCGATACGCGGGCGCTTCCCGGACACGCTCGTCGTCCTCATCACCGCCCAGGGCGACGAGCGCACGGCGGTCCAGGCGCTCAAGCTCGGCGCGTACGACTACCTGCCGAAGCCATTCGACAACGAAGAGATCCGCGCCACGGTGCGCCACGCCCACGAGGTCCTCTCGCTGCGGGCGGAGAACCGCCGGCTGCGCCGCGAGCTGGCCGGAGAGTTCCACGGGATGGTCGGCGATTCCGCGGCCATCCGCGCGGTCGCGGATACGATCCGCCGGGCCGCCCCGACCGCGGCCACGGTGCTCATCACGGGTGAGAGCGGCACCGGCAAGGAGCTGGCCGCGCGCGCGCTTCACGCGGAGAGCCCACGGGCGGACCGTCCGTTCGTCGCGCTCAACTGCTCGGCGCTGCCCGCCGACCTCGTCGAGAGCGAGCTCTTCGGTCACGTCAAAGGCGCGTTCACGGGCGCGGGTCACGATCGCACGGGCGTGTTCGAGGCGGCGCACGGCGGCACCCTGTTCCTCGACGAGGTCGGGGATCTCGCTCCGTCCGTTCAGGCCAAGCTCCTCCGGTCGGTGGAGGAGGGGAGGGTGACGCCGGTCGGGACCGCGACATCGCGACCAGTCGACGTGCGCCTCCTCGCGGCCACGAACCGGCCGCTGGAGGAAATGGCCGCGCGCGGTGAGTTCCGCGACGACCTGCTCTACCGGCTCCAGGTCGTCACGCTCCGCCTCCCGGCGCTGCGCGAGCGCCGCTCCGACATCCCGTCGATCGCAGTCCACTTCATCGCCGACCTGGCGGGCCGCCACGACCGCCCCGTGCGGTCGCTCTCGCCGGCGGCGCGGCGCGCGCTCGTCGCCTACGACTGGCCGGGAAACGTGCGCGAGCTACGCAACGTCCTCGAGCGAGCCGTGGTCCTCGCGGACGCAGACGAGATCGACGTCCCCGACCTTCCCGCGCACGTGAGTGGCGCCACGACCTCGCCAGGCCCGATCGACGCCGCGCTCGCCGATCTGCCCTATACCGAAGCCCGGGACCGGGCGGTCGAGGCGTTCGAGCGGTCGTTCCTCGTGGCGGCGCTCGAGCGCCACGGGGGGAACGTGTCCGCGACCGCGCGGGCGATCGGCCTCCATCGGCAGAGCCTGCAGAAGATCCTGCGCCGCCTCGATATCGGTCCTTGAGCGTTGCTCCCGGACCGCGCCGGGCCTAGGTTCGCCGGGTTCATGATGACGGATCTGCGTTCCATTTACGACGCCCGGATCGACGAAGAGCGGGCGGCCCACGAGAAGTGCGCTCGCCTGGCGCGTTCCCACTACGAGAACTTTCCCGTGCTGGGGCCGCTCTTGTTGCCATCCGAGCGCCGCGACCTGGCGGCTGTCTACGCCTTCTGCCGCACGACCGACGACCTCGGCGACGAGGCCGAGGGCGACCGCGTGGTGCTGCTCGAGACCTGGCGCCGGCGGGTCGCGGCCGCGCTCGCCGGCCATCCGCCCGCCGACGCGCCGGTTCTGGTCGCGCTGGCCCACTCGGCGCGAGCGCGGGCGCTCGATCCCGAGCTCTTCTTCCGCCTCATAGAAGCGAATCGGCGCGACCAGATCTTCCACCGCTACCCCGACCGCGCCGCGCTGCTCGAGTACTGCGACCACAGCGCGACGCCGGTGGGGCGCATGGTCCTCGGCATAGCTGGTGCACACGGCGAAGACCTGGCCGCGCTGGCCGACGCGACGTCGATCGGGCTGCAGCTCGCGAATTTCTGGCAGGATCTCGCCCGGGACCGCGATCGCGGACGGTGCTACCTGCCGCTCTCGGACTGCCGCCGGCACGGGCTCGACCCGGACGTGGAGCTGAGCCTGCCCTGCGCGTCGACCGCTCTCCGGGCGTTGGTCGCCGAAGAGGTGAGCTGGGCGCGGGGGTATCTCAAGCGCGGTTGGCCGCTCGCCGACCGGCTGCCGCTACGCTGGCGCCCGCTGGTCCGCGCGTTCACGCGCGGCGGGTGGGCGATCTGCGATGCGATCGATCGGCAGGGACAGGACACGCTCGTTCGTCGGCCGACGATCGACTCGCGCCAGCGTTCGCGTTTCCTGCTCGCCGAATTCGCGCGGGCATGGCGAGTCGGGGTCTCGCCGCCCGGAATCGCTTGATCCCGGTCGCAGCCGCGGCCGCGCCCGATCCGATCGCGGCCGGCTACGCCGCGTGCGAGCGCGCGACGCGCCGCGCGGCGGCGAACTTCTCCCTTGGTATCCGGCTCCTTCCCCGCGAACGCCGGCGCGCGCTCTCCGCTCTGTACTGGTTCTTTCATCTCGCCGACGAGACCGTCGACGGCGCGGCTCCCGAAGCGAGGCGCCGTTCGGGTCTCGCACGCGTCCGCGCCGACCTCGACGCGGCGCTGACGGGCTCGCCGCCGGACGCCCGCTGGGCGGCGCTGGCGGACGCCGTCGCGCGCTACTGCGTGCCCACGCCGCTTCTCCACGCGCTGATCGACGGGGTGGCGCGGGACCTCGAGCCAGTGGAGTACGCCGATTGGGACGCCCTCCGGTCGTACTGCTGGGACGTCGCGGGAGTGGTCGGGCTGGTGTCGCTCCGCGTATTCGGCGGTTCAGGCGCCGAGTCAGAGAGCGCGGCCGAGCGTCTCGGGTACGCGCTTCAGCTCACCAACATCCTCCGCGACGTGCGGGAAGACGCGGAGCGAGGGCGCTGGTACCTGCCGATGGACGAGACCCGCCGCTTCGGCGTCGACCCGGAGCGCGTCCTCGCGGGCGACCCAGGGGCCGGCTTCGAGCCGCTGTTCCTGTACCAGGTCGAGCGCGCCCGCGCGCTCTACGACGGAGGCGCGGAGCTCTATCGCATGCTGCCCTACGTCACGCGTCCCTGTCCCGCGGCGCTCGTCTCGGTGTATCGGGGGCTGCTGGAGCGCATGGCCGCCGACCCCTCGCGCGTCCTCCGTGAACGGGTCGCGCTCGGCACGCCGGCCAAGCTCGCGCGTGCTCTCGCCGGGTCCGCGCGCGCATTGACGGCGTGACCTCGCGGGGCCGGCGCGCGATCGTCCTCGGAGGCGGGCTCGCCGGCATGGCGGCGGCGCTCCGCCTGGCCGCCGCGGGGTGCCACGTCGAGCTGATCGAGCGGCGTCCATTCCTCGGCGGCCGCGCGTTTTCGTTCCGGGATCCGGAGACCGGCGCGGTGATCGACAACGGCCAGCACGTCCTCGCCGGAGCGTGCCGGCGGCTACGCGCGTTCCTCGCGGAGATCGGCTCGCCTCCCGACGCATTCACGCGCCAGCGGAAGCTGGGTATTCCGATCCTCGACGGAGGCGGACGGCGCTTCTCCTTGTCGGCGGCGCGGCTGCCGGCGCCGCTCCATCTCCTGCCGGCGCTCCTCCGCTACCGGCACCTGCCGTTGCGGGATCGGCTGCAGGTGATGCGCGACGTGCGCGCGCTGTCACGGCTGGACGATCGGGCGGCGCTGGAGGATGTCCCGCTCGGAGAGTGGCTGGGCGCTCGAAGCGCCTCGCCGGAATCGCTCGAGCGCTTCTGGGGGCCGTTGGTGACCCCTGCGCTCAACATGCCCGTGGCGGACGCGAACCTCCCACTCACGGCCTTCTTCCTCGAGCGCGCGATGTGGAGCGGGTCGGAGGGGGGAGCTCTCTGGCTGCCGCGCTGCGGGCTGAGCGAGGCCATCGGCGATCCGGCCAGCCGCGCGCTCGAGGCGGCGGGAGTCCGACTGCGCCTCGGCGAGCGGGCGACGTCGCTGGCCGTGGAGAGCGGCCGCATCGCCGGAGTCGTCCTGTCGGGAGGGGATGCGTTGGCGGGGGACGCAGTCGTCGCGGCGCTCCCACCGCTGGCCCTGGACGGACTGCTGCCCGCGCCCTCGGAACGCGGCTATGCCGCCGTCGGCGCCGTGCCCATCGTGAACGCGTATCTGTGGTACGATCGCCCGGTCCTCGAGCACGCCTTCGCCGGGACCTTCGGTTCCCCGCTCCAGTGGGTGTTCGATCGCGAGCGGCTGCTGGGCAGCGCCCGGTCCGGAGGGCCGTGTCTCGGGGTCTCGCTGAGCGCCGCGGCGGAGTGGGTCGATCTGCCGAAGGAGGAGATCGCGGGGCGGTTGGACGCGGCCGTGGAGCGGGTCTTCCCCGCCCGGCGCTTCGCCCGGCTCGTCGCGTCGGCGGTAGTCAAGGAGCCGCGCGCCACGTTCCGCGCCGACGCCGGCTGCGCGCGGCGGCGCCCGGCGAGCCCGGGGCCTGTGGCAGGGCTCTGGCTCGCGGGTGACTGGACCGACACGGGCTGGCCGGCCACGATGGAGGGAGCGGTCCTCAGCGGCGAGCGCGCAGCCGCCGCGGCGCTGGCCGCGATCCAGGGGCCGTGACACCCCCGAGCGACGCACCCCGGGACGCCCGGGTCCGGTTCCTGCCCTCGGGACGAGAGACCCACGTCGCGAGCGGCACGTTCCTGACCACCGCCGCCGTGCGCGCCGGCGTCGAGATCGTCCACGACTGTGACGGTCAAGGTCTATGCTCGACCTGCCAGGTGCACGTCGAGGAGGGGGCGGAGTCGCTCTCGCGTCCCGACCCGCGAGAGCACGCGCAGCTCGGGGACCGGGTCGAGCGGGGATGGCGCCTCTGCTGCCTGACGATCGTCGAAGGAGACTGCGCGGTCCGGGTGCCGGTCGGGAGCTTCGCGTATCCGCCCGAGCAGCAGCGCTAGCAGCGGCTCAGCTGTCGAGCAGCTCGCTCGCGGCCTCGGCGTCGCTTACGGAGAGGATGAGCCGGCCGCGCTCACCGATCGCGGAGTAGGCGTACTTGATGTCGATGTCGTTCTCGGCCAGGTGATCCGCGAGCTGGGCCAGCGCGCCCGGATGGTCGTCGAGCGTCACGTCCAGCACGCGGCTCGTGTACGTGCGGTAGCCGCGCTCCTCGAGCCCCTGCAACGCGTCCTCGTGGCGGTCGACGATCACGTGCACAATCCCGTAGTCGGTGCCGCTGGGAACCATGATCGCCTGGATGTTGATGCCTTGATCGGCGAGCACCTCGCACAACGCGCCCAGTCTACCCGGCCGGTTCTCGAGAAACACGGAGATCTGCTGCGCCATCGGCATGCGCGGCAATATATCCCGCGCGTTGACACTGCACCCCCCGGGGGGTAGCGTCAGCGCTCACATTTCCTTCGGCTGGAGGTCCGCGTGATCGGTCTCGGAATCGGCGTCGTCGTGCTGCTCGCGATCCTCGCCCTCCTGGTGGTGCTGGTGGGCTGGGGGATCCTGACGTACAACTCCCTCGTCAACCTCCGCAACCAGTTGCAGAACGCGTGGGCCCAGATCGATGTGCAGCTAAAGCGTCGCTACGATCTGATTCCGAACCTCGTGGAGGTCGTCAAGGACTACATGCAGTACGAGCAGGAGGTCCTGACGAAGGTGACCGAGGCGCGAGCGGCCGCGGTTTCCGCGCAGGGACCCGCCGCTCAAGCGCGGGCCGAGAACGCGCTTACAGGCGCGCTGCGTCAGCTCTTCGCGGTGGTCGAGAACTACCCTCAGCTCAAGGCCAACGAGAACGTGATGCGATTGCAGGAGGAGCTGACGGGGACCGAGAACCGGATCGCGTTCGCGCGCCAGTTCTACAACGATTCGGTCATGCGCTTCAACACCCGGCTACAGACGTTTCCCACCAATATCATCGCCGGCTTGCTGGGCTTCACCGCCCAGGAGTTCTTCGAAACGGACGAGGCCGAGCGCGAGCCCGTGAAGGTCGACCTGCGCTAGCGCGCACGGTCGACCCGCATCCACGCGATGGAGACCCGGGGCCTGTACGGCGAGATCGCGGCCAATCGCCGGCGATCCCTGTTCCTCGTCCTCGCCCTGGCTGCGGTCCTCGGCACATTCGGCGCGGCGCTCGGCGCCCTGTACGGCCATGCGGGCGCGGGGCTCACCGTGGCAGTCGTCGTGGCGTCCGTCCTCCTGCTCGTCAGCTGGTTCGGAGGCGCCTCCATGACGCTGGCCGCGAGCTCCGCGCGTCCCGCCGATCCGGCCCGCGACCAGGTGCTCCTCAATGTCGTCCACGAGATGGCGATCGCGTCCGGAACGCCGGTCCCGGCGGTCTACGTGATCGACGACTCGGCGCCGAACGCCTTCGCGACCGGCCGCGATCCCCGGCACGCGATCGTGGCCGTCACGACCGGCCTGGTGCAAAAGCTCGACCGGGACGAGCTCCAGGGTGTGATCGCGCACGAGCTCTCCCATGTCCGTAACTACGACATCCGGTACACCACGCTGGTCGCCGTGACCGTCGGCGCGATCGCGCTCCTCGCCGACTTCGCCCTGCGGCGATTCTGGTGGGCCGGCCCCACGCGGTCCCGGAACCGGGATGCATCCCTGCCCCTGATCCTGATCGCCGTCCTGGTCGCCATCCTCGCTCCGCTCTCGGCGAGGCTGCTGCAGGCGGCCGTTTCCCGTCGACGCGAGACCCTCGCCGACCTCGGGAGCGCCGAGATGACGCGCTACCCGGAGGCGCTGGCCCGGGCGCTCGAGAAGATCGATGCCGACCCCGAAGTCCTCGAGGCCGCCAACCGGGCCACCGCTCCTCTCTACATCGTCAATCCGATCAAGAGCTTCGAGGCGCGCGCCTCGAGCCTCCTCAGGACCCATCCGCCCACCGCGGAGCGGGTTCGGCTCCTTCGGGGCCTGGTCCTGTCGGGGACCCGGGAGGATCGAGCCCCGGCATCGTAAGACGCCGGACTGCGGCTCGAAGCGTCGACGTGTACTATCTTGATAGTCTTTTCGCACGGGATCGACGTTCGATCACACGAAATGGAGGTAGCATGACCAAGATGGGAATCGTTCCCCCGATCCTGATGGGGCTCGCGCTCATGCTCGGCGCCTGCGAGCAGGCGGGCACGGAGACCGGGGAGATGGAGGAAACGGCGGCGGACACCGTCGCGGCGGTGGACGACGAGGCCGCTCTCGACGAGCTCCGGACGAGCTATGAGGACGCGTGGGAAGCGGGCGACATGAACGCGGTGCTCGGCATGATGACGCCGGACTATCAGGAGATCGGGCCCGAGGGCACGATGAACTACGAGCAGGTGAGCGCTATGATGGCGGACAGCGCGAACATGCCGCCGCCGGGCGCCCAGCTCTCGATCGAAACGCACACGTTGGAGATCGCCGAGTCCGGCGACGTCGCCTACGGGTCGGGCGTCTCGACGGTGACCGTGACCGGCCCGGATGGTCAGGAGATGAGCGAGTCCAGCGAATGGGTGGCGGGATTCCAGAAGGTCGACGGTCAGTGGAAGGTCGACCGGCTCGCTTTCGCTCCGGTCACGGAGTCGGCGGGCACTACGGAAGGCGCCGCGGACATGACCGGCACGATGTAGGACGGCGCTACAACGCCCGTTCTGCGCGAAGGCCTCGCCCTCGGGCGGGGCCTTCGTCGTTTCGTCACGCGTCGGCCGTCTCGTCCGCCTCTCTGTCTCCTGGGGGCTCGGTCAGGATCGCCTCGATGCCCGCCATCGCGAACAGCCGGTCGGCGTCGCGCAGCTCGCAGAAGGCCTCCAGGTACTCCTTGCCGTCGTAGAAATGAATGTTGAACGGACGCACCACGCGCTCGGTTGTCTCGCCGCTCGACCGCGACGTGTAGCGGATGCACAGAGGCCTCGACGTCTCCACCGCATCGCGGACGCGCGCGGCGATCTGCGGATCGGGCTCGCCGCCCGACTCCAACAGCTCCGAATAGCGCGCGAACGAAGGGCCCCCGCCGGCCTTGAGCTTGGCGGCCAGGGATGCGAGCACGGTGTCGGCCGCGTCATCGCGGCGTGCCGCTTCGACCAGGGCCAGGAGCCGTTCGCGTTCCTGCTGTGTGATCTCCACGCGCGGCAATCTAGCGCGCCGCGCGGCGCTCGTCTTGCGCGCGCTTTGCTGGCGCGATTTCTCCCGCATATATTCGGGTCGTTCCGCGCCCTCCCCGGCGCGCGAACATCACGACACCCGTAAGATAGTTGAACGATAGTTGTTACGGGTATCATCTCAACCGTTTTCTCGTTCGTTCGGCAGGGAGGTTCTTCCCGATGGGATCGAATGGCAGTTTCTCGTTCGGCCGCATGCTCAAGAACTTGTTCGGCAAGGCCGACGCCGTTTCCGAGCACGGCGCGGTGAAATGGTTCGACGCGCAAAAGGGATTCGGATTCATCGAGCGGCCGGATGGCAGCGACATCTTCGTGCACTACAGCGACATCGTGGGCAGCGGCTTTCGGACGTTGACCGAGGGCCAGAAGGTTCAGTTCGAAGTCGCCCAGAGCCCCAAGGGACCGCAGGCGGTCAAGGTGCAGCGACTCGACGACTGACGATCGGCAGGCTTTCGCCGGGGGGCCGGTCGCGCATCACGCGGCCGGCCCTTTCGCGTTCCTCCCTTCCCGATCCACCCCGTTTCCCTCCTCGCGATCCACCCACCGGACGAGATCGGCGATCGACGGCCGGCCGTCGCGCCGCCAGCCGGCCGGCGGGCGCTGCATCCGGCCCAGCGGAGTCACGCGCTCGACGCCCGCGCGGGCGAGCGGAAGCGCGAGTCGATCCATTTCCTTGCCGTCGCCCGCGATCCCGACGCAGGCGACCATTCCGCGGGCCCGGGCACACAGCTTCGCGGACTCTCGGGCATCGGTCAGAGGCGCGACCGCGAGGATGCGCGGGCTGGCCGGGGGCGTCGGCGGACCAGGCTCCGGCCGCCACTCGATCGACCAGCCGCTGTCGACACCGCCCACCACCGCGACGGGCCGGCCGGCGGCCCGCTCGACCGCGCGGACGGCCGCCCACTCGGCCCACGCGGCGCGCTCGCCCGGCTCGCTCTCCCGCCTGGCGGGCGCGGGCCAGCGCTCGAGGCACGCGGCGTGGAGCGGCTCAAGCAGCTCCTGCCCACCCCCCTCGACCCAGGCCACGACGGGCGACAGGCAGCCGGCCTGGCCGGCGAACGCGACGTCGTCGGCGAGTGCACGCACGCATCCGTCGAAGTCGTCCTCCAGTGCGCTCCGGGTGACGAGGGCGGCCGATAGCCGCGGCCCGTGCAGGACCAGCCGCGCTCCGTCCGGCGCGAGCCGCTCGACGCCGGTGAGCGTCTCCGCGCGGCCCGTGGCCATCACCAGGTCCGCGGCGGCGAGCACCGCGCGACCGTGGGGCGCGCCACGCGGCCAGCCGGAGACCTCGACCGCCGCGCCGATCGCGGGATCGATCTCCGCCAGCGTCGCCGCGAAGCGCGCGGCGAGGTCGTCCGAGCCCGCGGCGGGCTTGAGCCAGACCGGTGCCTTCACCGAGAGCAGGTCGATGATGTCGCCGACGGGAGTCGTCGGGACGCCACGGGAGGCCAGCGCGACGGCGAGCCGTGGGCCGAGCGCCATCCGCCGCACGCTCCCCAGCGCCACGAAGCCGTCCAGCGCGCGGGCGTCCCCGAGCTCTGTGTCCGCGCGACCCAGGAGCGCCCGCTCGGTCCAGGGCTCGAACCCCGCGTCGAGGACGCGCGCGATCGCGGCCGCCGGCACGCGGTGATGCTGGGACAGGGCACGCTCGCCCTCACGCCGGGCGGGGTCCGCGGGGTCCCGCCAGCGGGCGCACGCCGCCGCCAGGGCGGCGACGACTTCCGCGACCGGACGGTCGGCGAGCGCCTCGCCGGCGCGGACCAGCGCGTCACAGCGCGCGGCGGCATCGGCGCTCATGCCCCGCCCAGCCACAGGTCCGCCGCGAGCGAGCAGCCCCGCGCCTCCGCTCCCGGCTCCCGCCCCCGCAGCTCGAACGCCCCGGGCCCGACCCAGGCGCCGAGGTCGCTGGTCTGAAGAGCGAGCGCGCTTCCGCGGTTGGCGAGATCGTAATGGACGATCGCTCCCACCTCGCCCTCCTCGACCTCGCTCCCGCCCGCCGGATCGACGATCCGAACCCGCGCCCAGGGCGGGACGACGAGTCCGCCGCCGGCGTCCGCGCCGAGGCCGAGCGCCGCGCGCAATCGCGCGTCGTAGTACTGGCTCGACAGCTCCGTCATGCCGTACTCGGCGGCCTGGAGCTCGGGTGGAACCCCGAGCCGCTCCGCGATCTCCGCCGCGAGGCTCGCCGGATCCGCGGACGTGCGCAGGCCCTTGAAGCCACCCGTGACCATCGCCCGGCTACCCGCCGGCAAGCCCCACGTGCGGGCGCTTTCCCTCAGCACGCGATGGAAGGCGATCGCGGGGCCCGCGACGAGGACCGGCTCCCGGTCGGCCACCGCTCGGTCCAGTGCGGCCGCGATCTCCGCGGCGCCCCGCACTCCCGCGTTTCCCGGTTCGGCGCTCAGGAGGAATGCCGTCCCCGGGGCGCCCAGCGCCTCGCGGAACACGGCGAACATGTGGACGAGGGACGAGTCGGGCGCCATGCGCGGCTCGGGCGCCAGGAACAGACAACGGATCCGCTCCCGGTCCGGTACCAGGAAGCGGCGGGCGGAGGCGACGATCGCCGCGTTGTAGAGTGCCAGCGTGTCGAAGTGATGCACGCCGCGCGCGGTTCCCGATGTGCCGGAGGTATGGAACGCCGCCCGGTCCCGTTCCGGCGGGAACGTCGCCCAGCGGCCCACCTTGAACGCGCCCGTCGGAACCGACGGGATCTGCCGCCACTCGCCGACGTCGGCCGGCGCGCTCACCCCCTGCAACAGGCAGAACTGGCGATACACCGGGTTGAAGCGGAACTGATGCGCGAACACGTCGCGCGCCAGGCGGTCGAACGCAATGTCGCCCAGGGGATCGTCCCACCCCCGGCCGACCGCCTCCAGGATCTCCGCATCGAGCCGGGCGACCTCGCGCTCACGCGCGTCGTCGCGATCGGACGTCAAACGCCGCGCGCGGTCGGCGACCAGATGTACTTGTGGATCTGGAGCTGCATCCGAACGGGCAGGCGATCGGCGAGGATCCATTCGGCGAGCTCGGCGGGATCGACTTCTCCCCAGGCTGGCGAAAAGAGCACGGCGTGCCGATCGGCGAGCCCGTGCTCGCCCACGACCCCCCGCGCCCACTCGTAGTCCGCCCGATCGCAGATCACGAACTTGATCTCGTCGTCCGCGTCGAGATGGCGCAGGTTCTCCCAACGGTTCCGCGCGACCATCCCACTGCCCGGAGTCTTGAGATCCATGATGATCCGCACGCCCTCGGGCACCTCCTCCACCGACCACGCCCCGCTCGTCTCGAGCAGCACCTCGTGTCCGGCGGCGAGGAGCCGCCGCATGAGCTCGTTCGTCTCGCGCTGGATCAGGGGCTCTCCGCCTGTGATCTCCACCAGCCGGCAGCCGTAAGAGGCCACCTCCGCCACGATCTCGTCGAGCGGGCGCTCGATCCCTTCGAAGAACGCGTACTCGGAATCGCAGAAGCGGCAGCGAAGATCGCAGTACGTCAACCGGACGAATACGCACGGCCGTCCCACGTGCGTGGACTCGCCCTGGATGGAGTGGAAGATCTCGTTGACCCGCAACGGCATACGACGAAATCTACGCGGTCCCGCCCGACGGGCCCAGGCGAGCGAGGACCTCTAGAGCACCGCGGGCTCAACCCCGTTCCAGGAACTCGAACCGGTAGCCGGCGAGGACGCGCCGGGCCACCATGCGCCCCAGGTCCAGCGCGCGGGTGACCGCCTTCGGCGTGAACTCCAGCGGATCCAGGGTCCGCAGGATGCGGTTCTCGGCGGCGATGTCGGGGTCGGGGTAGATACGAAGACGAACGTGGTCGATTCCCGCCAGTCGCTGGAACAGCTCGTGCAGTCTGTCGGTCGCCTCCGGGCCGCAGTCGAGGGACTCCAGGATCTCACGGCTCGCACGGAAGAGAGCGTGCTGGACGCGATGCGCCTGCATGACGTCCTCCTGCTTCGCGTCGCGGCTCTGGGCCGTCTTCTGCTGGTGCATCGCGGAATAGCCGCGCTCGGCCAGCGATCCGAAGCCGTGCAGGTACTTGTAGGGCGCGCTGATCGACGAGACGATCACGAGATCGCAGCCGCTCTCCTCCGCGACGTCGGTGGTGAAGGGATTTCGGTCCTCGCCGTCCACGACCTGAACGGTGTAGTGCCCCAGGCGGTACGGCGCTCCGTCCGCGCGCTGGAGCGTGACGGCATGATAGAAGGGATATGTGGCCATCGAGCCGATCGCGGCCCGAGCCATGGGCACACCGCGCACTCTGAGGGTCGCGTTTCGCGTGAGCGGGTTGGCGCGGAAGGGGGCCAGGACGGGATCCGCCGGGTCCACGCCGGCCTCCTCGAACGCGTCCGCGATCTTCCGCCCTTCGGATCCCAGGATAAGATGGATCGCCTCCGGACGTACCGGCTGGCGGCGGAACAGCTCGAGGATCGGGTCCTCCCGCTCGCCGGCGATCAGCGTCACCGGGTGGTTGAGGTCGACGGCCAGGATCGCCGCCTCGGTGCGCAGGTCCTCCCAGTCCCGCCCCTTCAGCACCTCGTCCCGCAGATACTCCCCCATGGGCTCGAGCGTCCATAGCGGAAACAGCACGTTCAGCGTCGACTCGGCCGCCCAGGATTTCCACGTCCGGCGCAGCGACCAGGACGCCTTGGGCCCCTCTCTCGCCCACTCGAGCGTCTTCCGGGTGAGCCCCTTCCCCTCGCCCAGGAATCGCGGCTGGAAGCGGGCGCGCGCGCCATCGTCCTCCAGCGTGCCGACGAGGTCTTCCGGACGCAGGCCGGCGCAGGCCGCCGTCACGAAGAACGCGCCCGCCGAAGATCCCACCGCGAGGTCGATTCCCGGGGGCCCGGTTTCGCGTGGCTGGCCCCGGTCGCGGAAGCCGGCGCGCAGCACGAAGCCGCGATCCTCGAGCACTTCCATGACGCCGAAATGGTAGGCCACGGCGGGAACGAATCCGCCCAGGAACGTCCCCGCTATGCTGCGCGGGAGGGTGACCGGGATGGGCTTGCGAATGCGCGCGTTCCTCCCGCTGCGGAAACCCGCGGCCTTGGCTGGCGGGCGCGGGGGCGGCTAACGTTACCTGCACCGCCACCTACCTGCTATCTCCAAGGAGGCTCGATGTCCCGCGCGCTCCCCCTGCTCGCCCTAGCGCTCCTGCTCGCCGCCTGCGCCGGCGCCGACGAGCCCATCGAGGACGCCGTTCCGGATACCGCCGCGGTCGCCTCCGACGCGGGCCACGACGAGGTGCGAGAGATCCCGTCGCGCGAGGCGGAGCTGGCGCGGGACGCCGGCTCGAAGCCGCAGGAGGTGATGGATTTCCTGGGAATCGACGGCGGGGACCGCGTGGCGGACATCTTCGCCGGCGGCGGCTACTACACCTACCTGCTGAGCGAGCGCGTGGGGTCGACGGGAATGGTGTGGGCCCAGGGCTTCAGCCCCGGTCTCGCGGCCCGCGCCGACAGCGGCGATTTGGCCGACGCGACGAACGTAACGCTCGTGGACTCGCTGTCCGAGCTTCCCGAGGCGACCCTCGACGCGGCGATCATCATCCGCGGCTACCATCTGTATCCCGATCCGGCGGCGCTTCTGAGCGAGCTGAACCGCGCCCTCAAGGCGGGCGGCGTCGTGGGCGTGGAGGAGGTGCGGCTCGGGCAGGAGTACGGGCACGACATGGAGACCCACCGGATGGGGGAGCGGACGGTCATCGACGAGTTCGAGAAACACGGCTTCGACTACGTCGGCTCGAGCGACATCCTGTACAACCCGGAAGACCCGCACACGGACTTCATGGAGGGGCAGCGCCACCTCGCGGACCGGATGCTCCTGAAATTCGCCAAGCCCGGGGATCCGGCGTCCAGCGAACCCTCGACCGCCGCGCGCTCCCGCTAGCGGGAAGCGGCGGGCGGAACGCCGAGAAGACCCGCCACTTCCTCGGCGTGGAGGTTGACCCAGGCGCCGTAGTAGTTGACGTGCGGCAGCTCCTCGCCCGGGGTTCCGCCGGCCAGGCGTCGCGCCCGGACGGTCGGTGCGCCGAGATGGTAGACGGTGGCGAGGACGCCCGGGTTTCCGCCGATGTCGAGCCCGGCGATGCGCGCGTACGCGCCGCGTGATTGCGCGAGGAGCGCCGCGGCGTACTCGAGGCTTCCGCTCACGGTGGTCAAGGCCGTCAGCACTTCCCGCGCGGTCCGGCGCGGGCGGCCGAGGGCGGTAGCGACCTGGGGCTCGATCCGCACCGCGAGCCGGAACGAGACCTGCGCGGGCCCCAGCGTCCAGAGGTAGGGCGTCCGGAACCGCTCCCGCTCGGGCGCCTCACCGGCGCGCGCCTTGCTTCGGTACTCCCGCTCCCGGTCCGCCACCCACCCTTCCAGGTCGCCCTCCCGCAGCGTGCCGAACACGCTCAGGAGCAAACTCTCGCCGAGCTCGTCGGCGCGGCTGACGAGGAGCGTCTTCTCCGCCGCCACGATCCCTCCCAGCGCCACCGGTGACACGTCGAACGCGCCCGCCACCGACAGGACCTCGGCGCGATGCCGGGTGAGCCACTCGCGGGCGGTGTCCGAGAGCGGCGTCCGGGCGCGCTCCTTCTCCTCCTCCGGCAGGGACTCCCACCCGGGGTTTCCCTCGACGACCACGAGATCGGCCGGCAGCCCGCCCGCGAGCGGGAGCTCGTCGAAGGCGTCGGGCCCGGGGCTACCCGGCGATCCGAGCCGCGCGACCGCCACGGCCGCGGCGATGACGGCGAGCGCGGCGAGCCCCGCCAGCGCCAGCCGCCGTCCGCGCCCCGGCTTCACTTCTTCCCCGCGAGCTTCCGCAGGAGCGCCAGGTTCACGGCGTCCATGTCGTTCTCCTTCGGCGTCTCGAGGAGCTTGGGGATCTTCGCCAGGCGGCGGTCCCGCATGACGCGCTCGAAGGCCGCCTCGCCGATTTCCCCCCGGCCGATGTGCGCGTGCCGGTCGACCCGGCTCCCCAGGGGCTTCCGCGAGTCGTTCAGGTGGATCGCCTTGAGGCGCGCCAGTCCCACCGTGGCTTCCAGCTCGGACATCATCTTCCTCCAGCCGGTCTTCCCGGAGATGTCGTATCCCGCGGCGAAGACATGGCAGGTGTCCACGCAGATTCCGAGCCGTGCGTCCTGCTCGACCCCGTCGATGATCCGTGCCAGCTGCTCGAACCGGTAGCCGACGTTCGCTCCCTGCCCGGCCGTCGTCTCGAGCAGGACCTGCGTGCCCTCGAAGGGGACCTCGTCGAAGACCGCGTTCAGGGAGTCCGCCACGCGCGCGAGGACCGCGTCCTCGTCCGCGTCGGTGTCGCCCACCGGGTGCATGACCAACCCCGAGAGGCCGAGGCGCTGGCAGGTCCGGATCTCCTGCGCGAACGTCGATCGGGAGCGGGACAGGATCGCGCTGTCCCGGGTCCCGAGACGCGTGAGGTAGATGTCGTGCGCGAGGCAGACGCGGCACGAGGACGCGTCCCACGCCTGGCGGAACTCCCGGACGTCGGCATCGGTGAGCTTGCGGCCGCGCCATTGCCGCGGACTCGACGTGAAGATCTGGATCGCGGTGCAGCCCAGGGCCTCTCCTCGATCGAAGGCGGTGTGGAGGCCGCCCGCCGTCGACATGTGCGCGCCGAGAAGGAGCATCCGGGGAGTCTAGGGACTTGCACGCGCGCGGCGCCAGCGGCGACCTTGCGGCGCGTGAAACCGGCGTTTTTCCTCCCCCCGGCGACTCTCGCCGTCCTCGTCGCGTTCCTTTCAGCGCCCACCGCGGCTCGTGCGCAGCCCACGGTCGCGCCCGCTTCGGCGCGCACGGAGCTGGGACTTACCGTCTACAGCGGCTTCGCGGTCCTCCGCGAGACGCGCTCGCTCCAGGGGGGCCCCGCGGCGAACGTCCTATGGCTCGACGTCCCGCCCTCGATCGATGCCGGCACCGTCGTCCTCAGAAGCGGCGAACGGACGGTGGAGATCCGGCGGCAGGATTGGCAGGCCCCGCTGTCCTCGAGCGCCGCGCTCGGCGCGGCGGTGGGATCCCCGGTCACGCTGATCGCCGAGGACGGAACGAGAACTCAGGCGGTGCTGGAGTCCGCGGACGGCCCCACGTTCCGGATCGGAGACCGGGTCGTCGTCGAATGGCCGGGCGCCGTCGAGCTGCCGGCTCCGCCGGACGACGCGCCCGGAGGCGCGCTTCGCTGGGAGCTCGCCGAGCCGGCCGGCCCGGCACTGACGGCGGCGTACCTCGCCGACGGGCTCACCTGGGCCGCGGACTACACGGCCGTGCTCGACGGCGACGCGATGGCGCTGGACGGCTTCGTCACTGTCCAGAACGGCACCGGACTGGCGTTCCCGGACGCGCGTCTCCAGCTGGTGGCCGGCGACGTTCGCCGCGCCGGGTTCGCCGGACCGCCCCAGCCCATGATGCGGATGGCTGAGATGGCCGCCCAGGACGCGGCCGCCAACGTGGTCCCGCTCGGCGACGTGTACCTCTACACCATCGATCGCCCGGTCACCATCACCGCCCTGGGGTCCAATCGCATCTCGCTGCTCCACTCCGAGCGCGTGCCGGTGCGGCGCGAGTACGTCCTCTTCGGCCAGCCCTGGTGGTACCAGAGCCCCGCGCCCGACCTGCCGCCGGTCGAGCACCCCCAGGTGCGGATCCGGTTCGAGAACGAGGGCCTGTCCGGCCGGGACGATCCGCTGCCCGCCGGTTCGCTCCACACCTGGCGCGAGGACGAATCCGGCCGGCTCCAGTACAGCGGCGGCGCCTTCATCCCGCACACGCCGGCCGGCGAGGAGGTGGTGGTCACCATCGGCTCGAGCTTCGACCTCGTGGCCGAGCGGGTCCAGACCGACTATCGCCAGCTCGACCCGCGCACCTTCGAGAGCGCCTGGCGGATCGAGATCCGCAACCGCGGAGATTCGGGCGCTTCGGTGCTGGTCCTCGAGCAGATGCCGGGCCTCGAGTGGACGATCGTCGAAGAGAGCCATCCCCACGAGCAGGTCGACGTCCAGACGGTGCGCTGGAGGATCGAGGTTCCGGCCGAGGGCTCGACCACGCTCACCTACAGGGTCCGGGTGACGCAGGGTTGAACGAACCCGCGCGCACGGCGGTCGATACTCCGTGAACTTCTGGGAAGCCCTGACCTCGGCGCTCCATTCGCTGCGCGGGAGCAAGCTGCGCTCGTTCCTCACGCTGCTCGGGATCATCGTCGCGGTGACCTCGATCATCGCGGTCGTCACGGTCATCCAGGGCCTCAACTCGAAGGTCTCGGAGCTCGTCACCGGGCGCGGCGCCGACGTGTTCGTGCTCGACCGGATCGGGACCAGCGAGGCGTTCAGCTCCCAGGCCATGATCGAGGCGTTGAGCCGGCCCGAGTTGACGGCCGAGGACGCGGAGGCCCTCACGCGCGAGGGGACGACGCTGGCCTACGTCGCCGCCGAGGTCGCGACCCGCGAGGACGTCTGGGGCGGGAGCCGGAAGGTCGAGGACATGAACATCAACGGCGTGGGCCCCGAGTATCCCTACCTGTCGACTTTCGAGATAGCGCGCGGGCGCCATCTGTCGCCCCTGGAGATCGACCGCGCCCGCCCGGTCGCCGTCATCGGGGAGGACGTCAGCATGGAGCTCTTCCCCACCGCCGATCCGCTCGGCCAGACGATCCGCGTCCGGGGCCGGCACTTCCAGGTGATAGGCGTCGCCAAGCCGCAGGGCTCCACGTTCGGCGTGACGCAGGACGACTTCGTCGTCATCCCGCTGGCTGCCTGGCAGAAGATCTTCTCCCGGCGGGAGAGCGTGAGCATCTCGATCAAGGCCGGCAATCCGGACGACATCCAGGCATCGATCGACGAGGCGCGGATGATCATGCGCGCGCGTCACAATCTGAGGCCGTCGGAGCCGGACGACTTCGGCTTCATGACGACCCAGGAGCTGCTCGACCTCTACCGGAAGATCACGACCGGCATCTACTCGGCGCTCGTGGGCCTGGTGGCGATCTCGCTCGTCATCGGGGGGATCGTGGTCATGAACATCATGCTGGTGGCCGTCACCGAGCGCACGCGCGAGATCGGCATCCGCAAAGCGATCGGAGCGCGCGGATCGGACATCATGCGCCAGTTTCTCACCGAGGCCGTCATTCTGTCCGCCCTCGGCGGGCTGACCGGAGTGGCGCTCGGGTTCGGGATCGCGATTCTGATCTCCCAGGTCACGCCGCTCCCCTACGCGCTCAAGTGGTGGTCGATCGCGCTGGGGATCGGAGTGTCCTCCCTGGTCGGAATCGTCTTCGGGATCTACCCGGCGGCCAAGGCCTCGCGGCTCGACCCGATCGAGGCCCTGCGCCATGAGTGACGCTCCGGGGACTTCGCTCCGCACCCGGCTTCGCGACAACCAGGGGCTCACGCAGGTTCGCGAGAGCGCCCGCATGGCCATCGACACGCTCGTCGCCCACAAGCTGCGCTCGTTCCTGACCATACTCGGAATCGTGATCGGCGTAACGGCCATCGTCGGGATGACCTCGCTCGTGCGCGGGCTCGACGAGTCGATCGTCGGGGAGATCAAGGAGATCGGCGCGAACCACCTGTACCTGCGCAAGTGGGGCGGGAGGATCGTGGCCGGCGAACGCGAGTTCCTGCGGCTGGAGCGCCGGCCGGAGATCAACCAGGCCGACGTGCGCGCGATCGCGCGCGAGATTCCCACGGTACAGAACTACGACGTCATGCTGGGGACGGGCCCGTTCCCCGTCCATCGGTCGATTTCGTACGGGGCCAACGAGACCGACAAGGACATCCTCGGCGTCAGCGAGCAGTACCCCATCGTCAGCGCAGCCGACATGGCGGCGGGCAGGTTCTTCACGGCCAGCGAGGTGCGGAACTCCTCCCGCGTTGTCGTTCTCGGTCAGGGTGTGGTCGACGTCCTTTTTCCGCACATCGATCCCGTCGGAAAGACGCTTCGCCTGGGGGGCCTCGCGTACACCGTGCTCGGCGTGTTCGAGGAGCAGGCCCTGCTCCTGTTCGGGCAGACCAAGGACGAACGGGTGGTCATCCCCTACACCGCGCTGCATCGCGACTTCGAGTCCGGCGGCGAGATGGACATCATGCTCGTCCTCGTCCCGGCGAGCGCGGAACTGGTCGACGAGACCCGCGACGAGGTGACCTTTTTGATGCGCAGCCGCCACAACCTGCGGCCGGGCGAAGAGAACGACTTCGACATCATCACGCAGTCGAACTTCCTCGACCTGTGGGACCAGATCACGGGCTCGATATTCCTGGCTATGATCGTGATCAGCTCGATCGGGCTGATGGTCGGCGGCATCGGGGTCATGAACATCATGCTCGTCAGCGTGACGGAGCGGACGCGGGAGATCGGGGTGCGGAAGGCGCTGGGCGCGCGCCGGCGCGACATCCTGTGGCAGTTCCTGATCGAGGCGGTGGTCCTGACGGGGATCGGCGGCGTGTTCGGCGTACTGATCGGAAGCGCGCTCGGGGCCGGGGTCGCCAAGCTGATCCACTTCCCGGTCTCGCTGCCGCTCTGGTCGTTCGTCCTGGGCGTCGGGTTCAGCGCCGCGATCGGTATCTTCTTCGGGCTCTTCCCCGCCAGCAAGGCCGCCAACCTCGATCCGATCGAAGCGCTGCGGTACGAGTAGGCCTCAGCGATCCGGCGTCTGAAGCTGGATCCCTTCCTGGACGGCGCGCCGCTGCAACTCGTTCGCGCTGTCGACAAGCGCGTTGTGCGCTTCCACGAGTGCCGAGTACTCGGCGTAGAGCCGCTGGATTTCAGCGAGTTCCACGTTGTGCTTCGACACAGCCTCGTTGTGGCGATCGATCTCGCGCAAGTAGATCCGGTGTTCCGTGGACGGCAGCCTGCCGTCCACCGCCTGACGACCCAGATGGCCGAGCCTCTCGCCCGCGCTCGCGATCGCCCGCTTGTCGGCATCGAGCGCGCGGTCCATGCGTGTGAGGACGAGCTTGAGGGAGTCGATCCGGGCGGATTGCATCTCGAGGTCGTCGCTGACCGACGCCCAGGCCGACCGCTCGGGGGCCTGACCGCGCCAGCGCACCCAGCCCCACGCGATCGACCCCATCGCCAGGATCGCGCTCAGGACGAGGAACACCCGGAACTGGCGGGTGGTTCTCAGCGGGCCTCGGTGCTCGCGAGCTCACGCTCGAGCTCCGCGTGCTCACGCTCGAGCGCGCTCCACTCTTCCACCAGGCGCTCCACGGTCGCGGCCGCCTCGCGCTCCTCCGCCTCGAGCGAGCGAACGTCCTCGCGTCCGGTCTCGGCATAGAAGGCGGGGTCGGCGAAGCGCGCGTGGATCTCCGCGAGACGGGCCTCGGCCCGCTCGATCTCCTCCAGCATTCGATCTCTCTCTACGGCGAGCTCGGACGCTCGGCGGCGAAGGGACTTTCCATCGCGGAGCGCCCGGGCCGCATTTCCATCCGCTTTCGCCCCCCGCGCCCCGCGGGCTCCCCGCGCCCCGCGCTCTCCACTGCGGCTCTGGACCTCCGACGAGCGCTCCCGCAGCTGGCGCGTCGACACGGCCTCGACGTCCAGGTGATCGTCGCCGCATGCGGCCACGTAGTCGTCGTATCCGCCCCGGAAGTCGCGGATGCCGTCGGGCTCGATCTCTAAGATGCGATCAGCGACCTCGCGCACAAACCAGCGGTCGTGGCTCACCAGGATCACGGTCCCGTCGAACGACTTCAGGCCCTCGACCAGCGACTCGATCGCCTCGAGGTCCAGGTGGTTCGTCGGCTCGTCGAGGACGAGCACGTTGGGTTTCTCCACTGCCAGCCGCGCGAACACGAGTCGCGCCGCCTCGCCGCCCGACAGCTTCCCGACCGGCTTGTGGGCCTCGTCGCCCGAGAAGAGCACGAGCCCCAGCTGGCCGCGGACGAACCCGATCCCCTCTCCGGGGCAGGCCTCCCACAGCCAGCTCTCGGCGGTCTGCTTTCCGTCGCCGAGCTGCTCGCGATGGTCCTGCGCGAACCATCCGGGGTGCGCCTCGTACCCCCACTCCACCTCACCACCGTCCTGCTCCAGGACTCCCACGAGGATCTTGAGCAGCGTCGACTTGCCGATGCCGTTGGGACCGAGGATCGCCAGCCTGTCGCCGCGCTTGACCTCGAGCGAGACGTCCTTCAAGACTTCGCGTTCCCCGAACGCCTTCGAGATGCCGCGCGCCACCAGGGCGACCTTGCCGCTCGGGCGCCGCTGCCGGAAGCGGAACGTCGGCCAGCGCCGCGAGCTCTGCGGCAGCCGCTCGATCTCGATCTTCTCGATCTGCTTGATGCGGCTCTGCGCCTGGCGCGCCTTGGTGGCCTTGGCGCGAAAGCGGTCCACGAACGCCTGCTTGTCCGCGATCTCCTTCTCCCGGCGCGCGATCTCCAGCTCCTTCCGCTCGCGCTCCTCGCGCTTGGCCGTCTGGAAGTACGTGTAGTCTCCGGGGTAGAGGATGACGGTCTCGTAATCGACATCGAGGATGTGCGTCGAGACGTTGTCCAGGAAGCGGTGGTCGTGGGAGATGACCACGGCCGTGCCCTCGTACTCCTGCAGGAACTTCTCGAGCCAGCGGATCGACAGGATGTCGAGATGGTTGGTGGGCTCGTCTAGGAGCAGGATATCCGGGTTCGCGGCCAGCGTCTGGGCGAGCAGGACGCGCAGCTTGAATCCGCCGGACAAGGTCGAGAGCGGGCGGGAATGGACAGCCGCGGGAATCCCCAGCCCCTCGAGGATCTCGGCCGCGCGGGCCTCGACCGAATAGCCGTCGTGGTGGAGGACGATCTCCTCGGCGGCCGCGTACCGCTCGGCATCGAAATGGTCGGCCGCCCGGGCGAGCACCTCCTCCTTCGCCTTCAGGGCCTGCCACAGCTCCCGGTTCCCCATCAGGACCACGTCGAGGATCGGGACGTCCTCGAACTCGAAGTGGTCCTGCCGCAACATCCCGACCCGCGCTCGGCGGGGGACCGTCACCGCGCCCCCGCTGGGCTCCGACTCGCCCGCGAGGATCCTCAGCAGGGTCGATTTTCCCGATCCGTTGGCGCCCACGAGCCCGTACCGGCTGCCCTCCGTCAGCTGCAGCGACACGCCCTCGAACAGGGTCTGCGCCCCGAACGACTTCCCGAGATTCGAGATCGTGATCATCTATTCAGCAATAGGTTGATCTGTGATACCATAAGATATAATGCATTATTGTGTTAGATGATGATGGCAGGCCGCTCAAAATGGTCGAGATCCCAACGCCGCAGATCGGCCATTTTCAGCGGCCGTCATCCGGCGACGGCGTCTTCGGGGGTCAGCGCCAAGGAAACCGCCTCGGACATGGAGAGAGCTCGGCCCTCGTCCAGCGCGCGGCACACCTCGTCGTCCCCGAGCGACCGGCGGGTCGCCACCTCGATCTCCTCGAAGGACCGTTCCTCCACGGGGCTCGTCGACAGGGTCGCGCGGCGGTGGATTTCCCGCGCGGCGCCGAGCAGGACGGCGGCGCGCCGGTAGTGACCCTCGGCGGCCTCCACGCCGGCGAGCCCCAGCAGAGTGAGCGCGGCCGCCGGCAGGTGGCCCAGCTCGTTGACCGCGGTCAGCGCCTCGCAGAACAACTCCCGGGCCTGCGCCCAGTTTCCCCGCTCGCGAGCCACGATCGCCAGGTAGTAGCGCGACCATGCCATGCCGGGCCGCGCCCCCAGATCCTCGAACTCCCGGCGGCTCTCCTCGTAGAGCTCCTGCGCGCGGTCGAGCTCCCCGTCGATGATCGCCATCGTCCCCAGGTATTGGAGCGAGAACGCGTACGTTGTCCGCGCAGCGCCCCGGCGGGTGATCTCGCGCGCCTCCTCGAAGTAGGAGCGCGCCTTCTCGCGATCCCCGCGCGCGCTGTGGAGATCGCCCAGGTTGAGCAGCGCCCCCCCGTGACCGAACGCTTCGCCCAGCCCCTGGTAGATCTCCAGCGCTTCCAGGAACATCGGCTCGGCGGCGTCCAGCTCGCGGACCCGGCGCTTCAAGTTGCCGAGGTTCATTAGCGCCCGGGCTACTCCCTTCCGGTCGTCCAGCCGCCGATAGATCGTCAGGCTCTCCTCGAACGCCGCCGCCACTTCCGGACTGTTGTCGCCCCCGATCTGGCGGATCCTCCCGAGGAGGTTCAGCGCGCGAGCGCGGGCCCGGTCCGACAGCCCGGTTCCCATGGCGAGCACGCGCTCCAGCCAGACCTGCCCCTCCTCGAGGGTGCCGGTCCGGAACCAGAGAAGCGGCAGCGAGACGCAGAGCCGCACCGCGAGGTCCGCTTCCCCGCGCGAGACCGCCCACTTGAGCGCGGCGCGAAGATTGTCGACCTCGAGAACCAGCCGGTCCAGCCGCGCCTTGGCGTCCCGCTGCGTCGAGTTCGCCTCGTCCGCCTGGTCGGAGAGCGATGCGAAATGCTCGGCATGTCGCCTGCGCCAGCGGTCCGCCTCTCCGCTCGCTTCGAGGCATTCCACGGCGAACGCGAGAACGGTGCGCAGCCGCTCGAACCTCGGTTCCCCGGAGGACGTCGGCCGCTGCCTGAGGAGGCTCTTGTCTATCAGCGAGGAGAGGCCCTCCATGACGTCGAGCGGATCATCCGGAGGGGAGCACACGTATTCCGCCGAGTCGAGCGTGTACCCACCGTCGAATGTCGCCTGCCGGCGGAACAGCGCCTTCTCGTCCTCGTTCAAGAGATCGTACGACCAGGCGATGGCGTTCCGCAGCGTCCGATGCCGGTCCGGAACGTCGCGCGCCCGCGTAGAGAGAAAGTCGAAGCGCTGCTCGAGCCGCTGCAGCAAGGCCTTCGGCGTGAAGAGCTGAATGCGGGTCGCGGCGAGCTCGATCGCAAGCGGCAACCCATCGAGCTGACGAACGATCGCCACCACGTCAGCCGCGTTCTCGGAATCGAGATGGAAGTCCGGGCGTATCGCCTGCGCGCGCTCGACGAACAGAGCCACCGCCTCGTTTGCGGACACGAGGTCGGGATCGGCATCGCTCGACCTCGGCAGGTCGAGCGGCCCGAGCGGGTATGCGTGCTCGCCCCCGATCCTGAGCGCGGCCTGACTGGTGACGAGGAGCGTCAGGCGCGGCGCATCCCGCAGGAGCGCCCCGATCCGCGGCGCGGAGTCGACGATCTGCTCGAAGTTGTCCAGGATCAGGAGCACCTGGCGGTCGGCCAGCCACTGGCGGAGCGCCGTGTCGGGGGTTTCGCCCGAGTCGGGCATGACGTCCAGCGCCTGGAGGATCACCGACGCCAGGCGCTCCGGCTCCCGCACGGTCGTCAGGTTCACGAAGAACACGCCGTCCCGGAAGGCGTCGATCACCTCGGCGGCGACCTGCAGCGCGAGCCGTGTCTTCCCTGTTCCGCCGGGTCCCGTAAGGGTGACGAGCCGCGCGCGGTCGCGCAGGACGAGATCGCGCACGGCCTTGAGCTCGCGCTCCCGACCGACCAGTGGCGTGGCCTGAGCGGGCAGATTGTGCGGCCGGACGTCGAGCGTCCTGAGCGGGGGAAAATCGTCGTCGAGACCGTCGGCGACGAGCTGGAAGATGCGCACCGGACGATCGAGGTCCTTCAGCCGTCGCTCGCCCATGTCGCGCAGCGCGGCGCCTTCGGGGAACCGGTCCTCCACCAGCCGCTCGACCGCCTGGCTGAGGAGGATCTGTCCGCCATGCCCGGCGGCCAGGATTCGCGCCGTCCGATTCAGGGTCGGTCCGAAGAAGTCCCCGTCGCGCTCCTGGGCGTCTCCGGCGTGGAGGGCGATCCGCACGCGGATCGGCTCGGGCGTCTCCCAGGCCTCCGCCCTCAGCGAGCGCTGGGTGGCGATCGCCGCCATGATCGCCTGGGCCGGGTCGGCGAATACGGCATGGAACGCGTCGCCGACCTCCTTGAAGACGCGCCCGCCGCAGGCGGCGATGACGTCGCGCATGACGGCGTCATGGCGCTCGAGCGCGCGCGGCATGAAGGCGCGATACCGCTCCCACATCTCGGTGCTGCGCTCGATGTCGGTGAACAGGAACGTCGCCGTTCCCGCCGAGATGGCTTCTGTCCGGAGCGATTCGTCCACGGGAGACAACCCTGCAGGCCGGCCTCAGCCGGCGACTTGCGAACCGGGCACGATCACGTTCGAGCCGTCCGGCAGGCGCAGGAGGGCCTTCCTGCCGCCGTCGTAGTCTTCGGCCCAGGCGAGCACCGGCACCGGCTGACCCCGGTAGCGGACCTCCCCGACGGGCCCCGGATCGGTCTCCGCGAGCGCGACGCGCCAGAACGGGTTTGCGGCTTTCTCCTCGCCCACCGTCGAAGGCGGTCCGTGACCGCACCAGAGGATCGTTTCGTCCGGCAGGTCGTCGAACACCTCCCGCACGGTTTCGAAGAGCTGCGCGGTGCTGGCGTCCTCGCCATCGGTGCGGCCGCTGCACAACCGGAACAGGAAATCGCCGACGAAGATATGCTCGTCGATCTGGTAGCTCACGCTGTCGGCGGTGTGACCGGGCGTGGCCGAGGCCAGGATCGCACGCGCCCCGAAGTCGAGGGCCTCGCCGCCGGATACCGGCCGGTCCACGTCGTATGGCCCCGCCGGGGGACCCACGACCTCCCCGCCGATCCTGGCTACGATCTGCTGGACGCCCGCGCAGTGATCGGGGTGGCAATGGGTGACGAGGACCCAGCGCACGTCGCCTCCCCACTCCTCCGCCGCCCGCGCCAGGTCGTCGATTCGGTCGCCTGGATCCACGATCGCCAGCGCGCCCGTGTCGTTGTCGCGGACCACGAAGCCGTTCGTGAGGAGCGAGTTCAGCACGAAGCGCTGGACCGTCACCCCGTGGGTCGCCGTCAGCTCGACGCCTTCGCTGCCGCAGACCTCGCTCATGCCGCGATCACTCCCGCGGACGCGCCTACCTCGGCGATCGCCTCGACCGCGCGCTCCAGCTCCTCGTGCGAATGAGCCGCCGAGATCTGGCACCTGAGCCGCGCTTCCCCCTGCGGGACGACCGGGAAACCGAAGCCCGACACGTACACGCCCCGCTCGAACAGCTCGTTCGACAGCCGGATGGCGAGCGCCGTGTCGCCAACGATCACCGGCACCACGGGATGGATACCCTCCCGCACGTCGAACCCCCGCTCGCTGAGCGCCTGCCGGAACCAGAGCGTGTTCTCCCTGAGCCGGCGCACGCGCGCTGGTTCCTCGTCCAGGAGGTCGAAGGCCGCCAGGGAGGCCGCCACGATCATCGGAGGGAGCGCGTTGGAGAAGAGGTAGGGACGCGACCGCTGCCGCAGGGTCTCGACGACCGCACGGGGGCCCGTCACGAACCCCCCGGCCGCCCCGCCGAGCGCCTTGCCGAGCGTGCCGGTCGTGACCGGCACCCTGCCGTGGACGCCCTGCTCCTCGGCGGTCCCACGACCACGCGGGCCCAGGACGCCGGTAGCATGCGAGTCGTCCACCACGAGGAGCGCTCGCTCCGCCTCGCAGAGCTCCAGGAGGCCCGGGACGTCGGCCAGCTCTCCCTCCATCGAGAACACCCCGTCCGTCACCACCACGCGATGCCGGGAGTGGTCCTTCCTCAGTAGATCCGCGAGCGCGCCCAGATCCGCATGCGGGTAGCGGTGCCGACTCGCCTTGCAGAGCCGGATCCCGTCGATGATCGAGGCATGGTTGAGCTCGTCGGAGAAGACGGCGTCCTGCTCGTCCAGGATCGTGGCGAACAGGGCCTCGTTGGCGTTCCAGCAGGAGGTGTACAGGATCGCGGCATCGGCCTCGAAGAACTCCGCGATCCGGCGCTCGAGCTCCAGGTGCAAGGAGTCCGTGCCGCAGATGAATCGCACCGACGCCATCCCGAACCCCCACTCCTCGATCGCGTCCCGGGCCGCCTGGCGGATCCGTGGATGATTGGCGAGCCCCAGGTAATTGTTCGAGGTAAGCATGATCACCTCGCGCCCGCCGACCACGACGTCGGCATCCTGCGGGCCTTCGAGCTCGCGCTCCACCTTGTACGTGCCCGCCTCCCGGAGCCCGGCGAGCTGGGCCTCGAGGTGCGTCAGCATATCGTCATGCGCCATCGCCGTTCTTTCCGTGCGGATAGAAGACCACCTTCAGAGCCTCGTGCGCGTCGAACGCCTCCATCCCCTCGATGAACGCGTCCAGTCCCTCGTACTCGCGAGAGACCAGGGGTCGCAAGTCGAGGCCGTCCGCCAGGAGCTCGAGCATTCGATCCCAGGTCGAGAAGATCCGCCGCCCGATGATCGCCTGCAGCGAGAGGCCCTTGAAGATCAGATCGGCGGCGAAGCGCTCGATCGTCACCCGTTCGTTGGTCGGGATCCCGAGCAGCGATACCGCGCCGCCCATGCGCGCGATGCGCAGCGCCTGATTGATCGCGGCCTCCGCGCCCGACATCTCGAGGACGAGGTCCACCCCGTCGCCGGTCTCGTCCCGAATGCGCTCCTCGACCGCCGCGGCCTCCTCTCGCCCCGTTCTCAGAACGGTGACGTTGTCGGCCCCGGCAGCCCTGCGCCACCGCTCGGCTTGCGCGATCGCTTTATCGCTGACGTCGATCAGATAGATCCTCGCGGCGCGCTCGTGATGCGCGATCGCGGCCGCCATGGCGCCGATCGGCCCGTACCCCGTGATGGCGACGGATGTGCCCTCGAGCGCATGGTCCTGAACCGTGTGCACCGCGTTCCCCAGCGCGTCGAGGAAAGAACCGATCGCGAGCGGGACTACAGTGCGATCCAGACGTACGACGTTCCTTGCGGGCACGATGACGTACTCCGCGAACGAGCCATCGGCGTGGAAGCCGATGATCCGGGTGTTGCGGCAGACGTGGCCGTCGCCGGCCAGGCATTGCCGGCACACACCGCACGTCACGTGCATCTCCGCCGAGGCGTAGTCGCCCTCCCGCAGATCGGTACGCCCCGCCTGGGCGCCGACCGCGTCGATCTCCCCGCAGAACTCGTGGCCATAGATCCGCGGCGGGAGGACCATCTCCCGAACGGTGGAATCCCAGTGATAGATGTGGCGATCGGAGCCGCAGATCGCGGTGGCGCGGACCTTGAACCGGACCTCGTCCGCGCCGGGCTCGGGAACGTCGACTTCGCGGACCTCGGTGCCCGCCCGACCCCCTCGCTCGTCCACCTTCACGACTGCCCGCATGCTCTTCATTTCGTCGAGGCGCCGGCGACCCTGCCGGGCGCCTCTCCGACGCGCTCGAGATAGCGCTCGGCGTCGATGGCGGCCTTGCAGCCAGCGCCGGCGGCCGTGATCGCCTGCCGGTAGGTGTGATCGTGGACGTCACCGCCTATGAAGACACCCTCGACGTTGGTCAGCGAGCGGCCCGGATTCTGCGGGACCAGGTACCCCTGAGCGTCCATCTCCAGCTGATTCTCGAAGATGGCCGTGTTGGGGATGTGGCCGATGGCGACGAAGACGCCATCCACCTTCATCTCCCACCGCTCTCCCGTCTCGTGATTCCAGAGCCGCACGCCCTCCACCTGGCTCCCACCGAGAACCTCCGTAACGTGGGTGTTCCACAGAAACTCGATCTTCTCGTTGGCGAACGCCCGCTCCTGCATGATCTTGCTCGCGCGCAGCTCATCACGACGGTGCACCACGTGAACACGGCGCGCGAACCGCGTCAGGAACAGCGCCTCTTCCATCGCGCTGTCCCCGCCGCCGACGACGACTACTTCCTGATCGCGGAAGAACGCCCCGTCGCAGGTCGCGCAGGTCGACACCCCGTGTCCGACTAGACGCCGCTCGCCGGGCACATCCATCATCCGCGCGCTGGCGCCCGAGCAAACGATGAGGGCCCGCGCTCGGTGCGGCTCGCCCTCGATTTCGACGACGAACGGACTCGCGGAGAGATCGACGGCGGTTGCGTCACCGGCTGCGAACCGGGATCCGAACCGCTCGGCCTGCCGACGCATGCGATCGATCAACTCGGGCCCGAGGATGCCCTCGGGGAAGCCGGGGTAGTTCTCCACCTCGGTGGTCAGCGAGAGCTGGCCCCCCGCCTCGACCCCCATGACGACGAGGGGCTCGAGGTTCGCCCGCGCGGCGTAGATCGCCGCCGTCAAACCCGCGCACCCCGACCCCAGGATGATGACGTTCTCGACGGCCCGCGGACTGTCCGTCACTGGGTGGAGGCCGCCTCCGCGCTGGCGGAGGTGTCGGCTTGCCCCCTGATCTGAAGCTTCGCCAGCCCCACGTCGGCTTCCCGGAACGCCTTGCGGATCCCGACGAACTGCTGCGCGAGCTCGGCTACCGGCAGCACTCCAGGGATCTCGACAGTCGCGCTGGTGCGTCCATCGGATGCGGAGCGCGTCGAGACGCGGGCGTCGGGGGACACTGAATGCACCAGCTCCTCGACCTGCTTCTGTCGCGGCCGGTAGGACTTGCGCGGATCGGTATTGAACTCGACGCCGAAGGGAATCGCGTAGGTGACGGCCGGAGTGGCCCATTGGCCCAGCGCGGCGGGATCCGATCCGGCGCTCGCCCTCTCGTCATCCCCCTGGAGGACCCTGAGCGCCTCCGTGGAGGTGACCTCGAGGTCCGGCGCCCGCTCCGCGGCCAGCTCGTGCTGGATCGTCCAGCCGGCCCGGTCGTCCGTCACCTGGGTCGTGAGCCGGTAGCTGCCGCTGCCATCCCCCCGATCCTGGCCCACCCACTCGGAGCTCACTTCCAGTGTGGCGCCGTCGAACGCCGGGGCCGTCTGTGCGCGCCCGGTGGCGGGCGCGAGGAGGACGGCCCCAAAAAGGGCCAACTTCACGGCGGACTTGGGCATAGCGCGGCTCTCCCTGGGGGCGTTGGGTTAAACGCGCCCCGGCAAGGGCACGTTCTCCTGATATGGAGGCGAACGAACGGGGAGCGGACCCCGCTCCCCGCATCGACTGGTTGGCCCGCCTGGACTCGAACCAGGAGTCTCTTGATCCAGAGTCAAGCGTGTTGCCAATTACACCACGGGCCAAGCAGCGTGAAAAGGTAGGCAGAGCTAACGTGGGCGGCAACACTCTCAGGAGGATCCCGAAATGGCGAGAATCCCCGTGCGGCTGGCGCTGTCCGCGATCCTTCTGGCGGGAGTTGGCTGCGATGACAGCACCACCCTGGTGCTGGAGCCCAACCCGGCGGTACGGATCGTGATCGACACTTCCAGGTGTCCCACGATCGACAGGTGCAGCTCGTGCATTCTGGAGACCGACGCCTTCGACAAGAACTCGCAACCGGCCCCGTTCCCGACTCTGATCTGGTCGTCGGCCAACGAGACCATCGCCACCGTGGAATCGCGCTCCGGCGGGGAGGCCAGGGTAAACGGCTGGACGACCGGCGCGACGGTGATCTCGGTGGAAGTGCTCGAGACGGGGGCATCGGACGAAACGGAGGTGGCGGTCGTGCCGTCGATGATCAACTGCCAGCCCCCAGGGGCGAACCGGAACGATCCGGTTCCGAACGGGACGCCCGCGTCATGAGAACCCGCAGGATCCCCTGCGGATGCCTCCTGCTGGCCGCAGGCGCGCTCCTGGTCGGGGGGTGCGACGAGAGCTCGACCGGTCCGCCCGGGCCGCTTCCCGCCGTCAGCGTCGTCATCGTGCCATCGAGCTGTCAGGGCCTTCATCTGTGCGGCCAGTGTCCGATCGAGGTCCTCATCTTAGACAAGAACTCCAACCCCACGCAGGGCACGATCGCGTGGTCGACAGACGACCCCTCTATCGCGACCGTGAACGAATTCGGCCGCTTCCACGGAGTGCGCCGGGGGTCGGTGCTCGTCCGCGCCGAGGTCGTGGAGAACGGAGTCTTCGACGAGGAGAGATTCGATGTTCCCGATTGCTCGCTCGGCCTGTGACCGGTGACTGGGGCGAGCGGGGCGAGTAGATTTCCACGGTCAACGTCATCCAAGGAAGGATCAGGACCATGAAAATCCGAAGCACGATCCCCGCGGTGGTCGCGGCGGCGCTCGTCCTGCCCGCCTGCAGCGGAGACAGCGGCCCGACGGCCATCGAGATCCCGCTGGCGCGGGTGGAGATCACCGGCCCCTGTCCGACGGTGGATGAGGGCGCCACCTGTCAGATGACCGCCCGGGGGATTACAGCGGACAATCAGATCGTGACGAACGCGGTCCTCCGCTGGTCGTCGAATGCCAACTCGATCGCTCAGGTGAACAACGACGGCCGCGTCTTCGGACTGGCGCCGGGGACCGCGACGATCACGGTGGAGGCGTCGTTCGGCGAGGGGGAGGATACGTCGCGCGTGACCGTATTCCCTTGCCAGAAGAACTGCCCGTAGGCGAGGTCAGCGCGTGCGCTTCAGCGCGCCGCGCCGCTTCGAATCCTCGAGCGCCAGCGCGATGAGCCGGTCGCACAGCTCGGGAAAGGGCACGCCGCTCGCATCCCATAGCATCGGATACATGCTCACGCGGGTGAATCCCGGGATCGTATTGATCTCGTTCAAGTAGATCCGCCCCGTGCCGGCCTCGAGGAAGAAGTCGACGCGCGCCATCCCGCGCGCGTCGATCGCGCGGAAGGCCGCCAGAGCCAGCTCGCGGACGCGATCGGAGGTCTCGTCCGGCACGTCGGCGGGGATGACGAGCTGGACCGCGTCGTCGAAGTACTTGTCCTCGTAGTCGTAGAACTCGTGCCCGGGGACGATCTCTCCCACGACCGAGGCCTCGGGATCCTCGTTTCCCAGCACTCCGCACTCGAGCTCCCGGCCCTCGATCGCCTCCTCCGCCAGGATCTTCGTGTCGTAACGCGCGGCATCCTCGATGGCCGGCTCGAGCTCCTCCATGGTGTGGACTTTGTGGACTCCGATCGACGAGCCGCTCGCGGACGGCTTGACGAAGCACGGGAAGCCCACGCCCGCGGCGACCGCGCACCGCACGCTGGCCGGGTCGCGTCTCCAGTCCGTCCAGCGCACGACCCGGTACGGACCGACCGGCAGGCCGGCCGCAGTCCAGACCGCCTTGGCGATCTCCTTGTCCATGCCGACCGCGCTGCCGGTGATTCCGGCTCCGACGTAGGCCACCTCCGACAGCTCGAACAGGCCCTGAAGCGCCCCGTCCTCCCCTGTCCGGCCATGGATCAAGGGAAACAGGACGTCCAGAGGCGCAACGTCGCCCCCGGCAGCGGCTTCCATTCGCTGGAGCCGCCCCTCCCGGGCGGGGTCCGCGAGAAGAGCTACGGTCTCCGTCCGGTCCACTTCGCCTTCCAGCGCGCCCGCCGACTCGGCCCGCTCGATCAGGCGGTCGATGGCGTCCGACGCGATCAGCCAGCGGCCCTCCTTGGTGATCCCGATCTGCACCACCTCGTACTTGGCCGGGTCCAGGGCGCCCAGGACCGAGCGCGCGGACATGAGGCTGACCTCGTGCTCGCTGGAGCTGCCCCCGAATAGGACCCCCACCCGGAGCTTGCGCCCGGAGCTCACGGCGCTATCCACCCGATGGTCCGAGTGCGGCTCACGCGGCATGCCGGGCGAGGACCGATGTCAGGAGCCGGTGTGTCGCGGGGCCACCCGCGACGATCCACCCCGACTCGCGATGACCGTACCCGCCCGTCCAATCCGAGACGAGGCCGCCGGCCTCAAGCACGAGGATCTCTCCGGCCGCGATGTCCCACGGGTTCAACTCCATTTCCCAGAAGCCGTCCACCCTTCCGGCGGCGACATACGCCAGATCCAACGCCGCCGAGCCGGCCCGCCGCATGTCGGAGGACCGCACGAAGAGTTCGCCGAACGCGGCCAGATAGCGCTCCGTACGGGCCGGGCTCTTGAACGGAAAGCCGGTCGCGAGCAGCGGGCCCTCGCCCGGGTCACCGCCGTCCGTCACCGCGAGGCGGGTCGCCGCGCCCGGCTCGCCGCCGTCGAGCCAGGCGCCCTCGCCCGCCCGAGCCGTGAACCACTCCGAACGAACCGGATCCAGCACCAGGCCGGCCAGCGGCATCTCCCCGTCGTAGAGCGCGATCGAGATCGCGAACATGGGAAACCCGTACACGTAGTTCGTCGTGCCATCGAGGGGGTCGACGATCCAGCGCAGGGACGCGCCCGGACGCCCACCCGACTCCTCGGCCACGATCGCGTGCTCGGGGAACGCGCGGCCGAGGATCTCCAGGATCCGGATCTCGGACCGGCGGTCCGCCTCGGTCACCAGGTCCCGAGGACGCTTGCGCACGGCCTCGCCGTGGCCGGTCGACTGCCATGCGGCAAGCAGGATACCGGCCGCCTCGCGCGCGGCTTCGCGCGCAACTTCGAGCGCTTCGGCAACCTCAGCGGCGTCAGCCACTCTTCGGCTCCGACGCTCCACCTCGGCGCTCCCGGATCACATTGGCGCGCACGTGCTGCACGGCTTCCTCCGGGGAGAACCGCGCCATGTCCTTCCGAGCGCTGCGGCGGGCTACCTCGACCATGCCGCTCTCCAGCCCCCGATCGCCGACCACGATCCGCCACGGGATCCCGACCAGGTCCGCGTCGGCGAACTTCGACCCCGCCCGGTCCGCCCGGTCGTCGAGCAGCGCTTCCAGTCCCTCGGCCCGGCACTCCTCGTAGATCCTCTCCGCCGCCTCGACGACCCGCGCGGAGTCCATGTTGAGCGGTATGATCTCGACCTCGTACGGCGCGATCGCCGTCGGCCAGACGATCCCGTTCTCGTCGTGGTTCTGCTCGATCGCGGCCGCCACTACGCGCGTGATCCCGAGGCCGTAGCAGCCCATCAGGAACGGCTTCTGCGTCCCGTCCTCGTCGAGGAAGGTGGCTCCCATCGGCTCGCTGTACTTCGTGCCGAGCTTGAATATGTGGCCGACTTCGATGCCCCGCGTCTCGTCGAGCGCGGTTCCGCACCGGGGACACGGATCGCCGCCCACCAACCGGACCGCATCGATCCAGTCCTCCGGCTCCACGTCGCGCCCGATCTCGAGACCGGTGACGTGGAATCCCGTCCGGTTCGCGCCCGCCACCAGGTTCCCGCGGCCGGCGAGCGAGTAGTCGGCCACCACGCGCACGTCTTTCGGGAGCCCGTGCGGGCCCGCGAAGCCGACGTCCGCTCCCGTCACCTCGCGGACGCGCTCCGACCCGGCCATCTCGACCCGGTCGACGGCGAGCGCCCGGCCGAGCTTCTCCTCGTCGATCTCGCGGTCGCCGCGGACCAGGACCGCGACCGTGCGGCCGTCCATCTGGAACAGAAGCGTCTTCACGAACTCCGAGGGGTCGCGGGCCAGGAGCTCGGAAACCTCTTCCACCGTCGTCTTCCCGGGGGTCGCGACTTCCTCCAGCGGCTTCGCGTCGCGACCGGCCGGCGGCTCGTGAGCCACCCTGGCGGCCTCCGCGCGGCCCGACGACGCCGCATACCCGCAGCTCGGACAGCTGAACACTACGCTCTCGCCCGTGTCGACCAGCACCATGAACTCGTGGTTCACGTCGCCGCCGATCTCGCCCGCCGATGCCTCCACATCGCGGAACGCCAGACCGCAGCGGGTGAAGATCCGGCTGTACGCCTCGCGGAATTCGCCGTACGTCGCGTCCAGCGAGACCTCGTCGGCGTGAAACGAGTAGGCGTCCTTCATCGTGAACTCGCGGCCGCGCATGACCCCGAAGCGGGGCCGGATCTCGTCGCGGAACTTGGTCTGGATCTGATAGAGCGATAGCGGGAGCTGGCGGTACGAGCGCACCTCGTGCCGGACGAGATCGGTGACGACCTCCTCGTGCGTCGGCCCTAGCGCGTACTGGCGGTCGTGGCGGTCGGCTAGCCGCATCATGAGCGGGCCGTACAGGTCCCAGCGCCCGGTCTCCCGCCACAGCTCCGCCGGGTGCAGGATCGGCAGCATGAGCTCGATCGCTCCGATCCGCTCCAGCTCCTGCCGCACGATCTCGTCGATCTTGAGGATCACCCGCTGGCAGAGGGGCAGATAGGAGTAGATCCCCCGCGCCACCTGCCGCAGCAGGCCGGCCCGCACCATCAGGCGGTGGCTGACCACCTCGGCGTCGGCGGGATCTTCCTTGAGCGTGGGAATGAAGGCGCGGGTCCAGCGCATGGAGGCGCAATGTATCCGGCCGCGCCGTGGCGGTGCTAGGCCGGCACTTTCGGCAGGAAATGACGCTCGTTAGGTTGTTGCGGCGCGCGACCCCTGCCTCTGACCGAGGTGCCGCCGGAGTCGACGCACAGGAATACAGGGGAGAGTAGCGAATGGCCCAGCTCTTTCGACGCAAGCCGATCGCCGAGGCGCGCGCGGAGGTCGGGCTCGACCCGCAGGCCGTGGTCGAGCCCGGTCTACGCCGTTCGCTGACGGCGTGGCAGCTGACCGCGCTCGGCATCGGCGCGATCATCGGCGCCGGGATCTTCTCGGGTGCGGGAACGGCCGTCGCCGGCGGTCCCAACCACCTGGGCGCGGGCCCGGCACTCGTCATCTCCTACATCCTGGTGGCCGTGGCGTGCGGGTTCGCGGCGCTCTGCTACGCCGAGTTCGCCTCGCTCATCCCCCAATCCGGGAGCGCCTACACCTACGCGTACGCGACCCTCGGGGAGCTGGTCGCCTGGATCATCGGGTGGGACCTGATCATCGAATACGCCGTCGGCAATATCGCCGTGGCGGTCTCCTGGTCGGCCTACTTCCAGACGCTCCTGCGAGGCTTCGGCATGGGCTTCCCGGAGTGGCTGGCGACCGACCCCCGGACGGCGCTCCAGGCCTTCAGCCAGCTCCAGGCGGATCCCACGATCACCGCCGCCTCCATCGTCGACGCGGCGCGGGCCTGGACCACAGCGCCCGAGATCTACGGGCTGCGGGTCATCTTCAATCTCCCGGCCGTCCTGATCGTCGCGCTCATCACCTGGGTCCTGGTGATCGGGATTCGGGAGAGCGCCAGGGTCAACACCGTAATGGTCGTGATCAAGCTCGCGATCCTGTTCTTCTTCGTCGCCGTGGGCGCGTTCTGGGTGCGCCCGGAGAACTGGACTCCGTTCGCTCCGAACGGATGGGCCGGAATCACGGCCGGAGCGGCCCTGATCTTCTTCGCCTACATCGGATTCGACGCCGTATCGACGGCCGCGGAGGAGGCCGAGAACCCGCAGCGCGACATGCCGCGCGCGATGATCGCATCGCTGATAGTCACCTCGATCATCTACGTGGTCGTGACGCTCGTCATGACGGGGCTCATCCCGTGGAATCAGCACGGCACCGCGGACCCCCTGGCCAGCGCATTCGTCGACCGCGGCTACGACTGGGCGGCCGCGATCATCTCCATCGGCGCGGTGGTGTCGATGGCGACGGTGCTCCTCGTGTTCCAGCTCGGCCAGCCCCGCATCTTCTTCTCGATGGCGCGGGACGGGCTCCTCCCCGGCTGGGCCGCGAAGCTCCATCCGAAGTTCCGGACGCCGCACGTGACGACGATTCTGACCGGCGTGTTCGTCGCCTTCTTCGCCGCGTTCGCGAACATAAACGAGGTCATCGAGCTGACGAACATCGGCACGCTGTTCGCGTTCGTGCTGGTCGCGATCGGCGTGATGGTGCTCCGCGTCCGGGAGCCGGAGCGGCATCGCCCGTTCCGGACGCCCTTCATCTGGTTCGTGGCTCCGGCTGCGGTGTTGTCCTGCTTCTACCTGATGCTGCAGCTCCCCGGTGTGACCTGGATGCGGTTCGTGATCTGGCTCGTGGCGGGGGTGTTCATCTACGCGGCCTACGGGTATCGCAAGAGCCGCTTGCGGCGGCAGCGCGGGTGATCGCCCGCACCTGGCACGGCCGCGTTCCGGCCGCGAAGGCGGACGCCTACCGCGCGTTCCTGGACCGCTCGGGCCTGTCGGAGTACCGCGCCACCCCGGGCTTTCGGGGTATCGTGGTCTTGCGCCGCACCGAGGCCGACGTGACCCATTTCGTGCTGACGACGTTCTGGGAATCATGGGACGCGATCCGGCGCTTCGCGGGCGACGACCCCGAGCGCGCGAAGTACTACCCCGAGGACGACGACTTCCTTCTCGAAAAGGAGCCGACCGTCATCCACCACGAGGCGCTGCTCGCCGAGCTGCCTCCCGGAGTGGGGTGATCCTGCTGGCTTGCCGCGGGGCGTGGCGGTCTATTCGGAAGCGATGCGGTAGATCGCCCCGGCCCCGTCGTCGCTGACCAGCAGCGCCCCGTCGGACATGACGAGGACATCGACCGGCCGGCCCCACGCCTCGTCCCCCTGGAGCCAGCCCTCGGCGAACGTCTCCTCCGCGACCGGACGGCCGTTCTCCAGCCGGACGGCCACCACGCGATAGCCCACCTTCGAGCTCCGGTTCCACGACCCGTGCTCGGCGATGAAGATCCGGCCGCGGTATTCCGCCGGGAACATCGCCCCGTCGTAGAACCGCATTCCCAGCGCGGCGACGTGCGCGCCGAGCTTCCAGGCTGGCGACTCGAACTCCCCGCAGCGGCGCCGGTCGCCGAACGCGGGATCCGCGAGGTCGCCCTGGTGGCAGAAGGGATAGCCGAAGTGGAGACCGGCGCGGGGCGCGACGTTCAGCTCGTCGGCGGGAATATCGTCCCCCAGCTCGTCGCGCCCGTTGTCGGTGAACCAGAGCTCGCCGGTCTCCGGGTGCCAGTCGAAGCCGACCGTGTTCCGTACACCGGATGCGAAGGTTTCGAATCCTGTGCCGTCAGGGTTCATGCGCGCGATCCCCGCGAGCGGAAACTCCGGGTCGCAGATGTTGCACGGCGCTCCCAGACCGACATAGAGCTTTCCGTCGGGCCCGAAGCCGATGTAGCGCCATTCGTGATGCTCGGTCTCGGGCAGGGCGCGCACGATGGTGGCCAGCGGAACGTCGTCGAACCCGCGCCCGGACGACACGAAGTCGTCGATCGCGGCGTAGCGGACGACGCGGTTGTACTCCGCCACGTAGAGCGAGCCGTCGCGCCACGCGACCCCGTTCGGCTGACGCAGGCCGCGCGCGATCGTAACGACCCGGTCGGCCGCGCCGTCCTCGTCCTCGTCCACGAGCGCGTACACGCTGCCGTCGCCGCGATCGCGCGTTCCCACGTACACGATCCCGGACGGCGACAGCGTCATGGACCGCGCTCCCGGCACGTCCTGCGCGTACATCGCGATCACGAACCCCGG
>JAICQP010000184.1 GCA_025937815.1 Gemmatimonadota bacterium
GGTTCTCTCGGAGTGGGAGGGCCTGGGCTACTACTCGCGCGCCCGGAACCTCCATGCGGCGGCGCGCATCGTGCGCGAGCGCCCGGAAGGCGGGCTTCCCGACACCCCCGAGGAGCTTCGCGCCCTGCCCGGAGTCGGCGAGTACACCGCGGGGGCGATCGCCTCGATAGCGTTCGACCGGGCCGAGCCGGCGATCGACGTCAACGCCCGGCGCGTGCTGTCGCGCTTGTTCGACGTCGCCGACCCCACCCCGTCGGCGCTCCGGGAGCGCGCCGCGGCGATCATGCCGCGCGATCGCCCCGGAGACTTCAACCAGGCGCTGATCGAGCTGGGCGCGACCGTTTGCCTGGCGCGCTGCCCGCGCTGCAACCGGTGTCCGCTCTCCGCCACGTGCCTCGCGCTTCAGCGCGGAACCGTTGCCGAGAGGCCCGGCCGCACGCATCGGATCAGGGTCCCGACCTTCGAGCTCGGAGTGGCGGTGGTGGTCTCCCCGGCGGGGCGCGCGCTCATGGCGCGGCGGTCCGAGAACCGGATGCTGGGGGGCATGTGGGAGTTTCCGAGCCGCCAGGTCGAGCCCGGCGAAGACGCAGGCTCTGCCGCCGAGCGCGCGGCGGCCGCGCTGCTGGACGCGGCGCGGGTCCGCCCGCTGGCTGAAGTCACGCACGCCTACTCGCATCGCCGCCACGTCTACCGCGCCTTCCTGTTCGAATCGGAGGCCGAGACCGCACCGGACCCGCAAGCGCTGGAGGCCGGCGGGTGGACGGCCGCGTCCTGGGAGGATCCCGATCCCGCCCGGCGTGCCCTCCCCGCGGCTCAGCGCAGGATCGCGCGCGCGCTGGCCGGCCTCGTGCCGTGCTGATCGTCGTCCCCTCGCGGCGCGTCGCCGCGCGGATCGCCGACGCGTCCATGGCGGCGCCGAGGGGAGATGGAGCGGGGCTCGCGTCGCGCGCGGCCTGGACGGCCGACGTGGTCACGATTCCCGAGCTCCTCGACCGGATCCTCGCCGCGCATCCGGATCCGCAGGATCGCCTGACCGATCTCGCGGCGACCTATCTGGTGGACGACGTGGTCGAGGCCCTCGAACCCGAGGTCCGCCGGCTCTTCGGACCGGGAGCCGAGGGCCCCGGGGCCTCGCGCGCGATCGGCGCCGCGATCCGCGAGATCCGCGGGGCGGGTCTGCGAGCCGCCGACCTCGTGCCCGCCGTCACCGGCAGTCGCCGTCTCCAGGCTCTCGCCGCCACGCTCGACGCGTTCGAACGGGGTCTGGAGGCTCTCGGCCGCTGGGACGAAGCCGATGCCCTGCGCGCCGCCACCTCCACGGTGCGCGCCGGAGCCTGGCCGGAGTCGAGGCTGGACGCTCTCGAGGTCACCGGCCTGTACGACGTGAGCCCGCTCCAGGGGGAGCTCCTGGTCGCGGTCTCGCTCCGCGCCGAGCGCGTGCGGGTGAGGATCCCCTTCCAGCCCGACGACCCGGACGCCACCGCGTACGCGTATCCGTTCGTCCACCTCTGGGAGCGGGTGAACGATCCCGCGCTCGACATCGAGATCGTGTATCCCGCAGAGGAGGATGCGCCTCGGAGGGTGCGGTTCGCCGCCCCCGACCATCCCACCGCCGAAGCGCGCCGCGTTGCCGACTGGGCCCGCGCCAGGATCGACGCGGGCACCCGACCCGAGGAGATCTCCATCGTCCTGGCGGGCGGCGCCGCCAGCGCCCGGCGGGTCGCCCGCGAGCTGTCGCGGCGCGGAGTCGAGCACCACGCGCGCAGAGCGGCGCTCTTGACGGAGACCCCGACGCTGGCCGCCGCCCTCCTCCCCTTCCGCCTGATCGAAGAAGGGTTTCGCCGCGCGGACGTCGAGGCGTGGATCGCATCGCCCTTGACCGGCCGGCTCGATGCCGCGGCGCTTCTGCCGCACGTCCGCCGCGGCCCGGCGTCGGGGGGCCCCACGGCCGAATGGGGACGTGCGATCCGAGAGGTCCGGGGAGAGAGCGCGAAGGCCCTCAATCTGGTGCTTCAGCGGGTCGAGGCCCTGGCGCGCGCCGAGCGCGCGCCGGCCGAGTTCTGGCCCGCGTACGCGGACGCGCTCTCCGCGGCGGGCATCGAGCAGGCCGAAGGCGATCCCGGATGGGAGGCATGGCACGCGGCGCTTCGCGACCTCCGGAACGGCCTCGAGGCCATGGGCCGCTGGAACGGTCCACCCATGGGATGGCGGTTCCATCGGCGCAGGCTCCAGGAGGCGATCTCCGATCGGCGCGAGCGGCTGGGGCGGGCAGGAAGAGGCGTGGCGCTCCTGACTCCGCGGGACGGCCGCGCGCTCCGCTTCCGCCATACCGCGGTGATCGGCCTGTCGCGCGGGTCCCTGATCGGCCGCGACGCCGCCGCACAGGTATTCGGCGATCGCGAGCGCCGGGCGCTCAACGACGTGGTCGGCGCGCGCGTCTTCCGGCTGTCCGCCGAGGCGGCGCGCGAAGGCGCGCTGCTTCTCGCCGAGCGCCGGCGCGAGACCGCCGGGGAGCTCCTCCTCAGCTGCCCCCTGGAGAACGACGACTCCACTCCCCTCCTGCCCGCGCTCGAATACGAGGCGGCACGCCGGCGCGCCGGGCCGACGCCGATCGAGGACTCCGCCCCGCTGGACGCCCCCGCGTGGCGGCTGGGGCGCGGCGCGGGCGCGGTGGCGCGCCTACAGGCGATCGAGCGCGACCGGGCGCTCTTCCTGTCGCGCGACCAGGATGCGCGGCGCGGACGCGGTGGCGCGTACGACGGCGCATTCAGCGAAGAGCGCGCCCGGGCGCTCCGCGCGCTGGTGCCCCATGGCCGCCTCGGGCGGTGGTCGGCCTCGCAGCTCGAGAGCTGGCGGCAGTGTCCGCATCAGTTCTTCCAGCGCTACGTGCTGCGGCTGAAGCGTCCGGACGAAAGCCCCGTGGAAGCCGAGGCGAGCGCGGTCGGGATCCTCGTCCACCGCGCGCTGAACGTCCTCTACGAAGAGGGGCCGGGCGCCGTTCCGCCGGATCGTGAGCGCGTCGAGGCTATCCTGGCGGCCGCCGAGGACGCCGTCGACGTCGCGCTGCGCGGCGATCCGGACGTATGGGCGGCGACGCGCCGCCGCACCGCGGCCGAGCTCGTGGCGTATCTAAAGCACGTGGCCGCCAAGCATCCGCCCGGACCGGGCGAGCGGTCGCTGGCGTTCGAGCTGGGGTTCGGGCTCGACGAGGACGGTCCACCCGCGGTCGAGATCGAAACCGTACACGGAAGGGTGGCGCTCCGCGGCCGACTGGACCGACTCGACCACGACGAGATCAGCGGCGCGCTTCACGTTCTCGACTACAAGCACAGCAAGAAGCGGAAGAGCCATCAGGACGCGGTGGACGAGAGTATCTGCGGCATCGACCGCTTCCAGCTCTACGCGTACTTCCTGGCCGCGGCCGAATGGGCCGCGCGCGAGGGGTTGGACACGCCGCCCGCGATCACGGGCGCCATCCACTGCATCCGCGAGCCGCGCGTTCTCGGCTCGCTGACGGCGCCACCGGCGGAGGAGATCCGGGCGCGGATCGCCGCCGCCATCGAGGACGCTCTGGCCGGCAGCTACGATCCGTCGCCGCGGGACCGCGACGTCTGCGGGTACTGCGACTTCCGCCGCTCGTGCCGGATCGCGCTGGTGGCGCCGGGAGATCCCGGCTCGATCGAGCCCGAGGAGGAGGCGTGAGCGCCCGCCGGCGCAGAGCGCCAGGCGATCAGCTCGACCTCGACTTGGCGATGGAGCCGCTCGGCATCGCCGCGCACGCGACCGCCGACGCGCCGGCCGCCGCGGGTGCCACGGGTGCCGAGCCGGCGCTCGCCGGCGTCCCGAGCGACGAGCAACGCGCCGTGATCGCGTTCGATGCGGATCTCGTCGTAACGGCCGGAGCGGGCTCCGGCAAGACACGCACGCTGGTCGATCTCTACACGCGGATCCTCGAGGATCCCCAGCTCGTGGGTGCGGAATCCGTCGGCCCGCGCGAGATCCTGTGTCTCACGTTCACAGAGCGCGCGGCGCGCGAGCTCCAGGAGCGGATCCGCGCGGAGATCACCGACTCCGAAACGCTGCGCGAGCTCGAGTCGGCTCCCGTGACGACGTTCCACGGCTGGTGCGCGAGCCTCTTGCGAGACCACCCCCTCGAGGCCGGAGTGGATCCCCGCTTCGCGATCCTCAGCGAGGAAGCCGCCGACGAGCTCCTCCACCGGACGACGGTCGAGACCCTGCGCTCCCGACTTCGATCCGATCCCGCCGCCCGCCAGGCCGTCGAGATCCTCGGGCTCAGGGAGGCGAGCGCGCGGATCGCGGCGCTCGTCCGGGAACTTCGCACCGCGGGATGGAGCCGGGCGCGCCCGATCGAGCGCTTCGAGGAGCGTCTGGACGAGCTCGAGCGGGAGATCTCCGGACCCCTCCCCCAGCGAATCGCGACGGCGGCCGCGGAGCTCCTGGCCGCGGCTCGCTCCGGTCCGCTGACGCCCAAGGGCCGCCCGTTCCTGCCCGCGTA
>JAICQP010000223.1 GCA_025937815.1 Gemmatimonadota bacterium
ACGAGGCGAATACGCACTCCCGCGAGACAACCGTCACGCTCAGCGACCAGCCGCAGGCCTGGACGATCGAGTAGCGCAGGGCTCAGCGCGCCTGCGAAGGACCACCGACGAGCGCGGCGACCTCCGCCTCCACGAACGGCCGCTTCAGATACCGTTCGGCCGCTTCTCGCGAGCCGGCCGCGTCGGACAGGGTCAGGACCTTCCGGTAATAGGCCTCGGCGACGGCCCTGTCGCCGGCCAGATCGGCCAGTCGCCCGAGGAACAGGTATGCGTGCGGGTACGCGTCCGACTCCGCGGCGCGGAGCTGGACGACCCGCACGAACTGCTCCTCCGCCGCTTCGTAGGCCCCGAGGGCCATCATCGTCTGTCCGTAGAAGAACCGCGTGATGCTCTCGCCTTCCCGCCCGTAGACCCGGGTTCCGCTGAGCTTCCTGAGGACCGACTCGTAGATCGGCCGCGCGGCATCGAACCTCCGCTGCCGCTGGCGCGCATACGCGGACATGGTCGCGAAGTACAGGTTCTCGGGATAGCGATCCCGCAGCCCGTCGAGGATGGGCTGCGCGGCGGAAGGCCGGTTCTCGTACTGCAGGTAGAACAGGCCCTGGAAGAAGCCGGCCTCCGTGCGGGTATACGTGCCTCTGCGCCTGGCGGTATCCAGGGCGCGCAGGCCAGCCTGCCGGTTTCCCCTCAGGCCGAAGAGCACGCGCGAGGCCGCGCGGGTCACTGAACCGAACGTGCCGACGTAGTACTGATAGAGCCCCTCGGCGGCGACCGCGTCGACGTTGCCGGGTGCCAGCTCCTGCACCCGGTCGAGCCTCCCCTTCGCGCGCCTTGCGTCGCGCGCCGCGCTCCAGGCGTCCCGCCCGGTGCCCGCCAGCATTCCCCGCCTGCCGTACGCGCTCCCCAGAATGAACAGCGTCTCGACGTCGTCGGGATACGCCTCCAGGCGCTTCTCGGCGCGGGAGATGGCCTGGCCCAGCCAGCGCTCCAGGTCCCGGCGGGCGGCGTCGTTCTGGCGGTCGTTGAGGAACAGCCACCAGTTCGCCTCGGCCTTGAGGAAATATCCTACCGGGTGGTCGGGCGCCGCGGCGATCACGCGATCGAAGCGGGCCAGCGCGCCGCTATAGTCGAAGGCGTAGTAGTCGTCGATGCCCGCCCGGATCTCCGCCACCAGCGGCCCGGGACTCGGCGCCCACAGGCCGAGCGCTTCCTGCGCGACCATGGACGCGGGGAGCGAGGCGGCGCACACGCCGATGAGCGCGATCGTCCTGAGCGGGCGGATCGTCATGGGACCTCGATGGGGGTTCAACGCGTTCGCGGCGGGGGGCTCAGACCAAGCTCGCCCTGTTCGGGCGGATAGACAAGACCGCCCGCCTCGCGGCGCGCGAGATCCCACAACCTGTGGGGCTCCAGCTTCCCGTTGCCGTGGATGTGGACGACGGTCCCGCCGCGGTCCACCAACTGGTCCGCGATCAGGCGCCGGTGGCAGCGCCACCAGAGGGCCTCGGCGCAGAGCACCGCGGTCGGCCGCTCCGCGGCCCATGCGACGAGCTCGGCGAGCGCCGACCGGACGGTCTCTGTCGCGGTATAATCGGCGTAGGCGCGGAAACCCACGTTCTCGATGCCCAGATTGGGCGACGGTCCGTGGGCCACACCGCTCCGGCGGCCGCCCAGGTCCTCGAACCAGCGATACGCTATCCCTCTCGCGTCGAGGAAGGCAGCCAGCGTCTCGCGGTTGAACTGTGGGTTCCGCCGCGACGCTGGATAGCGCCGCACGTCGGCGATCGCCGCGACGCCCGCTTCCTGCAACAACCCCCGGAAGGCCTCGAGCGTCAGCGTGGAGTGCCCGATCGTCCACAGGTCGGGCGGGGCTTGACGGTCACTACGGCCGTGGGTACGCTCGCCGCCCATGCGCAGACCTTCTCTGCTCTCCGTCATGGCCATGACCTTGGCTCTGGCAACCGGATGCGGCAACTCCGAGGAAGGACCAGCGGAAGTTACCGACACCCTGGCCACCACGGATACGGTCACGATGGCGCCCGACACGGCCGGGGTCGACGTCGCGCCCGTCGAGCTGCCCGTCGATTTTCCGCCCGATTTCCCGATCCCGCCCGCCAGCACCGTGACCTCCGCCTCGTCCGCTCCCGATGCGGGGGGCGCGTACAGCGAGCTCTCGATCGACTCCCAGGCCGATTCCGCCGAGAGCTACAACTGGTACCGCCAGGCGCTCACCGACGCGGGGTGGCAGGTCTCGAGCGAAGGCCAGACCGACGACACGCGGACGCTCCACGCCACGCAGGGGGAGTCCTACGTGGACCTGACCGTCGTGCCGCACCCCGACCGAGGGGCGGGCTGGGTCAAGGTCGACGCTTCGATCTGGACCTCCGGCACGTGAATCCGCCTCCATCAAACCGGGAGATCCGCTGATGCTCGACGCCGCTCAGGACGCCGCGCTCAAGGAGCGGATCGCGAACGGCTTCGTCGTCGAATCGATGGACGACATGACGCCGGGCTACCACAAGGCCTTGAAGACCCAGATGCTCGTCCAGGGCGACACCGAGCTCATGAGCGCCCCCGCCTACTATCTGGCCGCCAAGGACGCGCCCACGATCTCCAGCCGGATCGCCGTCAGCGCCGTGATCCAGGACGAGCTCGGCCACGCGAACATCGCCTACCGGCTGCTGGAAGATCTCGGCGAGGACAAGGAGTGGCTCGTCTTCGGCCGCCAGCCGCACGAGTTCAAGAACCCCTACGGGTTCGACCAACCGCTCGAGAACTGGGCGGAGATGGCGGTCGCCAACGGCCTGTTCGACCGGGCCGGCATCGTGCTCCTCTCCGACGTGCACCAGAACACCTCCTACGGGCCGCTCAAGCGGGCGCTCGTCAAGGTCGACAAGGAGGAGTACTTCCACCT
>JAICQP010000073.1 GCA_025937815.1 Gemmatimonadota bacterium
AGGCCCGTCAGCTCGATCGAGGACAGCTGGGTGTTCACCCCCGCCGAGAGGACGACCTCGCCGTCGTCCCAGGGACGCACGTCGAAGCGGCCCTCCATGGCCCAGCGCTCCTGGTCGAAGTCCCGGAGTCCGATCTTCGTGTCCGGATCGGTGACGATCGCATCCTGCCGCGCATCCTGCTCGGCGGGGTCGCTGAAGCGCCAGTCGTTGCCCCGGAAGTACTGGCCCGAGATCCGGATCCCCATGTCATCCCGGATCCGCTGCGCGTGGCGCACCTCGCCGTGGACGACCGCGCGCTCGCCCGCCGCCAGGCTCACCATCGTTCCCGGGTCGTCGATGGGAGACGACGTGATGAGGTGCATCACGCCGTTGGCGCTGTTGGGGCCATAGAGAGCCGCACCCGGCCCCAGCACGATCTCCACCCTCTCGAGGTCGAGATTCGTGGCGGGAATGAAGTTGTAGGCGTTGACGCGGAGCGACGGGACCTGCGCGTAGCGGTAATCCGACATGACGAGCAGGGCGCCCGAGAAGATGTTGTTGAACCCACGGGCGACCACGTTCGACTGCGCGAGGCCGGTCTGTGCGACGTCGACCCCCGCTTCCCCCTTCACGTGATCGATGACCGTCGGCGCGGCGCGCTCGCGGATCTCCTCCTTCTCGACGGTCTCGACGGTGGCCGGCGCCTCCAACCGCTTCTGAGGCCGCCGGGACGCAGATACGATGATCGGGTTGAGCTGGATCGCCTCGGCCACCAGGGCGATCGACATCGGCTCTCCGGCCGCCGCCGCGACAGTGGTCTCGATCCTGCGGGTGGCGAACCCCAGGGACGTGACCTCGACGTCGTAGGTCCCGGGCGGCACCTGGAGCTCGAACCTTCCGTCCGCGTCTGTCAGGTCGCCCGCGACCTCCCGGCCGCCGGGCTCGAGCACCCGAACCACGGCGTTGGCGATCGTCTCCCCGGTCTCGGCGTCCATGACACGCCCGGCGAGAGTGCCGGTCTGGGCCCACGCGGGAGCCGCGGCCAGGCCGAGGAGAACGAGGAGGACGAGTAGTCGGCCGGGGGCCGGGCGCATGGCGGTTCTCCTGTTCGGAGTGGGGGTCGTGATCGAGGTTCTCATCGTATCTCTCGACAAAATCAGCCGTTTGTCAAGCGAGCGACCTCGGCCTCGACCGCCTCGACCAGCGCGCGCGTGGACGCCGGTGCGAAGGGGTTGAGCTTGAGGATGTCTTCGTAGAGCTCGTCGGTATCGGCGGCGGTCATGTTGAGAGCCGACCACACGCGGCGCTCCGATGGCGTGCCGTACGGCGAACCGCCGAGGCCCGCCGAGTCGAGAGCGCGCGCGATCAGAAAGACCAGCGCCTGCGACCGGGCCATCTCCCGGTCGTGCGTCTCCGGATCGAGGCGGATCGACTCGAGCCCGAGCCGTCGCGCGATGACCTCGATCGAGCGCGCCGCGGGGGCGTGGCCCTCCGCTTCGCAGATCACGATGCGCTGACCCCGGACACTCCGCTCGGGCGCGCTCTCCGGTCCGAACAGGGGATGGGTCCCGACGTGCGAGACGCCGGCCGGCAGGAGCTCCGCCATCCAGCGCATGGGCTCGACCTTGACCGAGGCCATGTCCACGACGGTGGCGCCCTCCCGGAGGTGGGGCGCGATGGCGGCGAGGACCTCGGGCAGCGTCCGGACGGGGACCGCGAGGAGCACGGTGGGCCGCGCGGCGCAAGCGGCGAGGTCGCCCCACGCCACACCTCGCGCCGCCGCCTGTCCCGCGAGGTCGCGGACGTCGGTGGCCATGACCTGGAAGTCCGTCTCCAGGACTTCCGCCGCCAGCTGCCCGCAGCGGCCGTACCCGACGATGCCGAGCTCGGGCCTCATGTCATTCGCCGCCCAGCTTCTGGCCCAGCTGCTCCACGAGCTCCCGCTCCTCGGCGGTCAGCTTCTCCGGCACCTTCACCTGTATCTCCACGTACTGGTCTCCCTTCTGGCCGTCGCGTTCGAGCCCCTGCCCCTTGAGCCTCAGCCGGGTCCCGTTCTGGGTGCCGGGCGGGACGCGGACCTCGACCTTCGTCCCATGGATGGTGCGCACCCGGACCTTCGTGCCCAGCATCGCCTGCACGACCGTGATCGGAACCGTGCAGTGGATGTCCAGCCCCTCGCGGCGGAAGAAGCGATCGGGCTTGACGCGCACGGTCAGGACCAGGTCTCCGGGCGGTCCGCCGGCGGGGCCGGGCTCGCCCTGACCGCGCAGCCGTATGCGATCGCCGTCATCGGCAAGCGCCGGGATCCGGACCTTGACCCGCCGGGGCTCGGTCACGCTGCCCTCGCCGCGGCACCGGGCGCACGGCTCCTCGATCAGCGTGCCGCGGCCGTAACAGCGCGGGCAGGGGCGCTGGACAGCGAAGCCGCCCTGCACGAGCGACACGCTCCCGCTGCCTCCGCATTGCGGACACGTCTCGACCTTCGTCCCCGGCTCCGCGCCCTTCCCCTCGCATCGCGGGCACTCGACCTCCAGCGGGACGCGGATCTCCACCTGCCCCCCTTTGGCCGCAACCTGGAACGAGACCCGCACGTCGACGCGCCGATCCGCTCCCTTGCGGGGAGCTCGGGCGCCGGCCCCGCGCGCCTGGCGGCCGCCGAAGATCGACGAGAACAGGTCGCCGAGGTTGAACCCTTCGGCTCCCCCCAGATCCCCGAAGTCCACCGTCCGCCATTCGCCCCCCGCGCCGGGCTGGCCGAACCCGAATCCCTCGAACCCGCCGCCGCCGCCGAAGCCCGCGCCCGCACCGGCGTTCCGCATGGCATCGTACCGCTTGCGCTGCTCGGGATCGGAGACGACCCGGTACGCCTCCGAGATCGACTTGAAGCGTTCTTCCGCCGATGGATCGCCGGGATTGACGTCGGGATGGTATTTGCGGGCGAGCTTGCGGTAGGCCTTCTTGATCGTGTCGGCGTCGGCATCCGGAGCGACGCCGAGAATCTGGTAGTAGTCCTTCGCGGCCACTAGCGAGTCGCGAAATACTCGTATACCTGCACCTGCGCGGGTCGCAGCAGCTGGCTGCCGAAGGCATATCCTGGGATGGCTACCGTCGCGACGGTGCCGTCCAGCTCCGCGGAGGGCGCCGCGAGCGTGGATATCGCCTCGTGCCTGTGCGGGTCGAACGGCTCGCCGACCTCGCCGATCCGGGTCAGCCCTTCACGCCCGAGCGTCTCGATGAGCTTCCGCTCGAGCAGCGAGACGCCATCGATGACTGCGGATGCCGGCGTCTTGTTCGAATCCAGGCGGGTCACGCGCTCGAGGTCGTCGAGGGTCCCCAGGAGCTTCTGTACGAGATCGCCCTTGGCCCGCGCCCAGGCGGCGGAACGCTCCCGCGCCTCGCGCTTCCGGTAGTTGTCGAACTCGGCCTGGAGTCGCAAGAACCTGTCCTTGAGGGCCGCCAGCTCGGCCTCGATCTCCTCCTCGATGTCCTCGGTGGCGATGGCGCCGCTATCGGACGCCGACTCCTCCGCCCGCTCGTCCTCGTCGGAACCGGGGGCGGCTTCGGGGTCTTCGATCGGGATTTCGCGCGGATCGTCCTGCGGTGTCATGTCGAAGGCGAATATATACCGGCGCGCCCTCGGAGTCCCAAGCAGCGAAGAACCGACTCTGCGAAGCTCAGTCCTCTCCAAGCAGGGCCAGGAACGCCTCCTCGTCGAGCACCGGGACCTTGAGCGCGCGCGCGCGATCCAGTTTGGAGCCGGGGCTCTCACCCGCCACCACGTAATCGGTCTTCTTCGATACCGACCCGGCCACCTTTCCACCGCGCGCTTCGATCGCGGAGGTGGCGCCAGCCCGGCTCAACGAGGACATCGTGCCCGTCACCACGAACGTCTTCCCCGAGAGCGGCCCGGAGGCGCGCGCGCGCCGCTTCTCCGTCATGGCGACGCCGTGGTCGGCCAGCCTCTCGACGACGATCCGGTTCTCGGGCGCGTCGAAGAACTCGCGCACGGACTCGGCGAGCGTGGGCCCGACCCCCTCCACCTCCTCGAGCCGCTCCCGGTCGGCGGCGACGAGCGCGTCCATCGAGCCGAATGCTTCGGCCAACGCACCCGCCGCCGATGCCCCCACGTGCCGGATGCCGAGGCCGTACAGCACGTGCCTGAGCCCGCGCGACTTCGATCGCTCGAGGGCCGCCACGAGGTTCCTGGCCGAGAGCTTCCCCATCCGCTCCAGTCCCGCCAGCGTTTCGGCGTCCAGGTCGTACAGGTCCGCCAGGTCGGCGACGATCTCCTTGTCGACAAGCTGCCGGGCGAGCATGTCGCCGAGGCCGTCCACGTCCATAGCCCCGCGGGACGCCCAGTGGAGGATCCGCTCGCGAAGCTGCGAGGGGCATGAGGCGTTCGGACAGCGATGCGCGACCTCGCCCTCGAGCCGGACGATCTCCGCGCCGCACGACGGGCAGCGCTTCGGCATCCGGAAGCGCCGCGCCCCGCGCGGCCTCTTCTCGGGAACCACCCGCACGATCTGCGGGATCACTTCGCCGCCGCGCGCGACCACGACCGTGTCGCCCACCCGCACGTCCTTGCGGGCCACCTCGTCCTCGTTGTGGAGTCCCGCCATCTGGACCGTCACGCCGCTGACCTCGACGGGATCCAGCACGGCAGTCGGGGTCAGCTTCCCCGTTCGGCCGACGGTGACCATGATGTCGCGGACGACCGAGATCGCCTCCTCGGCGGGGAACTTGTACGCTACCGCCCAACGGGGATGCTTCGCGGTGGCGCCGAGGGCCGCCTGATGGTCGAGGTCGTCGACCTTGACCACGACCCCGTCGATCTCGAAGTCCAGCTCGTGCCGCCGCTCCTGCCAGTCGAGGCAGTACGCGACGAGCGGTTCCCGCTCTTCGAAGCGGCGCCATTCGGGGTTTATCGGAAAACCCCACTCCGCCATCCGCTCCAGGCCCTCCGACTGTGACGTCACGTCGGACTGGAGCAGCGTATAGGCGAAGAAATGGAGCGGACGGGCGGCCGTGATGCGCGCGTCGAGCTGCCGCACCGAGCCTGCGGCCGCGTTCCGCGGGTTGGCGAAGGTCGGCTCGCCGGCTTCTTCACGGGACTCGTTCAGCCGCTGGAACCCGCTGCGCGTCATGTACACCTCTCCGCGGACGATCACCACGGAGGGAAGTCCCTTGCCGGACACCCGGAGCGGAATCTCGCGCACCGTGCGCAGGTTCACGGTGACGTCCTCGCCGATCGCGCCGTCGCCGCGTGTGGCCCCGCGGACCAGCACGCCGTCCTCGTAGCGCAGCGCGATCGACAGCCCGTCGATCTTGTGCTCGGCGACCCATGCTAGCGCGTCGGGGTCGTCCACCACGCGGCGCACGCGACCCAGCCACGCCTCGAGCTCCTCGGCGCCGTTGGCGTTCTCCAGAGAGAGCATGGGGATCTCGTGCGCCGCTCGGGGGAAGGCGTCCTGCGGAGTCCCGCCCACCCGCTGGGTCGGCGAGTCCGGCGTGGCGATCTCCGGGTGCGCTGTCTCGAGCTCCAGGAGCTCGCGCATCAGCGCGTCGAACTCGGCGTCGCTGATGACGGGCGCGTCGAGGACGTAGTAGAGCCGCTCGTGACGCCGGATTTCGGCGCGCAGTTCCTCCGCCCGCCGGGCGGGATTCTTCTTCGGGGGACTCACGGGATCAGACGATCGACAGGATCAGGTTGTGCGTCAATGCGCAGAGAGTAGGCAGGAGCCACCAGGCATTGGAAATGCCGTCCGTCCCCGGTCTACTGAAGCGCGCGCCGTGGCAAAAATCGTCCATGTCGAGGCGCGCGACCGAGGAGACCCGAGGCGTACTGTCTGGTACGCCGCAGGGTCGCCGAAGGAGCGGAACGATGAGATGGGCGATTTTTCAACTAACCAGGGCTTCGCAGCGGGCTTCTTCTCGCACTCTCGCAAAGATCCTGCGCTGGAGCGCGGACAGGTCGCGCCCACCCTCCTCCCACACGCGGCGCTGCCAGTCGCACTCGGGACCCTCGTCGAGAATCCTCCGCGCGCCGTCGATGGCGTCGGGCGCGGTGCCCAGCGCCGCCGCCCATGGGCGCGCGAGCCGCAGCATCTCCTCGATCTCGTCCAGGAGCGTGACGGTCTCGCCGCTGATGGGGTGCGCGATCGGTTCCTGCCAGCCGAAGCGCTGCGCCTTGAACCAGCCGTCGGCGAGGTACGCGGGCTCGAGCTCCCACTCCGGCTCGCGGGCCTCCCAGCGCGACAGGAGCTCGGCGCCGAGCGCCTGGGCGAGTCCCACCAGCGCCCGCGTCCGCTCGAGGCCGATCTGCATGTCGAGCATGCGAAACTCCACCGTCGGGTAGGCGACGTGTGGCCGCACGTTCCACCACACCTGACGCGGTGCGGTGATCCCGCCGGACGCGATCAGCGCATCGATCACGCGCATGTAGTGCGCCCAGCTCTCGAAGCGGGGCGCGAATCCCGTGCGGGGGAAGGAGCCGAACACGTGCATGCGGATCGTCTGGAAGCCGGTGTCGACCCCCTCGAAGAAGGGGGCGTTCGCCGATAGCGCCAGCAGCGGCGCGCACCACCGACGCAGCTGGTTGGCGACGTAGACGCGCGCTTCGGGGTCCTCCACCTCGATGTGGACGTGCATCCCGAAGGAGAGGTTCCGCCGCGCCAGATACTGCAGCTGCCTCCCCACCCACTGATACGCGTCGGTGGACACGAAGTCCTGATCCTGCCAGCGCGCGAAGGGGTGGACCCCGCCGATGCCGATGGCCACGCCCAGCGAGGCCGCGATCTCGAGCAGATCGCAGCGCAGCGCGCGCACTCTGACCATCGCCTCGCCCAGGTCCGCCGCCTTGCGGATGTTCGCCTCGATCACCGTGTGCAGGAGCTCGTAGCCGAGTCGCTCGGCGAGCTCGGGCGGGGCCGCGCGCAGGACTTTGTCGACGACCGGCGTCAGGTCGCCGGTCTCCGGGTCGCAGAGCTGGAACTCCTCCTCCACCCCCAGCGGAAGTGAATGAGTCGTCAGCGAATCAGGCATAGGAAGCGCGCAGGAACTCGCGTTCGGCGTCCGTCATTCCGTACAGGTCGTAGAGATGGCTCTCGGCCTCGGCCTGCAGCTCTTCGATCTTCGCCTGCGCGCGCTCGATCTCGGCCTCGATCCGCGCGCGATGCTGCAGAACGACCACCACGTGGGCCGTCGTGACCGGAAGCTTGATGAACATCTCGAGCTCCTCCTTCGACATCCCGCGCAGCTCGTTGAATCGACTCTTGAGCCACAGCTCGAGGTAGGTAGCCGCCTCTTCCGTCGTGGTGACGATCGTCGAACCGCGGCGGAAGATCACCACCGGACCACGGCGTTTCACGTCCGCGACCTCCGCCAGGGGGCGCGGGACGTTGATCTCGCGGATGATTCCCTCGGTCTGCGCGATCGGGACCAGCGGGACCTTGGCCTCCTGCCCGATCCGGTGCACTTCGTCCATCGCCGCCAGCCGCTCGCTGTTCTCCTCGGCAAGATCGTGGAGCCGGTCGCGCGCGTCGCGGAACGCCTTGCCCGCCTTCGAGGTCAGCATGGGAACCTCGAAGCCCGCCAGGCGCTCCTCCGCGGGGACCGCCGGCGCCCCGGACCGTTTCGGGAAGTAGTGCTGCCAGTAGAAGTGGAAGAGCCTGGAGTTTAGGATCACGGCGAGGTCTTCTATGGGCGTCGCCTTGAGGCGTGGAGCCAGAGACACGAGCGGCGCCACCGACAGGACGCCTTTGGGCGCCAGCGCGGCCATCGGCACGTCCTTGTAGCGGAACGGCACCTTGTGAACCTTGATCGCCTTCAGGTGCCGCTTGTCGAACGGCTCGTCCTTCACCCCGCGCAGATAGGTGGTCGGCGGGCGAAGCATGTGCCGTCCGAGCAGGTAGCTCCGCCGGATGAATCCGACGGCGCGGTTGCGGCGCCTCGTATCGAGCGCCGCCCATTCAGAGCGTGAGATCAGCTCTTCGCGGGACGCGGCCTCCAGCGGATCGGGGGTGCCGGGCAGGATGTCGCACAGGCGATCCACGCGCTCGGTCCGCATGCCCGCCTTCTCGTAGCGCGTGGCCAGCGTCCTGGCCGTGACCTTCTTTCGCGTTTTCTGGACCACCTAGGGCCTCACCGCGCGAAGGGGGTTATCCGGATGTGAGGATGCGCGCAGGGTCCATCCGCGCCGCCCTGTGCGCGGGGGGTACCGCGGCGAGGATGCTGACCAGAAGCCCCAAGCTAAGCCCCAGCGCAAGGATCGGCCAAGACAGGGAGAAGAAGCTCTCGGGGAGCAGAAGGAGATCCGGGAGCACACGATCGAGAGCCAGGTCGGCGGCGTACGCGGCCGCCGCCGCCAGCCCGACCCCGGCCAGGGCGCCCCCCAAGCCGATCAGCGCGGCCTCGAACAGGAACAGGAGCCGGATATCCCCGCGGCTGGCTCCCACCGAGCGGAAGATGCCGATCTCGTGCCGGCGCTCCATGACCGACAGGAGGAGCGCGTTTCCGATCCCCACCCCGGCAACCCCCAGGACCACGAGGCCGATCAGCCCGAACGCCGCCTGCAGCACCCGGGTCAGCGTCCGGATCCGCTGGGCGATCTCCCGCCCCGAGGTGACGTCGTAGCCCATGCTCTCGATACCCGCCGCGACGTCCTCGACGTCCTGCGCCCGAGCCGCGACAACCGTGAGCTGGAAGTACTGCGGCGTCGTTTCCCCCGCCATCTCGCGGTTCCAACGCTCCACGATCTCGCGCGGCAGGCTGACGCCGACCAGTGGAACGCGATCGCTCGCACCTATCAAGCTGATCGACGCGGTGCGCACGCGCTCTTCGGCCCCGGGTCGGAAGGAGGATGTGCCGAGGAAGAGCATCGCCTGCTGTCCGGCCAGGATCTCGGGCGTCAGCTGAGGCAGGTCGTTGGTCTTGGCGAAGCCCGTGTTGTACATGTCGATGAGATCCTCGGAGATGACCGCCGGTATCACTCCTCCCGCATCGCCCGTGCCGAACCCCGATTCGGCGGGAATCTGATCGGCGACCAGCTCGGTATCGATTCCGAAGACGCCGGTGTCGGTCACGAATCCCTGACCGAAGAACCGCGCGCGGAGCTGCGCCGGCAGCTTGAGGGCGGCCATCGGCATCACGCGCTCGACGCCCTCCAGAACCTCGATCCTCCGCACGGCGTCCGGGTCCAGGCTCGAGAACGGGCTGTCGAACTTGATCACGGAGAGGGAGAAGGAGCGCGGAACGACCGTCAGGTGCGTGATGGGGAGCGAGCTGACGACGCGATCGAGGAGCGCGCGCCTCGTCCCCGCCACGAAGGCCAGCAGAAAGACGAGCATCGCCACGCCGATCGCCACCCCGCCCGCGAGCAGGAACGCGCGGGCGCGATGACGCCCCAGGTTGTGGAACGACCTGCGGATCGCCCGAACCGGGCCGATCACGGCGCCCCCGCCCCGTCAGCGCCGTCGACGATGCGGCCGTCGGCTATCCGCAGGACACGGTCCGCCACCTGGCTGATCGCCGGGTCGTGCGTCACGATCACCACGCCGAGGCCCTGGCGCGCGAGGCCGACCAAGAGCGCCACGATGTCCGCGCCGGTACTCTCGTCCAGGTTCCCCGTCGGCTCGTCCGCCAGCACGAACTCGGGCTCGTTGACGATCGCCCTGGCGATCGCCACCCGCTGCTTCTGTCCCGCGGAGAGCGTGCCCGCCGGCTGGTCCACCTGATCGCCGAGGTCCACGCGCGCCAGCGCGCTCCGGCCGCGCTCGGCCGCGTCGGGCGGGGGCCGGCGAGCGAACAGGAACGGGACCAGGACGTTCTCGAGCGCGGTCTCGTCGTGGGAAAGATGGAACGACTGGAACACGAAGCCGATCCGCTCGTTGCGGTACCGGCTGAGGGCCCTGTCGCCACTGGCGTACAGATCCTCGCCGTCGACCAGGACGCTGCCGGCGGTAGGACGATCGAGTCCCCCGACCGCGTTGAGGAGCGTCGTCTTGCCGGACCCGGACCGCCCCATGACCACCACCAGCTCGCCGGATCGCATCTCGCAGGAGACGCCGGCGAGCGCGCGGATCGTGCGCCCGTCGAGCGCGTACAGCTTCTCGACGTTCCGGCAGGTGATCTTCATGGGATTGGGCCCCGACGCTCCCGGGGCAGCCCTCAGCTCACGCCGGTCACCGACCGAGCCCGTGCACCCACGCCGCCACGGCCGCGATCTCGGCGTCCGTCAACGTGCCCTTCCAGCCGATCATCGCGGTGCCGGGGCTGCCGTGCTCGACCGTGTTGGTGATTGCCTGGAGCGACCCGTCCCCCGTTGTCCAGGTGCCGTCGGTGAGGTCGGCGGGCGGCGGCTCGAGGCCGGTGGCCGCGGGCCCGTCGCCGAGCCCCCCATCGCCGTGACAGGTGGCGCAGTTGGCGGCGAATACGGCCTGTCCGCTCACCCCTCCGGAATCGCGGGGCGGCGTTTCCGAGGGGTCGGCGACGGCCGCGGTGTCGGAGCCCGCCGGCCCGTCCTCGCCGGCCGGCTGCGGGCCGCCCTGCTCGCCGCCGCAGAACGCAGACGACAGGACGATCGAGCCGAGGATCAGCGCTTGCAGAACTGGACGCATGCGGTCGCTCCTTCCGTGGGTTGTTCGCGGCGCATCGGTTCGCCGCTCAGCGAACGGTAACCAGGTGGCCGAGCGTGAAGGCGGCGCCGAAGACCCCCAGGCCGCCGCTGATGTTGTCGATTCCGCGGAACTTCTGGGCCGCCGACTCGGCTTCGGAGAGCGTGCTGATCGCCGCGCCGAGCGGCTCGTAGAAGGTGTTGTAGGCCGTGATCTCGACGTCGACGAGCTGGCCCGCGGGCCGCCCGATGAACGCCGAGGCGGGAATCGTGAACGCTCCGAGAGAGGCCGCCATGTGCTCCGAGAACACGCCGCCGTCCACCGCCACGTTCACGCGCTCGGCCCCCGTCACGCTCCACGTCACGTGGAGCCCTTCGCCCGCGGCCACTTCTTCGGGGATCTCGATCTCGAAGTCGGTCGGCACGGCCGTGGTATCGGACGTGACCTGGATCGTGCTCCCGTCCGAGGCGGTCACCATAGCCCCCAGAACGAACCGCCGACCGGGATCCACGTTGATGCCTTCGGAGTAGCCCACCCCGGGAACGACTCCGGGAGTGATCTCCGTTCCCAGCTGGCGCGAGAACACCGAGCCGTCCGGATTGACGCGGTCGATGACCGCCGCTGCATCCAGCAGGACCTCGCGGTCGCGGTCGAAGAAGAACGCCAGGTATCCCTCGAGGGTGTCCTCGGAGGGCAGCGAGCGATCGCTGCGCGCGATCGCGATGACGAGGATCTCCCGGGAATCCGGCGGGTCGGTGGGGCCGGAGCCTCCGCTGCATCCGGAGGCCACCAGTGCCGCGGTCAGCAGGAGGGCGCGAAGTCTCATCGGGGCGCCAATATATCCGGCGGCCCCTCCGTTTCCCACCGGGCGATGACGACCTCCATCATGCGCCCCAGGTCGGCGCGCGTGAGGCGCCGCCGTGGCCCGAGGCCGATCGTCGACGCGTCCACCACGGTGACGCCGGCCGCGTCCACCCCCGAACCACGAACCGCGCAGATGACGGCCGCCCGCACGCCGGCCGCGCGGGCGAGCGCGAGCACGTGTCCGGTGGCCTTGCCGCTCAGGCTCTGCCGATCGAAGCGCCCCTCGGCGGTCACGACGCCGGCCGCGCCGCCGAGCGACTCCCCGAGGCCGGCCACCCCGGCGCACCACTCGGAGCCCGAAGCGAGCTCGGCCCCGAGGAACGCCGGCAGCGCGGCGCCGAGGCCGCCGGCCGCGCCCGCACCCGGCCGCCGCGCGAGATCCGGCGGCGCGCCGAGATCCGCGCGCCAGGCTTCGTCCATCCGCTGGAGCCCGGCGGCCAGCAGCTCCACCGCCTCGGGTCCGGCGCCCTTCTGGGGACCGAACGCGTGGGCGGCTCCGTCCGGGCCGTGGAGGGGCGAGGTCACGTCGGCCAGCGCGAGGAGCCGGAATTCACCACCGAGCGGCGGCGCGGCCGGCGGCACGATCCGCGCGAGGCGTGGCAGGTCGATCGGGCCGAGCACGGGATCTCCGGCGCCATCCTCGAAGCGGAACCCCAGCTCCCGCGCCATCCCGAGGCCGCCATCCACGGTGGCGCTGCCTCCCAGGCCGATCACGATCTCCGTCGGCGACAGCCCGGCCGCCGTCCGGATCAGCCGGCCGAGCCCCGCGCTCGTAGCGCGCAGGGGGTCCCGCGCGCCGTGATCGACCAGGTGGATCCCGATGGCGGCCGCGCTCTCCAGGTACGCGACCCTCTCCTCCGGGTGCCATCCCCAGAGTGCGGAGGTCGCCTGTCCCGCTGGGTCGAGGACACGGGCGGAGACCGCCAGCACATCGGGCCGGTAGCGGCAGAGCGCGGCGAGGAAGCCGTCTCCGCCGTCCGACAGGGGCAGGGTCACGACGTCCGCGAGGCCTTCCAGGGGGGCCGCCAGCGCCCCGGCGACTTCGATGGCGTCGAGCGATCCCTTGAACGCGTTGGGCGCTACGAGTATGCGCAACGATCCATGACGGTGGGGCGCGGCCCCGATCCCGGTGTCGTCAACGGCCGGCCAACGCCCGGTCGAGATCATCGATGAGGTCGCTCGAATCCTCGATGCCGAGCGCGAGCCGCACCATGGCGTCCGGTATTCCGCGTTCGCGGCGTTTCTCGGCCGGCATCATGCGGTGGGAGGTCATGGAAGGCATCGA
>JAICQP010000037.1 GCA_025937815.1 Gemmatimonadota bacterium
GCGCGTGTTCGCCGTCACCGGCTCGGTGATGCTCTATCTCGCATTCGTGTTCATCGGGAAAGGCCTCTACAACCTGCAGGAGGCGGGTGTGTTCGCCCCGCACCCCCTCGCGTGGGCTCCCGATCACGAAGCGCTGCGGCAGCTCCTGGGCTTCTACCCGCTGGTGGAAACGGTTCTCGCGCAGGCCGCGTTCCTGGCCCTGCTCGGCGTAGGCGCGTTGTGGTATCGGACGCGCCGCGCGCGCGCCGCGGCGGCCGCGACTGCGGCGCCCGCCCCCCAGGTTCCGCCCTCGGCCGGCCCCCATCCCCCCATCGCGACTCGCACCCCGCAGCTGGAGCCCGCCGAGACCCGCTGAGCGGCGAAGGCTCACACGCGAAAGGGGCGCGGCCATTCGGCCGCGCCCCTCGCAAAACCCTTTCAGCGATTCGTCAGTTGAACAAGTAGCGGAAGCCGACCTGCGCCCTCCAGCGCGACAGCTCGCTCGGATCGTCGATGAACGTCTCGGTCACGGTCCCAGGGAACTGGTACAGCGGCTCGCCTTCCCCGTTGAACCCGGTCAGGATCAGTGGCGTCTTGGCCGCGTTGTTCACGACCTCGCGCACGCCCCAGTCCGAATTCAGGAAGTTCGCGACGTTCAGCATGTCGAAGCTGATCTGGAACGTGTGGTCGCTGACGATTACGTCCTGCAGGATCCGCAGGTCGAGGTTCGAGAACCACGGGTTGATCGCCCCGTTCCGCTCCGTGATCTCGCCCCGGTGCTCGCTCAGGTACTCGTCCTGCTCGATGAACGCGTTCAGCGCGCTCCACTGCTGGGCGGCGGTAAGCCCGCCCGGAATGTCGACGAGGTTGATCTCGCTCTGATCGCGCGGGACGTAAATGAGGTCGTTGCCGCCGTTGCCGTCGCCGTTCAGGTCACCGGCCACGGTGTAGGAGTAGCGGGACGTCCTGCCGGCGGTGAAGAAGCCACCCTCGGCGACCTCGAGGAACACGCCGAAGCTCGTGGCCAGCATGTCCGACCAGCTGTGGCGGTAGTTCGCGCTGCCGGTGATCCGGTGACGGTGTCCGAACTGCGAGTAGCCGGCGTCGTAGTTGTTCGGGTTCCCCTCCACCGGGTTGAACTGCCATAGCGCGAAGGCGATCTCCGTCGAGTCCATGTTGTTCTTGGCTTCGGTGAAGTTGTACGCCGCGGACGCCGACAGCCCGTTCTGGAACACCTGCCGGAGCTGCGCCGTGAACGAGACGTCGTATCCCTGGCCGTTGTTGTCGAGGACGTAGGTGTCGCCGCCGGTCGCGATCGCGTTCAAGCGATTGTTGCCCGCTCCGCCGTAGAACGGCCGCCCATCAGGCCCGGGGATCGTCCCCACCGGTGCCACGAGGTTCGGATTGCGGATGAAGATCTCGTTGATGTTGTCCCCGTAGAGGAACTCCAGCGTCATCAGCGTGTTGGTCGGCAGCAGCTGATCCAGCGCGATGTTCGTCTTCCAGACCTGGGGCCATTTGAAGTCGTCGACGGTGGCGTTCAGGTCGAAGTCGTTGGCGTCCGGACCCTGGTTCGCGGCCTGGTTTCCGATCCATACGAACGGAAGCCGGCCGGTGAAGATCCCGGTACCGCCCCGGATCTGCATCGTGCGGTCGCCCTTGATGTCATAGTTGAATCCGACGCGGGGCGACCACAGGATCTGAGTGTCCGGGAACTCGTTCCAGGTGATCGATTCCGGGTTCAGGTCCTCGTCGAGGAGGGTGAGCGCATCGGCGATGGGTGTCGCCGGGAGATCCGTATTATAGAACGGAAGATCCGCCCGCAGACCGAACGTCAGGTTCAGCCGATCCGTGAACCGCCAGTCGTCCTGGGCGTAGAGCGCGAACTGGCCCGGCTCGCTGGGGTCGTCGGCGAACGGCGCCGTCGCGTTGTCCACCATCGCGTTGTAGTCCTTGAAGTTCGGACTCGTCGGGTCGGTGGCGTCGAAGAACGCCTCCAGCGACGGGAACTGGTCGAGGAAGAACGCGTTGTAGTAGAACAGGTTGAACGAGTTGCCGAACTTGAAGAGCTCGTAGTTCGCCCCCAGCGTGTACACGTGATTCCCGCGGAACAGGCTGAAGTCGTTGGTGATCTGTAATACGTCCTGGTCTAGCAGGTTGTGGATCGAGAACGGCTCGTGGCCGAGGGTCGTGTACGTGACCCCATCCTTGGCGATCTCGATCGTCGGGAACGGCGCGCTGTTCGGCTCGCGAAAATCGCGGAACCGGTTGTAGCTGGCGAACAGCCGGTTCGACCAGCGGTCCGCCTGCGTGTTCAGCTCGCCGGCGAAGGAGTTCAGCTCGTTGTTGATCGCGTAGCCCGCGTTCTGGAACGGCAGACTGCTCTCGTTCGGCCCGCGGCCCGTGTTGTTGATGCTGATGGCGAACGGGTGGGGCGGCAGGGCGCGGACGGCGTCGAGCAGGTTATAACGGAACGTCAGCTTGTTCCGATCGTTGACGTTCCAGTCCAGCTTGGCGATAAACTTGTCGCTGTCCGTATTGTGGATGTAGTTCTCGAACGCCCCGGGATCGTAGTCGTAGACGTCGATCATCCGCTGGCGAATGGCCTCCAGGTCCGCCGCGGTTACCCGGGATACCGTCCCGCCCGGCGTTTCGCCGGGTCGTAGCGCCGAGAAGTTCGAGCCTGGATCCTCCCGCCGCTCGCGCTCGTAGTTGGCGAAGATGAATGCCTTGTCCCGAATGATGGGACCGCCGATGCTCACACCCGACTGGTTGAACGACAGCTCGGGGACCAGCACGTCGACGTCGCCGATCTGGTCGCCGATGAACGACTCGTTCCGGAGGAACGTGTAGGCCGAACCCCGCCACTCGTTGGTGCCGCTCTTGGTCACCGAGTTGACGGCCGCACCCGTGAAACCGCCTTGCCGCACATCGTACGGCGCCACCGCCACCTGTACGGCCTCGATCGCGTCGTAGGGCACGGGCTCGGCGCCTGACTGCCCGCCAGGTGCCGGATCGTCCAGACCGAACGGATTGCCGAAGTACGAGCCGTCGAGCGAAATGCTGTTGTAGAGCCAGTTGCGACCGCCGAAGCTGAAATTCCCGTCGCTCCGGGGATCGAGACGGGACAGGTCGCGGACGCTACGCCTCAAGGAGGGGAGCTCCGTAACCTGTTCCGGAGCGATGAACGTAGCGGCGCCGGTTCGCGTGCTGTTGAGCACCGGATCGGCCTCGAGGTTGACCGTGATGCCCGCCACCTCGACCGCTTCCGGCACGATCGTGAAGTCGGTGTCGACGGTCTGGTTCAGGTTGACGAAGACCTCCGTCTCCTGCGACGTCTCGTACCCGATCATCTGGACGGCGATCGTGTACGGGCCGCCCACGCGGACACCCCGGATGTCGTAGGCGCCCCCCTCGCGCACCGCGGTCCCGTACTGCGAGCCACTGGGCTCGTGGGTCGCGATGACCGTCGCGCCGACCACGTCCTCTCCCGTGCTCGAAACGACGGTTCCGGAGAGCGCTCCGGTCGTCACTCCCTGCGCGGCGAGCGCCGCCGGCAGGAACAGGAACAAGCCCAGGAACAGGATGCTCTGCTTCAGGATCTGTCCCGACGGACCACGGACAGGAGCCATGCCGACCTCCGGTATAGGCTGGGGATGGAGCCCTTTGAACGCCGCTGACGTTGATTCCGGGAAACACGGGGATTCCGTGTCTGGAGAAGATTATAATCCGCTCGTCCGTTGCACAAGCGCGCCCGCGCGCGCGAGCCAATCCACCGCCAGGTCCTCCCCCCACGAGCGGGCCGCCCACGGCGGACCGACGACCCAGCCCACGTGACCTCCCCGTTCGGTGAACGCGCACCGCACGAGATCCGAAGCCCGCTCCTCGGCCAGGGCCAGGACCTCGCGGGGCTCGAAGGGGTCGTCGCGCGCGTTGATCAGCAAGGTGGGCACCCGAATGCGCGACAGGTACGAAAGCGACGAGGAGCGCGCGTAATAGTCGTCCGCGTCGGCGAAGCCGTGGATCGGTCCCGTCGCCGCGTCATCGATCTGGCGGAAGGTGCGGGCCGCCCGCACGGCGGCGGGGTCGATCCGTCCCGGGTAGCGCTCCGCGAAGTCCAGGGACTTCCGCTTGAGCGAAGCGAGGAAGAACCGCATGTACAGGGGTCCCAGGCCGGACTCGAGGTGGCGCGCGCAGGCGCCGAGGTCGAACGGGGCCGAGATCGCGGCCGCCGCGCGCACCTGGGGCGGTACCGCCGCGTCGCGCTCCCCGAGCCACTTGAGGAGCACGTTCCCGCCCAGCGAGACGCCCACGAGGCGCAGGTCGAGATCCGGCTCGCGCTCGATCAAGCGCCCGACGACCCAATCCAGGTCCGAGGTCTCTCCGGAATGGTAGAGCCGCTCTCCCCGGTTCATCCTCCACTCCCCTCGCGGCCGCCCGGGAGGCGCCGCACACGACCGGAAGTTGAGCGCGAGGCCGCGCCATCCGCGCGACCGCGCCCGGTGCATGAGACCCTGCATGTAGAGCGACGTCGAGCATCCCTCGAGCCCGTGGAGCCCGAGGAGGATGGGCGAGCTTCCCGGACCGTCGACCCAATCGAGCTCGAGGAGGTCCGCGTCCGGCGTCTCCCATGTCTCGCGGCGGAACTCCACACGGGGCCCCCGGCGCAGCACCCGGCTCCACAGGGTCTGGAGGTGCGCTCCCGGCAGCCACCGCGCCGGCCGAAACGACCGCGCCTCGCGGGCCGGATCGAGGGCGGCCTCGCGGGTCATGCCGGAGCTCCGAGCGACGCCCGCCACACGATCGCGGCCAGGAACACCGTGCTCGTCACGTAGGCGGCGGTCATCACCTCGCGATGCGAAGGCACACGGCCCGCCGGCCAAGCCGCCGCCGCCGCGCCCGCCAGGGCCGCCGCCCCCCCGGCGAATGCGACGAGCCCGCCTGCTCCGGCGCCTGCCAGCGCGATGGCCGCGGCGGCGAAGCAGGCCGCGCTCCAGGCCAGCGTACCGCGCGCGCCCAGCGCCGCCGCGAGCGTGCGGTCCCGTCGGTCGCGGTCGGCCTCCAGCTGGTAGACCTGGGTCAGGGGGTAGAGGGCGGCGACGACCGCGCACGCGGCCGCAAGCGCCCACGCGTCCGCCGCCGTCCACACGGAGCCGATCGAGCGCGGCGCCGGCTCGGCGGTGCCCGCGGCGCTCCACCCCAGCCAGTACCCTATGCCGCCCTGCCCGGCGACGATCGCGGCGGTCGAGGCGATCGGGGATCGTTTCCAGCGCGTCCGGGGATGGGAGTACGCGGTGAAGATCCCCCACAGCACCGCATAGCCCGTCGCGAAGAGCGGCCCCACGACGAGGGACAGCGCCGCGCCCACCCCCTGGAGCCAGACGCTCCAACGCCCGAGTCCGGCTGGCACCACGGGCGGGCGCGCGAGCCCGCCGATGGGTCCCGTGTCGCGGTCGTACGCGGAGTTGAACGCGTTGGCGCCCGGATAGAGCGCCAGGTGGACGAGGAGGAAAGCGAGCGCCGTGCGCGCCGTCCAGCCGCCCGGACCCCAGGCCGCCCCCCAGACGAAGATCGGCGAGAGGATGTAGACGAACGGGAACCGCAGGTGGAGAAACGTCGCGCGCATCAGGGCGAACTTGGGACCCGGCCGCACCCGCGGCCAGCCTCGCGGCCTACTCGAGCTGCCCCAGGAGGCGCCTCGCCTCCTCCTTCTCCACGACGTCCAGCCGCTCGCGGATGGGCGCGGCGAGCGCCGCGCGTAGCTGGGCGCGGGCGTCCTCCCTGCGCCCCATCTCCGCGTACGTGCGCGCGAGCTCGAGGTGCGCAGTCACATCGCCGGGATCGAGCCGGACCGCCCGTTCCAGGTTGCGCGCGCTCGCGTCCAGGGAGACGGGCGGGTAGCCGCCCAGGAAGGTCCTGGCGATCACCTTGACGACGAGCGGGACGGTGGAGAGGTCCCGGTGGTAGAGACCGAGAACGATGAACGGAGCGGGGTCGTAAGAGTCGAGCTCGATCGCCCGGCGCGTGGCGCGGTACCCCTCCTTGCCCATGTCCACGATCCGCCCGGCGCAGCGGATCCGGCACTCGTGCGCCAGCCAGCGTCCGTAGCGCCCCAGGGCGGTGGCGAGCGTGGTGTGGGTGCGGGCTACGTCGGGCGCCGCGGCGACGGCCCTGCGCGCGAGCTCGACCGCCGCCATGTGGAGCGGCTCGTCGCCCTCCCCCCCGGGTGTCTCGGCCGTGCGGTTGGACAGCGCGCGGGCCGCGCGCCCGAGGAGCACGGGGTCGTCCGGGGACTCGGCCAACCCCTCACGATACGCCTCGATCGCGCGCGTGGTCTCGAGCGCAGCCAACAGGCTGTCGCCGCGGGCCAGCGCGGCGCCGGGCTGTCCACCCGCCGAGCCCGGAAACCACAGTGGCAGCAGGGAGCCGAGGGCCAGGGTCCGCGCGCCGGCTCCCATGCGATCAGTCCAGCTCGCGGAGGAGCTCGCGCGCCCGGTCCTGGAGGAGGCTGTCCAGTCGCTCCTGCGGCGGGAGCGCGAGCGCCTTCTCGAGCTCGGCCCGGGCTTCCTCTTCCCGGTCCATCTCGGCGAACGTGCGGGCGAGCTCCAGATGCGGAGCCACGAACCCCGGGCCGAGCCGTACCGCCCGTCCGAGAAACGCGGCGCTCCGCTCCAGCGAGGCGTCCGGCACGCCGCCGAACAGCGCGCTCGCGAACCCCTTGAGGAGCGGGTTAAGCGTCGCGAGCTCCCGCTCCAGCACGCCCAGCACCGTGAACGGGGCGAAGTCCTGCGGATCGAGCTCCGCCGCCCGGCGGGCTTCGCGCCCGACCTCGCGCGCGAGCTCGACCTTCCGCTTGCCGCCCCGGAAGAGCGCCAGCTTGCCGAGCGAGGCGGCGAGCGTCGTGTGCGCCCGCGAGATCCCTGGCCCCGCGCGGACCGCGCGGCGCGACAGCTCGACGGCCTCCTCCATGCGGGCCTCGTCGCCCGCGTCTCCGGGCGTCTCGTCCGCGAGGTTGGAGATGGCGCGCGCGGCCTTCCAGAGGAGGGTCGGGTCGCCCGGGTGCGCGGCGAGCCCCGCGCGATACGCCTCGATGGCGGCCTCGGTGCGGCCCGCCGCCATCAGGCGATCGCCCTGTGCGATGGCGTCGGCCTGCGCCCGGGCGGTCCCGGGGATCATGACCGCGAGGGCGAGGAAGAGCCCCGGTCGGACCGCGACGACGAGAGTGCGGGGCAAGCGTGCTCCTTTTTCAGCGCGGCCGGAGGATCGTACCGGCACGGCCGCGCGGGCGTTCCACCAGCGGGCTCGCGCCGGCCGCGAAAGCTACAGCGGCAGCGAGTAGCCGCGCGTCGCTTCCAGCCTCCGCTGGATGCGCTCGACGACGCGGGTCAGCTCCTCCTCCTCGGCCACCAGATTGCACGCGTCCGTCTCGACGACCAGGAGCGCCGACAGGTCGTAGCGGCCGATCCAGTCCTCGTAGTGGCTGTCCAGCTGCTCCAGGTACTCGACCGGGATCGCCCGCTCGTACTCGCGCCCGCGTGTCCGGATCCGCTCGACGAGGACGGGAACCGACGTCCGGAGGTAGATCAACAGGTCGGGGGGCGCGAGGAACTGGATCATCGTGTCGAAGAGCTCGCGATAGTTGTCGTGGTCCCGGCCGTCGATGAGCCCGTTCTGGTGGAGGTTGCGGGCGAAGATCTCGGCGTCCTCGTAGATCGTCCGGTCCTGGATCACCGACATCGGCGACGCGAGGATCTCCTGGTGATGCTGAAACCGCTTGGACAGGAAGTATACCTGCAGATGGAACGCCCAGCGCCGCATGTCGGCGTAGAAGTCGGCGAGGTACGGGTTGCCCTCGACGTGCTCGTAATAGGGGCGCCACCCGAGGCGCTCGGCCAGGAGTCCAGTCAGCGTGGACTTGCCCGATCCGATGTTGCCCGCCACGGCGCAGAAGGTCCGCGGGCCGTTCATGACGCCTCGGGCTCCAGCGCGAGCTCCCGCTGCCCGCCTTCGATCTCCGCGACCTTGTGCTCGACCAGCGCGCGTACCGCGGCGAAATCGGCCTCGCTGCGGACGAAGTCGAGGGCCGACACCTCGATGACGAGGAGCCTGCCCGGCCACGTCTCGAAGAAGCGGTCGTAGGCACCGGTGAGGCGCGCCATGTAGTCGCGCTCGAGATCGCGCTCGAAGGGCCGATTGCGGATCCGGACGCGATCCATGAGAACGTCGACGCCTGCCTTGAGGTACACGGTGAGATCGGGACGGGGGACGTCCGGCCGAAGCGCTTCGAACAGCCGCTCCCAGAGGACGAGGTCCCGCGGTGCCAGGGTCAATTCCGCGAAGATCCGGTTCTTCTCGAAAACGTAGTCGGCCAGCACCGGCGTCCGGTCCTCCTCCAGCGCCGCCGCCAGCGCGCGCTGCTGGCGAAAGCGGGAGAGCAGGAAGAACATCTCGGTGTCGAACGCGTGGGTGTCCATGTCCTGGTAGAAACCGCCGGTCAGGAACGGATTCCCCTCCACGACCTCGAGGAACCGGCTCCCGCCCCACTCGCCGTGCAAGCGGTGGACGAGGGAAGTCTTTCCCACGCCAATGGCGCCCTCTACGGCGAAGTGTCGGACGGAGGTCATGCGGGAGGGACACCCCGACGGGTCGTGGGCCAGGTGTAGCCGAGAACCGCGGTATCGTAGGCCGCGACCCCGAGCGTGTCAACGCGTTGCGGTGCCCGGAAGCGCCCGGTACGTTGTGCCGCCCGATGCGCGATTCCGCTCTCGAGACGGGCGTCCTCCGGTTCGGCCACAGCCCGGACCCCGACGACGCGTTCATGTTCTTCGGCCTGGCGCAGGGCGCGGTCAGGATCCGGGAATTCCGCGTCGAGCACGTCCTCCACGACATCCAGACGCTGAACGAGATGGCGATGGCGGGCGAGATCGAGATCACGGCGATCAGCGCGCATGCCTACCCCTCGGTCGCCGACCGCTACTGGATCATGCGCTGCGGGGCCTCGATGGGAATCGGGTACGGCCCGATCCTGGTGTCCAGGCCAGGCGGGCCGGACGGCCTGCCGGCGCTGGCCGGCGCGCGGCTGGCGATCCCGGGACTCCTCACGACCGCGTACCTCGTCGCGCGGCTCTACCTGCCCGAGTTCGACGCGGTCGTCTATCCGTTCGACGACATTCCGCGCGCGGTAGCTGACGGAGAGGTCGATGCCGGGCTCGTGATCCACGAGGGGCAGATCACCTACGCAGATCAGGGACTCGCGAAGATCGGCGACCTGGGCGTCGTGTGGCAGGACGACACCGGACTGCCGCTGCCGCTGGGGCTCGACGTCGTCCGCAAGGACCTGGGCCGTGAGCTGGCCGAAGAGGTGAGCCGAGGGCTCGCCGCGTCCATTCGCTACGCGTTCGCGCACGAGGACGAGGCGGTCGCCTACGCGCTCGACTACGGGCGCGGCCTCGACACCGAGCGCGCGCGGACGTTCGTGAAGATGTACGTCAACGAGTACACGCGGGACATGGGGGACGAGGGCAAGACGGCGCTCGAGACCCTGTTCGCGAAGGCCGCAGCGGCGGGACTCACCGAGCCGGTTCCCACCATCGATCTCGTCTGACCACGCGGCGCTCGCCCGCGTCCACCGCCAGGGCGCGGCGCTCCCAGCGAGGTGAACGCCTCCCAGCCAGCATCCGAACCGCCGAGATCGATCCAGTCCAGCTGCCCGTCGAGTATCCGGCTTCGCCGTGCCGGGGGGAGTATCCCGAGACCTCAGTACATCCACAGAGTGAGGAACGCGACCAGACCCAGGATCAGGGCCGCCAGGATCGCGTACAGGAGACCGAGCGCCGCCCAGCGAGACAGCGTGCGCAGGTAGCCCCCACCGTACACCCGCCGCATGGCGAGGAACAGGTATGCACCGAGACCAAGATACCAGACCGAGACGATCGCGCGGGCGGGACTCCCCTGCCGGTCGAGCGCGGGGATGAAATCGATGGCGGCCACGATCGGCGCGGCGGTCAGGAGCGCCAGCGCGTGGAAATGCATGCCGAACACGAGATGCTCGGCATAATACCGGTTCCGGTAGAACGCCTTGAGGAGGAGCGCGAGGACCGGCAGCAACAGGAAGTGCGCGTAGGAGAGCGTGCCCTGGACGGCGCGGCCGTACGCCTGGGGGTCCTCGGCGGCACGCTGCGCGCGCTCCTCGATCCCACGGCTCACGTCGGCCGAGCCTCCCGCCGTGTCCGGCGCATTCGCCGGGGGCGGCGGCGCATCGGCCGGCGCAGTTTCGGCCGCGGACCGGCCGGACCCCTCTTCGGGGTTCTGGTCGCCCGGCTCCCCGAAGCCGAAGGTCACTCCGTCCTCGGTTTCCTGGACGAACGCCTGGAACGGCCCGCCGCCGCCGATCGCGACGATCGTGAAGTACAGGAACGCCGCGAAGACGTAGAGCTTGAGCGGCGGCACGTAGCGCGCGCGGCGGCCCTCGATGTAGTCGACGGTGAGACCGCCGGGGCGCGTGAGCAGCGGCGCGAGCGTGCGCCAGATGCGCGCGTCGAAGGCGATGAAGTCTCCCAGGAAGTCGCGCGCGATCGCGGCGAAGGGGCGCCGGATGTCCTCCTGGTCCTGGCCGCATTCGGGACAGAACCGGCCGCCGAACTCGCGACCGCAGTTGGCGCACGTGACGACCTGCCCGGCCGGGGCGGTCATCCCGCGATCAGCCGATGACGGGAAGGGCGTGTGGGTCCAGCCGGCCGGCGCGCCGCGGGGCTCGGACGACCAGCCCTTCGAGCGGGGTCTCGGGCAGGCGCTCGTAGAGCGTGGTCCGCTGGACGGGCTCGAATCCCGCCTCGCGGATCAGCTGGCGGATCTCGGCTACGCCGGCGGTGGCGACATGGTCGGCCTCCGCGTGGACGGATTCCTCGAACAGGGTGCCGCCGAAGTCGTCGGCCCCCCAGTGGAGCGCGATCTGGCCGGTCTTCTTCCCCTCCGAGAACCACGACGCCTGGACGTGATCGACGTTGTCTAGGTAGAGCCTGGAGACCGCGATCATGCGGAGGTACGCGGCCGGCCCTTCGGGCACGGGACGAACCTTCTCGAGCGGGGTGTTGCCTGGCTTGAACGACCACGGGATGAATGCGGTGAAGCGCCCGGGCGTTTCGGCCCGCGTGGCTTCCCGCAGGGCGAGCGACCGGTCCTGCGCCGCCCGCACGGCCTCGAGATGCTCGACCAGCTCGACGGGCGTCTCGATCGATCCGTACATCATGGTGGCGGTGGTGTGGAATCCCACCCAATGCGCCGCCTCGTGGACCTCGAGCCAGGCCTCGGGCCCGCCCTTTCGCACGCCCAGCTTCTTCCGGACGCGTGGCGCCAGAACCTCGGCACCGCCGCCCGGTATCGTCCGCTGTCCGGCGTCCCAGAGCGCTTCCAGCACGTCGGCCAGCGGCTTGCCCGAAACCTCGGCCATCCCCTGGATCTCGACCGCGCTCCAGAAGTGCGGTGTCACCCCCGGAAAGCGGCGCACGGTCTCGCGCACGATCTCGAGGTAGTAGTCGAGGGGCAGATCGGGGTTCACGCCGCCCTGGAGCAGCACGGTGGTAGCGCCCTGCTCGGCCGCCCAGCCGACTTTCTCGAGCACCTCTTCGATCGGGTGCGTGTACGCGTCGGCGTCGCCCGCGTGGCGATAGAAGGCACAGAAAACGCAGTCGACGTTGCAGACGTTCGTGTAGTTGGGATTGGAGTCGATGACGTAGGTGACTTCGCGCGCCGGATGGCGGCGGAAACGCTCTGCCGCGGCCATCTCGCCCAGCGCGGTCAGCGGCGCCGAGGTGAGGAGCCACTCGCCCTCGGCGGGCATCAGCCGCGCGCCGGCGGCGACCTTCTGGCGGATCGGATCGAGCATGGATCCGGGAATGTACCGCTCAGCTTCCCTGACGGAACAGCGGGAGGTATTGCCCGTAGCCCTCGGCCTCCAGGCGCTCGACCGGAACGAAGCGCAGGGCCGCGCTGTTCATGCAATAGCGCAGACCCGTGGGCGGCGGCCCGTCCTCGAACACGTGGCCCAGGTGGCTGTCGGCCTTCTTCGAGCGGACCTCGGTCCGCGGGTAGATGAGCTTGAAGTCCGTACGCGTGACGATGTTCGCCGGTTCGAGCGGGCGGGTGAAGCTCGGCCAGCCGGTTCCGGAATCGTACTTGTCGAGCGAGCTGAAGAGCGGCTCGCCCGATACGATATCGACGTAGATTCCCTGCCGGTGCTCGTCCCAGTACTCGTTGCGGAAGGGGGGTTCGGTACCGTCCTCCTGCGTGACCCGATACTGGAGCGGCGTCAGCCGCGCGCGGAGGGCCGCCTCCTCGGCGTCCCCTGCCGCGGAAGATTCCTGGCCGCAGGCCGATCCGGCGCCGGCGAGGAGCGCGCACGCGAGCACGGCTGGCGCTCGCAGGAGACGTGGGCACGGGCTCAAGCTGCTTCCTTTCGAGGGGGTGGCACGCGCATCACTCCCAGGAGTATACGATGAAGCCTTCTCACTGTTCCCTCACGCCCGGAGGTCGCATGACGCGCACGGCGTCCATGATCGCTCTGGCCGGGATCCTGGCCGGGATCCCCGCCGCCGACGCGGGCGCCCGCACCGCGGTCATCCGCGGCGCGCCGACGCCCGTCGAAGCCGACACGCTTGAGGTCGCGACGTTCGCGGGGGGCTGTTTCTGGTGCATGGAGGAGGCGTTCGACGCGGTGCCGGGAGTGAAGGCCACGGTCTCCGGCTACACGGGCGGGAACGTCGAGAACCCCCGATACGAGCAGGTTTCGTCCGGCCGCACGGGCCACCTGGAGGCCGTCAACGTCTTCTTCGACCCCGAGGTCGTCTCCTACGCCGAGCTCCTGGACACCTTCTGGCGCAACGTCGATCCGACCGACGACGGCGGCCAGTTCTGCGACCGGGGGAGCCAGTACGTGAGCGCGATCTTCGTCAGGAACGAGCGCCAGCGCGCGCTCGCCGAGGCCTCGAAGCGAGCGCTGGAGGCCGAGCACCGGATCGTCACGCCGATTCTGCCGGCAATCACGTTCTGGCCCGCCGAGGAGTACCATCAGGACTACTACACGAAGAATCCCGTCCGCTATCGATTCTACAAGTTCAATTGTGGACGCAAGGCGCGACTGGAGGAGGTCTGGGGCGAGTCCGGTGGGTGACAAGTCGTTGAAATACCATACCAGGCTCGCGCGCATGGGCTCGTCGGGCAGATACAAGGAACGAGGAGGACGGCGATACCAGAGCATCTCCGACGACGAGAGACGAGGTAGACGCCCGGCGACCCCCCTGCGCCCGAAGGGCTGCGGCTCCGTCGCAAGGCGAGCCTCGTATAGTATTTCAACGACCTTTTAAGCATGCAGATCGTCGACGGCGGGATGTTCGCGTTCTCGGCCTGGCACGCCCTGAAGGGGAAGGTCTCGTGGCCGCTGACCTTCCAGGTCCCGCGCATGCTGCGCCGGATCATGGCCGAGTCGAGCGACACGTGGGCCGTGTGCTGGAACGGCTACCACCAGTGGAAGCGCGAGTTCTGGCCCGCGTACCGCGATCGGCCCGAGATCTGGGACGAGGCGGGTCGCGAGGATTACGAGGCCATGCTCTCCGTGCTGGCCGCGCTGGGGGTCGTGCAGTACCGGACCGACCACCTCGAGGCGGACGAGGCGGTGGCCGCGTTGGTCCATAGCCTCGAGGGCAGCGAGCCGATCGTCGTCCGCAGCGACGACAAGGACTTCATGCAGCTGCTGTCGGGATCGACCTGGATGGAAGGCCGGGTCCGCGGCACGGTGCGGTTCTCCCGGGTCCGCGAGATCCTCGGCGTCTCGCCCGCGTACGTGGCCGACCTCCTCGCGCTGTCGGGCGACGTAGCCGATGGCATTCCGCGAATCCTGTCGCCCGCGACCGCCATCAAGCTGCTCCGCTCGCGCGGCCACGTGCGCGACTGGATCGACCGCGACCTGCGGGTCGCCGACGGAATTCGCCGCCGGCTCGTCGAGGGCCGCGAGCAGCTGCGGATCAATCTCGCGCTCGTCGACCTGTCGGCGACCGCCGTGCAGGCGCGCGGAGCGCCCGGCACCGCGCTCGTCGACAGGTGGGGCGACTGGAAGCTCGCCCGGGAAATCGGCGAGCGCTCGCAGATCGCGTGGCTCGCTAGCCCTGAACCGCCCGCCGACTTCACGCTCGTGCGCCTGGCCGGGGAGCGAACGCGACGCCGTCTGGGAGTTTGATCCCGGGGCCGGCAAGGCCGTCGGGCGCTAGTATGGGGGGGCGTCGCGCACGGTGCCGGCGCCAACGTTCTCCTTCGAGGTCGCGATGGTGCTCCCCCTTGGCGACGACGACTCCCGGATCGACATCACCCCCTTCATTACCTTCGCGCTGATCGCCGCGAACGTCCTCGTATTCATCTATCAGCTCACGCACGGAAACATCGAAGGCTTCTTCCAGACATGGTCCGTGATCCCCGCGGAGTACTCCCGAGGCACGGATGTCGCGCCGACGCATCCCGGCCCCTTCTGGATCACCACCTTGAGCGCCATGTTCATGCACGGCGGCTGGTTGCACCTGCTCGGCAACATGCTCTTCCTGTGGATCTTCGGAGACAACGTCGAGCACGCGATGGGCTCGCTCCGCTTCCTGGTCTTCTACCTCCTGTGCGGGATCGCCGCCACCCTGGCGCACATCCTGGTAGGGCCGTCCAGCAACATTCCCAGCCTCGGCGCATCCGGAGCGATCAGCGGGGTGCTCGGCGCCTACATGGTCCTGTTCCCGAAGCAGCGCGTGCGCGTGCTCATATTCCGCATGATCACCTACATGCCGGCGATCGCGGTGATCGGCATGTGGATCGTGCTCCAGTTCATCAACGGGATCGGGGCGATGGCGCAGACCGAAGAGACGGGAGGCGTGGCGTATGCCGCGCACGTGGGCGGATTCGTGGCCGGGCTCGTGCTCGTGTTCGTCTTCCGGCGGCGGTCGGTTACGGCAGGGGCCTGACTGTCAGGCGCGGGCGTCCTGGTACTCCTGGATGTCGTGCTCCGCCAGGAGATCGCGGAAGCGGCGCATGCCCTCGAGCTCCTCGGGCCCCAGCCGGTAGGTGAAGTGCCGCAGATACGCCTCGAGCGTTTCGGCGTCCCCTAGCGCGCCGGCATGCGCCGCGGCGATCGTGTCGAGCCGCTCGCTGCCGAGAGCCAGGGACCCGCTCAGGTACCCGCCGAAGCGCGCTCTTTCGCGCCGTGGTAGAGCCGATCGCACCACCCATACGGCGAACACGAACGGGAGCGCCTGCCACGTCCACCACTCCGTGGCGAGATCGGTCGCGCGGGCCCAGCCGCCGTGGGTCTCGTCGGCCATGAGCGCTAGCGCGCGGTCCCCGATCAGAAGGAGCCCGTCGACCCCCTCCGCCGGGTCGCCCTCCAGCTCGTCCTCGGGGATCCACTCGATGTCAGCCTTCCAGTACGCCGCTGCCAGCAGCTGGGCCAGCCTGCGGGAGGTCGAGCTCTCGCGGGTGACCGCCACGCGCCGGCCGTCAAGCCGCCCGGGACCTTCGTTGGAGAACAGGATCACGCTCCGCACGTGCTCGCTCGCCGCCACGCCCAGCTCGGGCTCGATCAGCTCGAACGACCCATCCTCGCGAAACCAGTCGGCCACGGCCATGAGCCCCGCGTCGATGCTCCCGTTCCCCGCGGCCACGCCGAGGTCGCGCGGCGCCATCGAAACGGTTTCGAACGGAGGGTCGTCGCCCCACCCTTCATAGAATGGAGCGGCGTTGAGGTAGGGGATCTTCGCGACCTTCAGGCTCTTACGACCTCGCGGTACAGCGCGTCGCGCTCGACGGGGTGCTTGCCCGCCGCGCGGATGATCCTGAGGAGGTGCTCGCGCGTGTGCCCGGCCTCGCTGTCGGCCAGGGCGTAGTGGGCGATCTTCTCGCTGCCGATCGTCCCGTCCAGATCGGTGGCGCCGAAGTTGAGCGCGAGCTCCGCCGTCTGCTCACCCAGCATCACCCAGTACGCTTTCACGTGCGGCACGTTGTCGAACACGAGCCGGCTCATGGCGATCGTTCGCAGGTCCTCCACCGCTGACGCCTGGCGCTCCACGAGCTTGGTGGTGCCGACCTGGTACTCGAGGGGAATGAACGCCTGGAAGCCCGCGGTCCGGTCCTGCTGCGCGCGCAGCTTGAGCACATGATCGACCCGCTCCTCGTAGGTCTCGATGTGGCCATAGAGAAGGGTGCAGTTGGTGGGGATGCCCATGCGGTGCGCGGCGTCGTGCACCGCGAACCACTCCTTCTCGCCGATCTTGTGCTTGAAGAGAGCGTCGCGGACCCGCTCGCTGAAAACCTCCGCGCCGCCGCCCGGGAGGGCGTCGAGACCCGCCGCCACCATGTCGGCCAGCACCTGCTCGATCGAGCGCTTCCCGATCTTCGCGAAGAAATCGATCTCGACGGCCGTCCAGGCCTTGATGGTCAGTGATGGCGCCTTCTCACGGATCCGGCGGACGATCTCGACGTAATGCTCGTAGCGCCACTTGTGGTGGAGCCCGCCCACGATGTGGATCTCGGTTATGTCGTCGGTGACGTGGGCCAGGATCTCGTCCCAGTCCATCTCGTACGCCTTGGGGTCGTTTCTGGGGCGCGCCGCAAAGTCGCAGAACGCGCAGTCGAGGACACAGATGTTCGTGGGGTTGAGCTGACGATTGAGCGTGAAGTAGACTCGCTCGCCGTGGCGCTGCCGAGCGAAGTGGTCGGCCATCCGCCCGAGGGCCGGCAGATCCCAGGTTTCGAGGATCGCCAGGCCGTCGGGGAGCTCCAGCCGGTGCCCGTCGAGGATCCGCTTCCACACCCGCTCGAGCGCGGGATCCCGGAAGGCGATCTCCGGCGGCGCCCAGGGGAAACCGGGCTCCTCGGGTCGAGCTGCGATGGCGGTCTGGAAGCTCACGGAGCGGAAGTTCGTGCCCCACGCAGAGGGGGGCAAGCCTCGATCCGTCGAAGGCGATCGCTTGAAGCTACTGCGCGAGCACCGCTATCCGCTCGGGGTGCTCGTCCAGCACGTGCCGAACGAACGGACAGGTCGGCAGCACCTGGAAGTCGTTCTCCGCGGCCCAGTCGAGCGCATGGAGCACCAGCCGCTCGCCCAGCCCCGCGCCGCGCGCCTCTTCCGGGACAAACGTGCTCGCATAGTCCAGCGTGTCTGCGTCCGCCCGCTTGTACTTCAGCGTGGCTTCCCCGTGCGCGGTCTGGGCGACGAACCGATTGTTCTCGATGTCGTTGTAGATTTCGGGTTCCATCCACCGCTCCTTGAGACCGGTTTCGGGGCCGCGATCCTCCCCTCGATGCTAGCCTATACCGGAATGCGGGTCGGTGGCTGTCGCATTCCTTACCGTCTACCGCGCGAATCCGTACTCGCCCCACCTCGCGTCGACGCGGCGGACGACGTCGGGGTCCATCACGATCGGGTCCGGATAGCCCGGCTTCCAAGTCGCGTCGATCGCCATCCGTCCGGCGTAGCGAGGCCAGGCGCCTTCCAGCCGAGACTCGCTGAACACGACGTCGCGCGCCGCGTCGAAGCGGGTGAAGATCCCCCAGAGGAGGAGCGTCCGATCGTCGAGCGGCACGTCGTCCGAGACGACGGCGGCCCACTTGTAGCGGCCGAGCGACGTAGAGCCGGCGAGCCGTTCGCAAACCGAGCGCCCGGTGCGGCCGTCCCTCTCCCTGATGCGCGCCACGAGGAGCGCGTCGCCGTACCCACTCCAATCGACGATGCGGGGATCGAGCTCGTTCGGGGCGCGAAACGGGGCTTCGCTCCCCCCCGGAAGCTCGCCGAGTCCGTCGGACTCCTCGGCGATCACCGGCTTGGCGTCTCCGGAGATCCCACCCGCCCTGCGCGTGCAATCGAGGATCAGCTTGGAGCCCAGATTCATCGTGAACGAGGTGAAGTCGAGCGTGTCCTGCGGGACGCCTGGAAGGAGGAGCGCGTCGTCGGACGCCGCCCAGTTCCGCCGGAAGGCCTCGAGGACCGCGGACCAGTCGTCCGGGCGCACGTCCTCGTCGACGACGATCGCGACCTTGGTGAGCGCGAGCTGACCCTGCCCGCAGAGTGACAGCGCGGCCTTGACCCCTTCCTTGGCGTAGCGCTGCCGGACCGACACGACCAGCAGGTTGTGGAAGCCGGTTTCGTACCAGGCGTGGAGCGCGCGCACCTCCGGCTGGACCAGCCGGATCAGCGGCCCGACGATTCCCGCCACCGCCTCTCCCATCGCGACGTCCTCCTGCGGGGGGACGCCGACGACCGCCGCGGGGTAGACCGGGGCCTCCCGCCCCGCGATCGCCCTCACGTGGAAGACCGGGAACGGCGCGGCGTGGGAGTAGTGTCCGAAGTGGTCGCCGAACGGCCCCTCCATCCGCCGCTCACCAGGCGGGACCACGCCCTCCAGGACGAACTCCGCCGAGGCCGGCGCGAGCGCGTCGATCGATCCGCAGCGGGCGAGCTCGCTCGGCGCGCCTCGCAGGAATCCGGCGAACGCGAGCTCGTCGATCCCCTCCGGGAGCGGCGCCACCGAGGCCAGGAGCGTGATCGGATCGGCGCCCAGCGCGACGGCGACCGGGAGCTCGACACCCAGCCGCTCGGCGGCGTCGTAGTGGTAGCCCCCGCCTTTCATGATCTGCCAGTGCATCCCCGTCGTCCGGCCGTCGTACACGTGCATGCGGTAGATGCCGAGGTTCCGCTGCCCGGTCTCGGGGTGGGCGGTGAGGACCAGCGGAAACGTGACGAAGGGCCCACCGTCCCCGGGCCAGCAGGTGATGACCGGCAGGTCATCGAGGGTGAGGCCCGGCACGGATCTCCAGGCGGGGCGCCGGACGCGCACCGTGCGGAAGTTCCGCCCGCCGATGAGCGTCCGGCGGGCCTCCCACAGGGCGCGGGGGCTGGGAGGGAGGATGCGCTCGGCGGTCGCGAGGAGGCGCGCGCCGATCGCCTCCGGGTCCTCCCCGAGGGCCCACGCGCAGCGCCGGGCGGCACCCAGAACGTTGGCCGCGACCGGGAACCGCGACCCCGACACGCGCTCGAACACGATCGCCGGTCCGTCGGCGCGGACGACGCGGGTGACGATCTCGGCGATCTCGAGCCGCGGATCGACTTCCGCGCGGACGCGGACCAGATCCCCCCGCTTCTCGCAGTGGGAAAGAAAGGCCTGCAGATCGGAGAAGGGCACCGAGGAGTCGGCTACTCGGGGATCCGCTCCCGGGGGAGTGCACGCTCGCCGCCGGCCAGCTCTTCCGCCCGCCAGCCTCCCGGGCGATCGACTCCGAGCACCTGGAGGACCCGGCCGACGAAGCCCGCCACGAGCTCGTCGATCGACGAGGGGCGGTCGTACCATCCGGGCGACACCGGCATCACCGTGACCCCGTCGCGGGCGAGCTCCGCGAGCTGCCGCAGCGTCACCGCGGACAGGGGCGTTTCGCGGGGACAGAGCACCAGCCGCCGGCCTTCCTTGAGCGTTACCGCGGCCGCGCGCGTGACCAGCGTATCCGCGATCCCGGCCGCGATCTTTCCCACGGTCGAGACAGAGCAGGGCAGGACCACCATCGCGTCCCACGCGTTGGATCCGGAGGCCAGCGGTGCGGAGAGGTCCGCGTCGGTGAAGAGCCGCGTGGCGAGCCCAGCGACGTCCTCCCTGCCGAGGCCCGTTTCCTCCCGGGTCACGTGCTGGCCCCAGCGCGACAGGATCGCGAACCGCTCGCCGGGCAGCCGGCGCAGGAGCTCCATCCCGAAGACAGCCCCGCTCGCTCCCGTGATCGCCACGATGGTGCGCATGGGGCGAAGCTAGCCCGCGACTCGCGCGGGCGGCAAACACCTCAACGAGGCACCACGTCAGCAGGTGTCACCGCAGAATGAGTAGATTGACTCGTATATGAGTAGGTCAGAGAGCATACAGCGACATAGGGTCCCGTCGCATAGGCTCGGGGCCTCGGATCAACCGATGCGCATCGGACGATCAGGCGAAAAAATTGGACGATCATGCGAAACGTCTCACGAAAGGAAGCATGCACATGAAGATCTTCTTCAGCGCCCTCCGGGGTCGCATCGTTCGGGGCGCGATCCCCTTGGCCGCGTGTAGTCTGCTGGTGGCGGCGGTGGCATGCGAAGACGACGACGGACCGACCGGACTCGACGACGACGTCGAGACCGTCGAGTTCACTACCGCCGGTCCCATCGATCTCGAGATCGGGTCGACCTCTCAACTGGCCTTCGAGATCCGCGATGCGGGTGGAAACCTGATCGATCCCGACGACGTGGACGTCACGTTCACTTCCAGCAGCCAGACGATCGCGACCGTTTCGACCGCCGGCCTCATCACGCCGGTGGCGCCCGGGACAGCGACGATTACGATTCAGGTAGGGACGATCAGCGACACGATCACCGTCAACATCGGCCCGGAAATCTCCTCGATCGACATCGTGGACACCGAACTCGACCTCGTATCCGACGAGACCTCGACGTTCGAGATCGAAGTGCTGAACGCGGTGGGGGATCCGGTGACGGATCCCAACCTGACGTTCACGAGCTCCAACAATGCGGTCGTCACCGTGGACGACGACGGGACGCTGACCGCCGTCGGCCCGGGTACGGCGACGATCACCGCCTCCGGTGGGGGCGAGAGCGACACCTTCGAGGTCACGGTCTTTGCGGATGCGAGCGGAGGCCTGAGCGCGCCCATCGGATCGTCCTTCACGGTCGCCACCGGAGACGCGGTGGAGATCAACGACCTCTTCGAAGTGCGCGACGCCGGTGGCGTGATCATTCCCGACGCCGAGCTTGTCTTCGCGACGACGACGGGCGGAATCGTCAACGTCGATGCCGCAGGCGAGCTGACTGGAGTCGCCCCCGGAACGACGCTGGTGACGGTCACGAGCCCCGATGCGACGGGGAGCTCGACGGTGCGCTTGAACGTGGTGGATGTCGGGGCTCTGGACGTCTTCGAGGTGAGCCCTGCGACGGCGACGGTCGCCGTGGCCGGGATAGTGGATCTGGGCCTGGGCGTCGAGGCGGACGGCACGGACATCAATGACTTCTTGGGGCTGTTCACGACCAGCGATCCGGCGATCGCGACGGTAAACCCGTTCACCGGAGTGGTGACCGGCGTCGCGCCAGGCACGGCGACGATCACGGTCGCGGGAGGTGGCCTGACGTCGGAATCGGTGATCACGGTCGAGTAGTCGCCGCGATCCGCCGGAGGGAAATCACGGGAAGCGGGCGGCCTCGGGTCGCCCGCTTTTTCGTTCGTTTCGCCTTCATTCGACGTACGGCCTCAACCGCGGAGACTACGAGAAGCTCGTTCTCCGAACCGTCAGCCGGGACTCGAGAACGCAACGCCGGCGGCCACGGTCGCGAGCGCAGCGAATCCGACCCAGACGTTGATCCGGAAGAACGCCAGGTCGATGTCGCGCGCGCGGGCGTTTTCCCACACCAGCAGCGCGCCGACGGCCAGAAGGGGAAGTTGGGCGGTCGGCCAGAACAGGCGCCAGAAGACCAGCGCCGCCAGCGCGACCCACGCGCTCGCATGCAGGCCACGCGCGATTCTGAGTGCGCATTCGCGTCCGTAGCGCGCCGGAAGCGAGCGCACGCCCGCCGTACGGTCGAACTCCTCATCCAGTGTCGCGTAGATCACGTCGAACCCCGCCACCCACGCGAGCGTGAAGAGGCCGAGGAGTAGAGGGGGCCCGAGATCCGAGAACTCCAGCCGCACGGCGAACCATCCCCCGAGCGGCGCCATCGCCAGCCCGAGCCCGACGCCCAGGTGGCACCAGGGGGTCCAGCGCTTGAGGTAGGGATACGCCGTGAAGACGAGGAGCGGGATCGGCGCCAGGGCCAGGCAGATCGGCGCGATCCACCAGGCGGCCGCGGCGTACACGACGGCCCCGACAGCCGTCAGGGCGCGCGCCTCGCCGATTCCCATCGCGCCGCTCGGCAGCTCGCGGGTCGTGGTCCGCGGGTTCGCCGCGTCGATCCGCCGATCGATGATCCGGTTGAGGCCGAGAGCCGCCGTCCGCGCTCCGGTTCCAGCGAGAAGCACGACGCCGAGGAGGGAGGGCGGCACGTCGAGGCCGCCCGCTGCGAGCAGGACCCCGGCGAACAGGAGCGGAAGGGAAAACAGCGTGTGCTCGAAGCGGACGAATCGGCCCCACGTCCGGAGCCGTCCTGCCGGCGCCTGCGGGGCGCCGCCTCCGGCGCGCGGCGGCAGGTCCGGCGCGCGGGTGGTCGTCATTCCCCCGGCGGCGTGGTCGCGGTCGGCGGTTCCTCGTCGGCCGAGCCGTGGAGGTCGCGCGCCAGCTCGACATTGGCCTCGTTCAGGCGATCCACGAGGCTGGCGCGCTGCGCGGGGGTCATGGCTTCGATCATGGAGGTCCAGTCGGCGTACCCCTGCTCCTGGGCGGTCCGGAGCTCGGCCTCCCGCTGGAGCTCCCTGTCGATGCGGCCGCGGACCGAAGAACCCTCGGAGCGGAGCGACGCGCCATAGTGCCGCCGATAGGCATCGGCGAGGAACTCGACCGCCGGATCGGGATTCTCGGGAAGGGCGACGAGCGGGTCGCCCATGGGGTCGCCCAGCGGGAAGCTGTCGAGATCGACGACCTCGAACTCGTTCACGGAGTCCGGGCGGAACGTGTCGGGCGCCATCGCGTCGCGCGAGACGCGCGGCGCGTTGGCC
>JAICQP010000028.1 GCA_025937815.1 Gemmatimonadota bacterium
AGAACACCGTGGCGGCGGACCGGATCCACTCGCCGAACGCCTCCACCGTCCGCGGCCCCGCGTCCAGGATCCTCCATCCCGGTTCCACCTGCGTCGCCGCTACCGTACGAACCTCCGCTCCGGGCTCCAGCGCGCGCGCCACCACGACGTCGCCCGGAAGCTCCAGCGCTTCGCCGTGCCGCTCGAGCAGCGCGCGCGCTTCGTCGAGGAGATCGGGCTCGACGAGCGAGTCCCCCACCTCCAGGCCCCGGGCGAGCAGGAACGTGTTCGCCATGCCGCCGCCGAGGCACACGCGGTCGCAGCGGCCGAGGAGCCCGCGCAGGGTCTCCAGCTTCCCCGCGACCTTGGCGCCGCCGAGGATGGAGACGAACGGCCGCCGCGGGCTATCCAGGAGCCGCCGGAACGCCGCCAGCTCGCGCTGCACCAGCTTCCCCGCCACGCACGGATCGAGGTGCTGGGTGACTCCGACCGTGGAAGCGTGCGCGCGATGGCACGTCCCGAACGCGTCCTGCACGAAGAGATCGGCGAACGCAGCGAGCCGTTTCGCGAACGCGGGATCGTTCGCCGTCTCGCCGGGATCGAAGCGCAGGTTCTCGAGGAGCGCGACTTCGCCATCGCCTGGAGGGGACCCGCCACCCCTCAGCGAGTCCGGCGAGTACGCCACGGGCCTGCCGAGCAGCTCCTCGAGCCGCCTGGCCACCGGCGCCATCGTCAGCTCGGGGTCCGGCCCCTTGGGGCGGCCGAGGTGGCTTGCGAGCACCACGCCCGAGCCTCGATCCAGGAGCGCTCCGATCGTCGGCAGCGCGGCCCGGATCCGTACGTCGCTCGACACGCGACGCTCCTGCCCCCGGCCTTCGAGCGGCACGTTGAAATCGACCCGCACGAGCGCGCGAAGGCCCGCCAGCTCGGCCGGCTCCAGGTCGTCCAGCGACAGGCGCTCGAGGGCGGACCGGTCCCCGCCCGAGCTCATCTTCCCACGAACGGCCGCAGGCGCTCGGTCAAGTCGACGAGCCTGCTCGAGAAACCCATTTCGTTGTCGTACCAGGAGAAGACCTTCACCAGGGTCCCGTCCAGGACCGCGGTGGAGAGCGCGTCGACGGAGGACGAATAGGGAGAGCCGTTGAAGTCGATGGAGACAAGCGGCTCCTCGCAGACCGCCAGGATCCCCTCGAGCTCGCCCGCGGCGGCTTTCCGGAAGGCGTCGTTGATCGCCTCTGCGCTCGTCGTCCGCTCGACCTCCACGGTCAGGTCGACCAGCGACACGTTGGGGGTGGGCACGCGAATCGACACGCCGTCGATCTTGCCGGCGAGCTCGGGCAGGACGAGCGCCGTCGCGCGCGCCGCACCGGTGGTCGTCGGAATGAGCGACAGCGCCGCCGCCCGCGCGCGGCGGAGGTCCTTGTCCGGCGAGTCCACCACGTGCTGGCTGGCGGTGTAGGCGTGGGTGGTGGTCATCAGCCCGTGCACCCATCCCGCCGACGCGAGGATGACCTTGGCGACCGGCGCGAGGCAGTTGGTGGTGCAGGAAGCGTTGGAGATCACGTCGTGCTCGGCGGCCAGCTTGTCGTCGTTGACCCCCATGACGACGGTCAGGTCGGCGCCCTTCGCGGGAGCGGACACGATGACCTTCTTCGCGCCCGCCGCAAGGTGCTGCGCGGCCTGCTCGCGGTCCTTGAACCGTCCCGTCGACTCGATCACTACGTCGATGTCGAGATCGCCCCACGGGAGCTTCGTGGGATCCTTCTCGCCGAGGACGCGCAGCTCGTCGTCCCCTACCATCAGTCCACCATCGGTCATCTTGACGTCGACATCCAGCCGGCCGTGCACCGAGTCGTACTTCAGCAGGTGGGCGAGCGTCGGGCCGTCGGTAAGGTCGTTCACCGCGACCAGATCGATGTCCCGGCCGGACTTGCGCAGGGCGCGGTAGGTCAGCCGGCCGATCCGGCCGAATCCGTTGATCGCAAGGCGCATCGTATCCTCCTGAAGTGGCTTCCCGGAAATGCGAACGAATCGGCTGCGGCGCGGGGGCGGCAAATTACCGTGGCGACCCGTCCAGCGCGAGGGCGAACGTGACCGCCGTGACTCGCGCCGCGCCGCCGGCGCCCAGAGCGAGCGCGGCGGCCGCGAGCGTCGCACCGCTCGTCGCCACGTCGTCGACCAGGCCCACGCGGGCTCCGGCTCTCAGCCCACCGCGCGGCTCGAACGCGGCCTCGACGTTCCGCCGTCGCGCTGCGCGGCCGAGCCCCACCTGGGAGCGCGTCGCCCGGGACCGGACGAGCGCTTCGATGACCGGGATAGCGAGCCTGGCGGACAGCGACCGCGCGATCAGAGCGGACTGGTTGAACCCCCGCTCCCTCAGCCGGGCGGCATGCAGCGGGACCGGCACGAGGACATCGAGACCGGCGGGCCGGTCTGCCAGGGCATCGACCATCGCGGCCGCGCAGAGATCGGCCAGGTGGGTCCAGCCGCGGTACTTGAGCGCGTGGGCGATCGACTCGGCGGCTCCGGCATAGCGAACGGCGGCCACCGCCGTGAGACCGGACGGCCAGTCACGGCAGCGGCCGCAGTCCGCCGGAGAGCCCGGGCGCGGCAGCGAGCAGCGCCGGCATCCCGCCGCGAGAGGCCGCAGGGTCGCGCGGCACCAGCGGCAGACGCCGGGCCTCGCCGTCGGCAGCGGCTCGCCGCAGTGGACGCAGAGCGGCGGCAGCAGCACGTCCGCGAGGGCGCCGAGAGCGCGCGGTACGGCCATGGCGGTTGCTCGAGGGGAGGTACGCGGGCGGAACGAACGGGGGCCGGCGACCGGCCCCCGCGGTCGGCGCCCTTCGGCGCCGCGAATCTGTTACCGCGCCAGCGCTCCGGCCGGTCCGAGGGCCGGGAACTGGGCCGAGATCATCGCCAGGTAGCGCTCGCGCTCCTCGCCTGTCAGGATGGGGACCAGCCTGCGGACCCACTCCTGGGCCTGCTCCACGCGCTGGCTCATGTAGTTCGCCCCGACGAGCCCGAGGTAGGCGAGCTTGATCCCCTCGTCGAGCCTCAGAGCCTGCTCGAACGCCACGATGGCGCGCGGATAGTCGCCGAGCTGGAAGTACGAGCCGCCCAGCAGGGCGTACGCGTTGCCGTTCCGCGGGGCGAGCTCTACCACACGTTCGAACAGTGGGATCGCCTCGCTATAGCGGCGCGCGGCGTACAGGTCGCCCGCCACGGCGTAGAGGGAATCGGCTTCATCGGGGGATACTGCGGGGAGGGTGGTAGCCGTAGACGCGTCAGCGGCGTCCGGCACGATTATGGCTCCGGCCAGCATACCGGCCGCGAGCAGACATCTCAATCGCATGATCCCTTCTCGTCCTCCGTGAGGAAGTGGGCGATGGGGGGGATAGGATGAAATAAATCGGTTGGTCCACCGTGGCGGACGAGCCATTCTAAAGGCGCGGCGCCCTCGAAGTCAACCTTTGGGCCTGGCCGATTGGATAGCTTGGATCTGCCGTGACAGGGAATACCCTACAGAAAATGCGCCCCAGGCCCTCCGGGGACCGTCTCAGTCCACCCCGCCGGGAGCCGGTCGAGCCTCCGACGTGAGCTCCGCGCCGGCCGACGAGGTCAGCTCCGCGTGGCGCTCGGCGAATGCCTCGAGACACGTCCGCATGTCCTCGAACACTTCCCGGTAGACCTCCTCGTCCCACCCCATGGGATCCCGGATGTCGTCGCCCCGCACCTCGCCCTCGCGGGCGAGCTCGGCTACCAGCCGGACATCGGCGGTCGAATCGATGGCCCTGACGGCCGCGGCGTGGGACCGCGCCATGCAGAGCACCGTATCGGACCAGGCCACCAGCTCCGCGTCCAGCTGCCGGGCGACGTGACCGGAGATGTCGATACCGGCCCGGGCCGCCGTGGCGACGGCGTGCTTCTGCGCCGACCCGCCGATCACCGCGAACGTGCCCGCCGACCGGACTTCCGCATCCACCCCCAGCTCCGCGAAGCGGGCCCGGAGAAGCCCTTCGGCCATGGGCGAGCGGCAGGTGTTTCCGGTGCAGACGACGAGCACGCGGTAGGGTCGCGAGGTCACGGGGCGAAGTTACCGGCGGGGCTGGAGATCGCCCACGACCTCGCGGATCGCGTCGGCACCGATCGCGCCTTCGCGGACGATCCGCGGGGCGCCGGCTCCGACGTCGACGATCGTCGAAGGCAGGCCCGACCGGGCGCCGGTCACCCGGGCCGAGCCTCCGACGGGAACGAGCGCGACTTCGATCGCCTCCCCGCCAGGCCCGCTCCCCAAGGCTTCCAGCGCGGCCGACACCTCCGTGGCCGGCGGCTCGTCGCGTCGGTTCGCGCTGGTCGAGAACAGCGCCTTTCCCCAGGCCCCGACCAGGGCCGCCGAGACCGGGTCGGCGGCCGGCCGGAGGGCGATCCTCCCCGCTTCCTGGACCGAATGCGGCGCTTCCGGCGAGGCCGGCAGCACGAGGGTCAGGGGCCCGGGCCAGAAGGCCCGCGCCAGCCGCTCGGCCGCCTGGGGCCATGCGGCGCACAGCGCGCGCGCCGCGTCCAGGCCAGGCACCAGGCAGACGAACGGCCGCGGGGCGTCGTAACCCTTGAGGCGGCGGGCGGACGCCACCGCGACGTCGGAGTACGGGTCGCCGCTCAGGCTGACGACGGTCTCGGTGGGATGGAGCACGAGCCGCCCCCCGGACAGGGCGCGGAGGGCCGCCGCGATCGCCGCTTCGTCGGCCGGCCGCGGCGCGGCCGTCAGACCTTCACCTCGCCGGTCATCTCCAGCGAGCCCTCGTAGGCGTCGAGGCGGGGGCGCACCACGCGGGCGAGGAAGCTCCTGGCCTGCTCGGGCGCCCGCCCCACGTACGTGTCGGGATCGCGGGCCCGCCTCCACGCCTCGGCGGGGAGCTCGGCGAACCCGGGCTCGGCCGCAAGGCGGTCCAGGAGGTCGCTTCCCTCCCCGCCCTCGATCCGCGCCGCGGCCTCGCGCGCGCGCACGCGGATCCGCTCGTGGAGATCCTGGCGGTCGCCGCCCGAGCGGGCGGCCGCCATGAGCAGGGTCTCGGTCGCCATGGCCGGCAGCTCGCGCACGAGGTTCGCCCTGACGGCGGCCTCGTGGACCTCGAGCCCCCTGGCGATCTCGTGATAGAGGATGAGGAGGGCGTCGACCGTGAGGAAGAGCTCCGGCACGGCGATCCGCCGCCCGGCGGAGTCGTCCAGCGAGCGCTCCAGCCACTGAGCCGCCGCGGTGTACGCCAGGTTGCCCGCCGTCTGGATCGCGAAGCGCGACAGCGAGCTCATCCGCTCCGCGCGCATCGGATTGCGCTTGTAGGGCATCGCCGAAGACCCGACCTGGCTCGCGCCGAACGGCTCCAGCACCTCGCCCAGGTGCTGGAGGAGCCGCATGTCATGGCTGAACTTCCCGGCCGACTGCGCTACCCCAGCAGCCGTCGCGGCCCAGGCGGCGTCCACCTTCCTCGAATGTGTCTGTCCCGTGACGGGGAACGCGCCCGGAGCGTCGAGCTTCTCGGTCACGCGCCGCTCCAGCTCGTCGACCTTGGCGCCGTCTCCGTCGGCCAGCGCGAGGAACGAGGCCTGCGTCCCGGTCGTCCCCTTGACCCCCCGCAAGCGGAAGCCGTCCAGGCGGAACGCGATCTCGTCGAGGTCGAGGAGCAGGTCCTGGATCCAGAGGCACGCGCGTTTCCCGACGGTCGTCGGCTGCGCCGGCTGGAAGTGGGTCCAGGCGAGCGTCGGAAGAGCGGCGTACTTCTCGGCGAAATCCGCCAGCGCGGCCACTACGCACAGGCACTTGCGCTCCACCACGCGCATCGCGTCGCGCAGGACGAGGAGGTCGCCGTTGTCGACCACGAAGGCGCTCGTCGCACCCAGATGGAGAACCGGCCCGCCGGCCGTGGCGACCTCGGCGAAGGCGCGCACGTGGGCCATCACGTCGTGCCGGAGCTCCCGCTCCAGCTCGGACGCGCGCAAGAAGTCGATCCGCTCGGCGTTATTCTTCAGGTCCGCGACCTGCTCGGCGGTCACGCCGCCGATCGCGAGCTCCTGCTGAGCTTCGGCGAGGGCGATCCAGATACGGCGCCACGTGCGGATCCGCGTGCGGGCCGAGAACAGGCCCGCCATCTCGTCACTCGCGTACCGCTCCAGGAGCGGGCTCGCGTACCGGTCGTGGGGGTCGGTCACCGGGAGTGCTCTCCGCGATCAGGACGCAGGCGAGCGACCCAGGATCCTGAGCGCGAGATGCGCCGCGTTCGCCCCCGCGTCGATGCCCACCGTCGCAACCGGAACGCCGGGCGGCATCTGTGCGATGGCGAGGAGCGCGTCCATCCCCCGAAGCGCGCCGGCCGCCACCGGCAGCCCGATGACGGGTAGGCGGGAATGCGCGGCCACGACGCCGGGAAGCGCAGCCGCCAGTCCCGCCGCGGCGATCACGACGCGAAAACCGCGGCCCTGCGCCTCCCTGGCGAGCTCCGCCACGCGATCCGGCGTCCGGTGCGCGGACGCGATCTCGAACGCGTACTCCACCCCCGCGTCGCGGAGCACCTTCTCCGCCTTCTCGACGACGGGCCGATCCGACTCCGATCCCGCCAGGATCAGCACCTCGGGACCCTCGCGATCGGGTTCACTCATCCTCACCTCCCCGGCGTTCGCAAATCGTCTCGACGTGGGCGCGAATCAGATCCAGTTGTGGAAGTCATCGTCAATGAGGTTTCGCTTCTTGTATCGCAGCATCGAATCCTGGCACGAGCAGGCCCAGGCCGCAGTGGGAAGGAGCTCCAGCAGGTTCCAGACGATCTCCGGCATCAGCTGAAGCGTCTCGTCGATCCGCGCCTGCCGCTCCTCTTCCGGGCCCGGCCGCGCGGACGCATCGGCGTCCTCCCCAACCCCTTCGGCCCAGGCAGTGACGTAGGCGACCGGATGGTAGCACATCTCGAGCTCGCGAGCGAGAAACGCCTCCGGAGCGAGTGTCATGCCGACGAGATCGCCACCCATCGCGCGCAGGGCACGGACTTCGGCGCGGGTCTCCAGACGCGGACCCTCGCTGACGACGTACACCCCATCGCGCGCGTGCCTGAGGGCCATCTCGCTCAGCACCTGCTCCAGAGCGGAGCGCAGCGTCGGGCAGAAGGTCGGGTTCTGGCGGAGGATGCCGATGCCCTTGTTCTCGAAGAACGTGCTCGCGCGATGGCGAGTCATGTCGATGAGGTCGTCGGGCAGAACCAGGTCTCCCACCCGCAAGCCGGACGTCAGCGAGCCGGGCCCCGTCCAGGCGACGAGACGCTCGACGCCGAGCTCCTTCAGAGCCCAGATGTTGGCTCGGTAGTTGACGAACGACGCGGTGACCCGGTACTCGCGCTCACCGTGACGCGGCACCAGGAAGAAGCGCCGCTCGCCGTGCTCCATGAATAGGATCGGCGTCGAGCACCCGAAGGGCGTCTCCTTGACGAGCACATCCGAGATAGTGCCCAGTCGTTCGCGCGCGAGTCGATACATCTTTCCGCCGCCGATGAAGGCCACGGTCGAGAAGCGGTCGTCATAGGTTCCGGAGAGAACTCGAGGCAGGATCTCGGGCCTGGACTCGCCCATCTGCGATGCGGTCCGAGGAGTGGCGGGCTCTATCGCCGGGAAGACGCCGTGCGGACTTTGTCCAGGCGATCCAGCGCGTCGAGCGCCGCTTCCTTCTCGGCCTCCTTCTTGGTGCGTCCCCATCCGGTTCCCAGAGGCTCGCCCTCGAGCCACACCTGGCAGCGGAAGTTGATGTCCTCGCGGCTCTTGTCTGGGGCCGAGGTCGCGCGGGTGGTGCGATAGGTCAGCTGGCCGCGGCCGAGCTCGTGGATCGTCTCCTGCAAGCGGTTCTTGGCGGTGTGGAACCCCTCCTCGTGTCCCACGTCCAGAGACAGGATGTGACGCTCTATGAACGAGCGGGCCACCTCGAAGCCGCCGTCTATGTACAGCGCGCCGATGACCGCCTCGAGCGCGTCGGCGGCGATCTTCTGACGTCCGCCACCGGCCAGGAGGTTCTGGTCATCACCCGTCTGTATGCAGTCGGGCAGGCCGAGCTCCTCGGACGCGTTGGCTAGGAACCGGCGCGAGATTATGTGCGCGCGCTGCTGGGACAGAACCCCTTCCTGCGCGTCGGGGTGCAGGTTGAACAGCCACTCGCTGACGGCCAGGTTCAGGACCGAGTCGCCCAGAAACTCGAGCCGCTCGTACGATTCTCCACGACTGTCGGATTGATCCAGGTAAGACGGGTGGGTCGAGGCGCGGGTGAGGATCCCGGGAATCGTGAAGTGATGGCCGAGCATTCGCTCCAGCTGCTGCAGCCGTTCCTCCTTCAGCTGAGCGGCTGAGTCGGATTTCCTTCGACGGAACCACTTCCAGATCATTCTGCTCCCATCATGGCTCGTATCTGCCCAGCGCGAGTGACGCGTTGTGGCCCCCGAATCCGAAAGAGTTCGTCAATGCCGCCCTGACCTCCGCTTCCCGCATGGTGTTGGGGACGTAATCCAGATCGCACAGCGGGTCCGGGGTCTCGAGGTTGATGGTGGGCGGGACCTTGCCCTCGCGCAGCACCATCGACGTGACGACGAATTCGAGGCCCCCGGCTCCACCGAGAAGGTGGCCGGTCATCGATTTCGTCGAGCCGACCATCAACTCGTGCGCATGCTCCCCGAACACCGACTTGATCGCCATGGTCTCGAACTCGTCGTTGAACGGAGTCGACGTGCCGTGGGCGTTGATGTAGTCGAAGGCCTCGACGGGCAGGCCCGACTCCACGACCGCGCGTCGCATAGCGCGGGCCGCGCCCTCGCCGTTGGGTGCCGGGGCGGTAATGTGATACGCGTCGGCGGTCATGCCGACTCCCAGAGCCTCGGCGTAGATGCGGGCGCCCCGCGCCCGCGCGTGCTCCAGCTCTTCGAGCACCACCATCCCGGCGCCTTCTCCCAGCACGAAGCCGTCGCGGTCGGCGTCGAACGGCCGACTGGCGCGCTCGGGCTCGTCGTTGCGGGTCGACATCGCCTTCATGGCCGCGAACCCGCCGACCGACATGGCCGTGACCGCCGCCTCCGTCCCGCCGGCGATCATCACCTCGGCGTCCTCGTGCTTGATGAGCCGGAACGCGTCCCCGATCGCGTGCGCGCTCGAGGCACAGGCGGAAACGGTGCAGTAATTCGGCCCCTTGGCGCCATAGCGCATCGACACGACGCCGCTGGCGATGTCGGGGATCATCATCGGGATGTAGAAGGGGCTGATACGCGAAGGGCCGCCCTCGAGGTAGCGCTCGTTCTGCACCTCGTGGGTCCGTATCCCGCCGATTCCGGACCCGATGATTACCCCCACCCGATCGCCGTCGCCTCCCGGCAGCTCGAGCCCGCTGTCGTCCACGGCCATGCTGGCCGCGGCCACGGCGAATTGGGTGAAGAGGTCCTGCCGACGCGCTTCCTTCTTCTCCATCCAGCGCTCGGGCTCGAAATCCTTGACCTCGGCGGCGATCTGGGTGGCGAAACCCTCGGGATCGAAGCGCGTTATCCGACGCACGCCGGAGCGTCCCTCGAGAAGGGCCTCCCACGTGGAAGCCAGGTCGTTGCCCAGCGCGGTCAGGAGGCCCATCCCGGTGACGACTACGCGGCGTCCCATCCGGGCTAGGCTTCTGTCTTGCCCTTCAGATACGCGATCGCCTCGCCTACCGTAGTGAGCTTTTCCGCGTCTTCATCGGGGATCTCGATGTCGAACTCCTCCTCGAACGCCATCACGAGCTCCACCGTATCGAGCGAGTCGGCCCCGAGATCCTCGACGAACGAAGCATCCTCGGTGACCTTTTCGTTATCCACGCCGAGGTTTTCGACGATGATCTCCTTTACCTGCGATTCAACAGACATGCGCTTTCCTCCCGGACGAGTTCGACGAGCTCAACGCGTTAGCCCACCATCGACACAGATAACCTGGCCGGTAATATAGTCGCTCATAGGGGAGGCGAGGAACACCGCCAGGTCGGCGACATCCCCCGTCGTGCCCAGCTTGCCGAGCGGTATGCGCGACACGAACTCCGCCTGTGCGTGCTCGCCGAGCGCGTGCGTCATCTCGGTTTCGATGAAGCCCGGCGCAATGACGTTCACCGTTATGCCGCGGGCCGCCACCTCGACCGCCAGCGACTTCGAAAACCCTATCAGGCCCGCTTTCGATGCCGCGTAGTTGGTCTGGCCGGGGTTGCCGATCACTCCGACGATGGACGAGATATTGATGATCGTTCCGCTCTTCTGGCGCAGCATCTGCTTCGCCGCCAGTCGACACCACCTGAAGGCGCCCGTCAGGTTCACGTCGAGAACGGCATGCCAGTCCTCGGGCTTCATCCTGAGCAGGAGACCGTCACGAGTGATCCCCGCGTTGTTGACGAGGATGTCGAGCTGCCCGAACTCCTTCATCAGCGTATCCCACGCCCGCTCGACGTCCGCGTCGGATCCCACGTCCCCGACCAGCGCCAGCCCGCGGACGCCCCGCCCCGACAGCGCGGCTGCCGCCTCCGCGACCGATTGCTCGTTGCGGGCGAACACCGCCACGTCCGCGCCCGCCTCGGCGAGACGCTCGGCGATCGTGCGGCCGATTCCACGGTTACCGCCGGTTACCAGCGCCCGCTTGCCGCTCAGGTCGATGGTCACAGCCATGCCGCGGCTACCTCCTCGATCTGGTGGCTGGTGCCCGCTATCCTTCCTTCGAGCGCGCGATCGATGCGCTTGACCAGCCCGGTGAGCACGTGCCCGGGGCCCGGCTCGATGAGCCTGCGGACTCCCATGTCGCGCAGGGACAAGACGCAATCGGTCCACCGGACGGCGCCGCTGATCTGCTCGATCAATCGCTCGCGAATCGTGTCGGGATCGACGACCGGTCGGCCGTCCACGTTGGCAACGACCGGAATCGCCGCCGGGCGGATGTCGACCGCATAGAGTGCCGCGCGCAATGCGTCCACGGCCGGGGCCATCAAGGGCGAGTGGAATGCCCCCGACACCTGCAGCTCGATCGCCATCCGCGCGCCGTGCTCCTTGGCCCCCGACACAACCCGGCGGACCGCCCCGGTGGAGCCGGAGATCACGATCTGGCCCGGCGAGTTGTAGTTGGCGGCGACCAGCACCTCTCCCTCACCGCGAGCCTCCTCGCACAACCGCTCGACCTGGGTCTCGTTCAGGCCGATGATCGCGGCCATCGTCCCCGGACGCTCCCTGCCGGCCTGCGCCATCGCCTCTCCCCGCACGCGGACGAGCTTGAGCGCGTCGCCGAACGCGAGGCTGCCGGCGGCCACGTGAGCGGTGAACTCGCCGAGGCTGTGTCCCGCCGCCGCGACCGGAGTCAGACCACGCGCGGAGAGGACCCTGGCAGCCGCCACGCCGTGCGTCAGCAGCGCGGGCTGCGCGTTCTCGGTGGCGCGCAGCTCCTCTTCCGGGCCCTCCCAGCAGAGGCGCGACAGCTCGAACCCCAGCGTCGCATCCGCCTCGTCGAAAACGGCCCTCGCCTCCGTATAGTCGTCGGCGAGATCCGCGCCCATGCCGACGGCCTGGCTGCCCTGGCCCGGAAACTGGAACGCCATCGAATCGGCCATCAGCAGGTCGTCGAAGAAGTCGGCAGGACGTTCAAAGTGGCTCGGATGCCGGGCGCGCGCGACGAGAGGATTCCGAGGCGCACGATCTGTACGCCGCACACCGCAGAGCCATTTTCAACGTCCTGCTAGAGCACGACAACGGAGGCGCCCCAGGCGAGTCCACCGCCGAACGCCGTCATCAGGATCGTGGATCCCTCTCCCACGCGTCCCTGCCGGCGTGCCTCGTCGAGCGCGATGGGGATCGAAGCCGAGCTGGTATTGCCGTAGCGGTCGATGTTGACGAACACCCGATCGCGTTCCACTCCCAGCCGGCTCGCCACGGCATCGATGATCCGGATGTTGGCCTGATGGGGGATCACGAGGTCGATGTCGGATATCCGCCGATCCGTCGAATCGAGCACGTGGCGGCAAGCGCTCTCCATGCACATCACCGCCTGCTTGAAGATCTCTCTTCCCTCCTGCTTGACGTATTCCATCCGGTCGGACCGCGTCTCGTCGGTGGAAGGCAGCGCCGCTCCGCCCGCGGGCCGCCACAGGAGCCGCGCCTGTCTGCCGTTGGTGCGCATGTGCGTGCCGAGGATGCCGCGCCCGTTCCCGCCGCCCACCGACACCAGCGCGGCCCCCGCGCCGTCGCCGAACAGGACGCAGGTCGTCCGATCGGTATAGTCGAGTATCGCCGACATCTTCTCGGAACCGATGACCAGGACGTTCTCGTGCATCCCGCTCGTGATCATCGCGTCGGCGAGCGAAACCCCGTAGAGCCAGCCCGCGCAGGCTGCGCTGATGTCGAACGCAGCGGCGTTCTCGCACCCCAGGAGGGCCTGGGTCTCGCATGCGGTGGCGGGAAGCAGGTGGTCGGGGGTCGCGGTGGAGAGGATCAGGATGTCCACGTCATCGGGATCGAGCCCGGCATCCGCGAGGGTGACTCGGCCGGCCTCGGCTGCCATGTCGGCGGTGTTCTGTCCCTCGGCGCACATGCGCCGCTCCTTGATCCCCGTGCGCGTGGTGATCCACTCGTCGCTGGTGTCGACGATGGCCTCGAAGTCCGCATTGGTCACCACCTTCTCCGGCACCGACATCCCGGTGGAGCGAATCACCGTGCGCGGCGAGCTCGACGTCATCGCTCTCCTCTCTCGGCCGCCACGGCGGGCGTGTCATTGGCGCTCGCGATATCCCCCAAAGCATCGACGCGCTTTCCGAGGTCGGCGATGGCGTGCTCTATCCGGTTGGCGAGATCGCGCCTCACGGCGCGCCGAGCCACCAGGATCGCGTTCCGGAAGGCCTTTACCGTCGAGCCCCCATGGCAGATGATCACGATCCCGTTCACGCCCAACAGCGGCGCCCCGCCGTACTCGGCGTAGTCGATGCGGCGCCGGAGGCGATGAAACGCGGGCCTCATCAGCCACGCGCCGAGAGAGGATCGACGATCGGCGGAGACCTCGCGGCGAATCTCGCCGGCCAGGAAATCGGCGAAGGACTCCGCGAATTTGAGCAGCACGTTGCCGGTGAAACCATCCGTGACGACCACGTCCACGGCTCCGCCCAGGACGTCTCTGCCCTCCACGTTTCCGACGAAATTGAGACCACTCTCGGAGAGAAGCCCATGCGCCGCGACCGTCAGGTCATTGCCCTTCCCCTGCTCCTCACCGATCGACAGGAGCCCGATCCGGGGATGTGCTCGCCCCAGGATATCCGCGGCATACACGTGACCCATGAGAGCGAATTGTGCGAGATGCTGTGGCTTGCACTCGGCGTTGGCGCCCGCATCGAGCACCAGACACGGGTCGGCCTGGGTCGGAAACACGACCATGATGGCGGGACGTGAGAGACCCTCGATCCGGCCGAGGGTGGTGAGCGCCGCGGCCATGACAGCCCCGGTGTTGCCCGCGGAGACGAACGCGTCGGCCATGCCCTGCGTCTGCAGGCGGATGCCCATGGCGATCGAGGAGCTCCTCTTCCGGCGTAGCGCCGAGGCCGGAGACTCGTCCATGCCGATGGCCTCCGGGGCGTGCAGGACGGTCAGCCCGCTGGAATCGGTGTAGCGGGACAGCAGCGGGGTGAGCCGCGATTCGTCGCCCACGAGGACTATCTCGAAGTCGCGAGCCGCCTGGCGGAGCGCGGCCAGCGCGCCGGCGACGGGCCGATCGGGGGCATGGTCGCCACCCATGGCGTCGACTGCGATCCGCATGCGCGGCAGCGCTCCTTTACCAGATTCGCGGGCGGTCTAGAACTCCTCGTCCACTTCGATGACGTGGCGACCGGCGTAGTGACCGCAATGAGGGCAGATACGATGTGCGATCTTCGGCTGAAGGCACTTATCGCACTTCACGAGAGTGGGCGCCGTCGCGTGCTTATGCGTGCGGCGCTTCCGCTTCCGCGTCTTGGAAGTTTTCCTTCTGGGAACGGCCATATGAACTGTCTCCCTGTTCTCGTATGGTCAATCCGACTACTCGCCCTTCGATGAGCGAGATCGGTCTTGCTCGATTCCCGACCCGAGTCCCTCCAGCGCCTTCCACCTCGAGTCGACGGTCTCCAGCGCACAGTCGCAGGACCCCTCGTTCAGGTTCCGCCCGCAGTGCGGACAGATCCCCGGGCAATCCTCCCTGCAGATCGGAAAGCGCTCGGTCTCGAGGAACAGCCGGTCCCGAACCTGGGCGTCGAGCTCGATCCGCTTTGCGCCGCGCTCCAGCCACACGACGTCATCGTCGCCGGAGTCCGCGCCCGGCTTCGCTTCGCGACCGGCCTCCTGATAGACGAGCCTGAGCGGCACGTCGATCGGAATCCGGGTCGGCGTGAGGCACCGCCGGCATGGTGCCACCGCGGCGCCCGTCAACCGGCCGGTGACCACGTATGTCCCGCCGGAGGGGTTGCGGACCTCCACGTCGAAGGTCAGCGGCTCGTGGATCTCCGCCTCGAGGCCTTGCAGAATCGGGCTTTCCCGGTCGATCTCGAAGCTCTGAGAAAGGCGGCCGTCTTCCAGCCGGGACAGATCCACGAACATAACAATTGAATATACCCCGGGCCCGGCCATGACGTCACCCCTGGGGGAAGAAGAACTCGATCTCCCGCTCGGCGTTCTCGGGGGAGTCCGACGCGTGGATCGCGTTACGCTCCACCGACTCCGCATACAGCTTTCGAATGGTGCCGTCGGCGGCCCGCGCCGGGTCGGTGGCCCCAATCGTTTCGCGGAGTGCCGACACCGCGCTCTTGCGCTCCAGCACCATCGGAACGCAGCGCGCGCTCGTCATGAACGCTACCAGGCTGTCGTAGAACGGCCGCTCGGCATGGACCTCGTAGAAGCGCCTGGCCTCGGCCTCCGAGAGGCGGGTCATCTGCAGGTCCGTGACCACGAACCCGGCCTCTTCGAGATGCCCGATTATCTTCCCGATCAGGCCTTTTCCCACCGCGTCCGGCTTGATGATGGCGAGCGTGCGCTCTGCCCTCATGGTTTCCTCCTCGATGCGCGTTCTTGCCGAATCAGAACTGGAGCAGCTTCCGGATAAGAGACCGGCGGCTTATGAGGCCCACCCATTTCCCCTCGCGCGTCAGCGGCAGCGGATCGACGTTCTTGTTGACGATTATCGAGGCTGCCTCGTTGATCGAGGCCTCGACCGGGAGGCAGAGCACCGCCTTCGACATGACATCGCGCACCAGCGTTCTATCGGTGGACTCCCTCTCACCCCCGTCCTCCCCGCTGGCTCCGCCGGAGATCCGCAGATAGCCCGGCAGGAACGCCTTGATCAGGTCCTTTTCGGATACCATGCCGACGATCTCGTCGCGCTTGTTGACGACCGGCAATGCCGAATGGCGGCCGCGGATCAGCACGCGGGCGGCGTCCGGAAGCGGCATGTCGGGGTACACGCGCTGGGCCGCCGGATCCATGACGTCGACCACCGACAGCCGCTGAACGCGGCGCGCCTCCCGTACGGCGGGCAGATTCGCGATCCGCTGGGGATCACCCGCCTCCAGGATCGCTTCGATCGTCCCCTCGGCGCGTAGCGCGGCCGCGATCGACGCCACCTTCTCGAGATAGGCGGCGTGCTCGTCGGGCCGGGCGGCCGCCAGGACGAAAAGCCGCCCGCGGGTCTCCTCCCCGCTCTCCACCGGCACTCGCAACGGCCGGGCCGTAATGCCCATCACGACGACCTCGCGGTCGATGGCGTCCGACTTGAGGTGCGGGAGGAACGCGCCACCGCCCACCGCGATCGTGTCGTCGGCGCCCAGCGAGGTCACCTGGCTCATGAACCGCTCGCCGTCGACAACCCCGGGCTGGCGGGCGGCAAACGCCGCCAGCTCGTCCAGGACTTCGGCGTAGGAGGTCGCCCCGAGCGTCGGCGATATCTGCTCGGCGTCGAGAAGCGGCTCGTGCTTCACCAGCTCAGCCAAGGGACTGCCTCACAAGATCCACGATGTCCGCGGGTCTCCGAGCGACCGCGATCCCGTGACCCTCGAACGCCTCCATCTTCTCTTTCGCGGTTCCCTCGCTGCCAGAGATGATCGCCCCGGCATGGCCCATGCGCCGGCCCGGCGGGGCGGTTTGCCCGGCGATGAACCCCACCACCGGCGTCTCCATGTCGCTCTCGACGAACGCGGCGGCTTCCTGCTCGTCGGTGCCGCCGATCTCGCCGATCATTACGACCGCGCGCGTCTCGGGGTCCTCTTCGAAGAGCGACAGGCAGTCGATGAAGTTGGTGCCGATGATCGGATCGCCGCCGATCCCGATGCATGTCGACTGGCCGATGCCGGCGCCCGTCAGGTGGTGAATGACCTCGTAGGTCAGCGTGCCGCTACGCGACACGACGCCGACGGGTCCCGGCGTGCAGATCTGGCCGGGGAGAATCCCGACCTTGCTCTTGCCTGGGCTGATGAGGCCCGGGCAGTTGGGTCCCACGAGTCGCGAGCCGCGCTCGGCGACGAACGGCATCGCGCGGGTCATGTCGAGGACCGGGATCCCCTCCGTTATGGCGACGATCAGCAGAACGCCGGCGTCCGCGGCCTCGTAGATCGCGTCCGCCGCGAATGCCGGAGGCACATAGATCACCGAGGCGTCCGCTCCGGTGGCGTCCATGGCTTCGGCGACCGTGTCGAAGATCGGGACGTCGCCCTCGAATACCTGCCCGCCCTTTCCGGGAACCACCCCGCCCACCACTTGGGTGCCGTATTCGATCATCTGCCGGGCGTGGAACGACCCGTCGCGGCCGGTGATGCCCTGCACGAGGAGCTTCGTCGTCCCATCGATTAGGACGCTCACCTGGCAGCTCCCTTCGCGAGCTCGATCGCCTTCTGCACCACCTCGTCCATGGAGTTCGTGGCCGGGAGGTTCACCGAACGCAGGATCTCCAGCGCCTCCTTTTCGTTCGTGCCCGTCAGCCGGATCACGATCGGCACATCCACCTCCAGCTGCTCGAGCGCCTTGACGATCCCGTTGGCCACGTCGTCACAGCGAGTGATACCCCCGAAGATATTGAACAGGATCGCCTTGACGTTGGGGTCGGAGAGGATGATCCGCATAGCGCTGACGACCTTCTCGGGGTTCGACGAGCCGCCGATGTCGAGGAAGTTGGCGGGCTCGGCGCCGTAGTACTTGATGAGGTCCATCGTCGCCATCGCGAGCCCCGCGCCATTGACGATGCAGCCGACCGTGCCGTCCAGCTTGACGTACGACAGGCCCTTCTCGCGGGCCATCGTCTCCGCCGGCTCCTCCGACGCGGGGTCGCGCAGCTCCTCGAACTCCGGATGCCGGAATAGCGCGTTGTCGTCGAGATTCATCTTGGCGTCGATCGCCAGGACTTCCCCCTGTCGGGTTACGACCAGCGGGTTGACCTCGGCGAGCGATGCGTCGCTGGCCAGGAAGGCCTCGTAGAGCCGGCGGAAGAGATCGGCCGCCGCGCGGACCCGCGGCAGGTCGTCGTACAGGTCGAATCCCAGCCCCATCGCCTGGTGATTGAGAAGCCCGTAGCGCGGGTCGATCTCGGCCTTGTGGATCTTCTCGGGAGTGGTGCGCGCCACGTCCTCGATATCGACGCCTCCGGCGGCGCTGACCATGAGCACCGGACACTGGCTGGCCCGGTCGACGATGATCCCGACGTAGGCCTCGTGCTCGATGTCGACCGCCGGAGCCACGAGCACCTTGCCCACCTCGAGGCCTTTGATGTCCATGCCCAGGATCGCGCCCGCGGCTTCCCGGGCGCTGGCCGGGTCCGAGGCGAGCTTCACGCCTCCAGCCTTCCCGCGCCCGCCGACGTGTACCTGGGCCTTGATGACCACCGGCCCGCCAAGCTCGCGTGCGGCCGCCTCGGCCTCCGCCGGCGTCCCGGCCACCCTCTCGGGCGGCACCGGGAGGCCATGGTCGCGGAAGATCTTCCGCGCCTGATACTCGTGGATCTTCATGTAGTCCTTTCGATGTGCAGCGATGGTGCGGCGCGCGAACCCTCGAAACCGCGACCCGAAGTGGCCGCATAAGCTAGGCGCACCCGTAAGCGGGTTCAACCGGCCCGGGGCCGTCCCCGGCCGTTGCGTCGGCCGAGAGAACTCCGCCATACTGAGAACGCATGGCCACTCCCCACCCATCGGTCGTCGACGGGCTCCACCACGTGTCGCTTCGCGTGCGTGACATGGAGCGCTCGATGGACCTCTATCGGGGCATGCTGGGCCTCCCGGTGAAGGCCGCGTTCGACCTGAACGGCAATCGCTTCGCCCTGCTGGAGGCCGGCAGCGGGCGCTACATCGAGCTGGTGGAGACGGGCAGAGACCCGCGCCCGGCTGCCGAGGCCGACGTCTTCGGCTGCGAGATCACGCGACCGATTACGTCGCTCGAGCTGGTGAACCGGATCGGCGGGCGACCGTTTCCCGTGCGTGTCGCGTTCTTCCGCGGGCCGGACGGCGAGGAGATAGAACTCATCGAGGACGAGACCGGCCAGACCTGACACCCCATCGAGGAAATGAAGCATGGGAACACGCGACCCGCGCGTCGACGCGTACATCGAGAGATCAGCCGACTTCGCCAAGCCGATCCTGGAGCGACTCAGGGAGACCGTGCACTCGGCGGTCCCCCAAGCGGAGGAAACACTCAAATGGGGCGCGCCCTACTTCGACTACAAAGGCCCGCTCTGCGGCATGGCGGCCTTCAAGCGCCACTGCGCGTTCGTGTTCTGGAAGGACAAGCTGGTCGTCGAGAACCCGAGCGACGAAGCCATGGGACAGCTCGGGCGGATCGAGAACCTCGACGACCTCCCCTCGAAGAAGACCCTCACGGCGTGGCTGAAGAAGGCGGTGAGGCTGAACGAAGAGGGGGTGAAGGCCCCTCGGAGCGTAAGGCCTCCCAAGCCCCCGGTGAGGGTGCCCGCGGACCTGAAGAGCGCGCTCGCCAGGAACGTGAAGGCGCGGGCGGCGTTCGAGGGCTTCAGCCCGAGCCACCGGCGGGAGTACGTAGAGTGGATCGAAGACGCCAAGCGAGCCGAGACGCGCAGGAAGCGGCTCGCCACCGCGATCGAGTGGATGGCGGAGGGGAAGCCCCGGAACTGGAAGTACCAGTGATCGGCTGAGATCGCCTGGCGCTGGAGCGGATCAGCCCGGCCGCTTCCGCGGAATAGAACCCTTCTCGTCGTCTGCGGCTCGCCCCCCGCGGCGCATCCCGCACGCCCGCACGATCAGCCCCACGCCGAGCCACGCGATGGCGATCGCGAACGGGATCGCGATCAGCCGCGGCCAGAGGGCAACGATGATCGCGGCAACGATGGCCAGCCCACCCGCTCCCGCCACGATCCCCGCATCCCGGGCCGCCAGCGTGCGGTGGCTCGTCGCCGCGGCCGACAGCGTGTTCCCGATCCGGATCCCGAGAAGGGCCATGCGACCAGCGCTTCCCCGCCTCGGTCTGCGCCCGGCACTCCGCCGCCGCGCGCTGCCGAGGACGATCTCGGTCGAGTTGGCGAGGTCGATCTCGTACTGCGCCTCCATCGTCTCCGCGAAACCAGAGTCCTCGATCACCGCGTCCAGCTCGTAGTTCGCGAGCCAGCTCGCGACGTTCAGGTTGCTCGATCCGACGCGTGCCCAGCGCCCGTCGGCGACCGCGGTCTTCGAGTGGAGCATGGGCCCGTTCCATTCGAAGATGCGGACGCCGGCATCGAGCAGGGCACGGTATCCAGCGCGCGAGATGATGCGCACGACGGGCAGGTCTGTGGCGCCTGGAACGAGGAGCCTCACATCCACGCCGTCCAGCGCCGCGGAGCGAAGCGCCTGCACGTACGAGGGCACGCCGGAATAGTATGCGTCGGTCAGCCACAGGGTTTCGCGCGCCGCGCTGGCGATCAGCTGGTCGAGGAGCAGGATCCCGCCGCGGTTCAGCTCGGTCGCCACCACGCGCACGGCGATGTCGCCCGCCACGGGAACCGGCTCGGCCCGGCGCTCCCCCGCCTGTATCGGCGGGCCGGTCAGCGCCCAGATATCGGCGAACGCGCGCTCGACGCGAGCCACGGCCGGACCTTCGACCTCGATACCGGTGTCCCGCCATGGCGGGATCCCCCGCGCGGGGTCTCCCACCCACTCGTCGCCCACGCAGAGACCCGTGATCGATGCCGTGACCCCGTCCACTACAAGACTCTTCCGGTGGTTCCGGTGCACCCAGCCCAGCGGGCTCGTGAAGCGAAACGGATTGAAGCAGCGTACCTCGACGCCCGCCTCGCGCAGCTCCTGCAAGTACCGACGCGAAGTCTTTCCCAACCCTCCGACCCAATCGTAGGTGACCCGGACCTTCACGCCCTCTCGGGCCCGGGCGGTCAAGGCGTCCGCCAGCAGCTTTCCGGACTCGTCGTCGCGGATGATGTAGCTCTCGAAGTACACGTAGCGCTCCGCGGCGGCGATGGCGTCACGCCACGCGGGGTAGTGCTCGGCCGCGTCGCGCAGGAGCCGCACGCGGTTGCCCTCGACCCGCTCGGCTCCCGTGGCGCGCGTGAACGCCTGATCGATGAGCGAGTGCTCGGCCGCGGTGATCGATGTCGTCAGCTGCACTACGTTACTCCGCGGCCAACTCTTCGAGGATTTGGCCGAGCTCGTCCAGCGCCTCCCCGTACGCGGCCCAGTCGCCGGCCCGCTGCGCGGCGACCGCCCGGTCGTACGCGCCCTTCGCCTCGGCCGCGAGGGCGGCGGGACTCGGGCCCGACGGCTCCTCCCCGGCCGGCGGTTCCGCCGGCGGCAAGGCTCCTGGCTCGGCCAGCCCGATCTCCTGCGCCACCTCCAGCGCGGCCGTAGAGCCCGCCGAGCGGCGGACCAGCTGGAGCAGCGCCGCCTCGAGCGTCGGCTCCATCGCGATGTGCGTACCGTAGGTGGCGATCACCCGCGTCAGCTCGGGGAGCTGGCTCTGCTGCGCCTGCAGGAAGAGCGGCTCCACGTACAGCACCGTGTTCCCCATCGGTATGACCAGCAGGTTCCCCCGGATCACGCTCGACCCCTTCTGGCTCCAGAGCGTGATCTGCTCGCTGATCACCGGGTCCTGGTCGATTCGGGCCTCGATCTGCATGGGCCCGTAGATGAGCCGGTCCTTCGGGAACTCGTAGATCACGCGCTTCCCGTAGTTGCCGGGATCGGACTTCGCCGCGAGGAGCGATATCATGTTGTCGCGGCGGTTCGGGGTGAATGGCAGCACCAGCTGGAAGGTCACCTCTTCGTCGTCCGGAAGCTGCACGAGGACGTAGTACGGCAGCATCGTCTGCGGCTGACCCTGATAGATCTCGTTGGGGATGTTCCACAGGTCCTCACGGTTGTAGAACACCTTGGCGTCCTCCATGTGATACGACCTGAGAACCTCGGCCTGGATGGTGAACAGATCCTCGGGGTATCGCATGTGCGCGCGCAGCCCATCGGGCATCGACTCGGCGGGCAGGAATAGCGTGGGGAAGACCGCCCGGTACGCGGCCAGGATCGGATCCTCGGGATCCCAGACGTAGAAGGCCACGCTGCCGTGGTATGCGTCGACCACGACCTTGACGCTGTTGCGGATGTAGTTGAGCCGGACCATGTCCCCGAACGCCGAAACCGTCTCCGAATACGGATAGCGGTCCGACACCGTGTACGCGTCCTGCACCCACAGCATGCGGCCGTCGAGGAGTACCAGATACGCGTCGCGATCGTACTCCAGGAACGGCGCCAGGCGGCGGATCCGCTCGTGGATCTGCCGGTTGAGCAGCAGCCTGGAATCGGCGTCGATCGCATCCGTGAGCAGGAACTTGAGCGACCCCAGATACCATCCGAACAGAGCCTTCCTCCACCACGACTCGATCCTCAGCCCGCCGTTCCCCGCATACGAGGTGTAGATGTTCTGGTCGCCCTGCGGATAGTCGAACTCCTGCTCCTGCGTCGCTACCAGCGCGTAGTTGAAGGTCCTCTCGCCGAAATAGATCTCGGGCCGCGTCACGCGGAGCGTCGCAGCGAGAGTGTCCTGCGCAGTGGGCGGGATGTCCGACAGGAAGAACTTCGGCAGCCCCTCGTTCGTCACCTCGTTCACCGGGCTCATCACCAGCCCGTATCCGTGGGTGAAGATCAGGTGCTGGTTCTGCCAGGTCTGGGACTGGGGCGGCAGCTCCTCGACGGCCATCTCGCGCGCCGACAGCATGACCTGCCGCGGCCCCTGGCCCAGGTCGTAGCGGTCCACGTCCGCGTCCTCGAACTCGTAGTAGAGGCGAATCTCCTGGAGCTGGCTGTAGGAGTCGAGCAGGAGCCGCCAATCCCAGAGGCGGATGTTGGACAGCGTCCTGTCGGCCTCGCCCAGAACCTCGGGGGACGGACTGCCGGCCACGTCGAAGGGGCGCTCCTCGATCGCCGTGAGATCGAACGCGCGCCGCGTGTAGGCGATGTTCCGCGCGATGTACGGCGCCTCTTTGTTGATCTCGTTGGGCTCGACCTCGAACTGCTGCACCGCGCCAGGGTACAGCCCCTTGAACACGATGGCGCCGATGATCAGCGCGCCGAAGGCGGTAAGCGTGAGGCCGTATCGCCCCCGCACGACGTCATAGACGGTGACTCCGAACCCGGCCAGCGACAGCGCCACCAGCACGCGGTAGCCGAGCACCTGGGCATGCGCGTCCGTGTACGAAGCGCCGTACACGATGCCGCGCGAGGAGAACAGGAGCTCGTACAGATCGAGCCGGTAGCCCCAGGCCAGGACCAGGAACAGGAGGGCCAGATTGGCCACCACGTGACGCAGCGGGCCAGCCCGGAAGCGGATCCTGTTCTCCGAGATCTCGAGCCCGCCGCTGGTGACGTAGAGCACCCCGAGGATGACGAGCGCCGCGATCAGGAGCAGGAACGCCAGGTTCTGCGCCAGCCTCAGGAGGGGCAGGGTGAAGACGTAGAAGCCCACGTTCTTGGAGAACAGCGGCTCCACGAGATCGAACGGCTGGCGCTTCGTCCAGACGAGTACGTCCAGCCAGTGCCCGCTGACGGCCGTGCTGAACAGGAAGGCCAGGAACGCGGCGGCCGCGAGCGCGGTAAGCGTGAGCCACTTTCCGGGGATCTCCTCGTGGATCTCGATGTTCGAGATCCGGCGCCGGATCGATCCGAACGACGAAGCTGCGAGGCGGAGGTTGACGAAGAAGAACAGGAAGATGACGGCACCGGCGACGAACCTCACTACCAGCCGCGCCCTGAACGCCGTCCAGTACACGTCCTCGTATCCGAGCTCGTCGAACCACAGCACGTCGACGATCGTGTCGACCACCGACCCGACCACGATCAACGCCAGGAGGACCGCTCCTCCCGCAATAAACGCGAATCTGCGGTTCAGCCGCTCCAAGGAATCTCTGCGATCCCGCGCTTCGCGAGGAACTCCTCCATCCGGCCCTTGATGGCGGCCAGCCCGGACTCGCTGTTCCCTTCCGCGCGCAGGACGACCACCGGCTGGGTGTTCGAGGCGCGCAGCAGAGCCCAGCCCTCCTCGAACGTGATCCGGACCCCGTCTATGTCGACGATGTCGTATCGCTTGCCGAACGTCTCCCGGGCGTCCTCGACGAGCTTCCACTTCCTGTCCTCGGTGGTCTCGATTCGCACTTCGGGGGTCGACGGGTAGCTCGCGAGCGAATCCACGATCTCCGCCAGGGAGGACTCCGACTTCGAGACGATCTCGCACAGTTCGCACGCCGCGTAGATGGCGTCGTCGAACCCCCAGTAGCCGTCGAAGAAGAAGAGGTGTCCGCTCATCTCGCCGCCGAAGGGGATGCCCTCCTCCTTCATCTTGCGCTTGGCGTGGCTGTGGCCCGTCTTCCACATGAACGGCACGCCGCCGTGCGCGCGGATGTCCTCCTCGAGGGCGCGCGAGGACTTGACGTCGTAGAGGATCCGGGCGCCCGGCGTGCGCCCGAGCTGCTCCCGCGCGAACACGGCGGTCAGCTGGTCGCCGCGGACGAGCCGTCCGGTCGCGTCGACGGCCCCGATCCGGTCGCAATCCCCGTCGAGCCCGATTCCCATCTCCGCTCCGACCTCGAGGACGCGCTTGCGGAGGTCGACGACGTTCGCGTCGACGGTGGGGTCGGGATGGTGGTTGGGAAAGGTGCCGTCGACCTCGTCGTAGAGGCGGTCGACGCTGGCCCCGATTCGCTCGAGCAGATCGCCGGCGAAGAGCGCGCCGCAGGCGTTGGCGGGATCGAGGACGAGCCGGACCTCGCGGGCCAGTCTCACCTTGGATGTCACCATGTCACAGTAGTCTTCGGTGACGGGACGCTCCTCCACCGATCCGGCGCCCGCCGCGAAATCGTCGGCCTCGATCAGCTGGCGGACCTCCTGGATCTCCTCGCCGGAGAGCGGGAGATCGCGGTAACCCAGCTTGAATCCGTTGTACTCGGGAGGATTGTGGCTGCCGGTGATCATCACACCGCCGTCGGTCGCGAGACGGTGACAGGCGTAGTAGAGGACGGGGGTCGGGACGAGGCCCACGTCGAGGACGCGGGCGCCTGCCGCCACCATGCCTTCGGTCAGAGCGTCCCGCAAGCGCTTCGACGACGGCCGCACGTCCCAGCCGAGGGCGAGCGTGACCCGGTCCGAGCCGGTCTGGCGGCGCATGAACGTCGCGAAGGCGCGACCCAGGGAGCGGACGAGATCGTCGGACAGATCCTCGTCGACGAGTCCGCGAACATCGTACTCGCGAAAGATCCGGGCGGGGGTTTTCATCGGCTCGCGAAGGTAACCCGGGCCCAGGCGGCCTACAACTTGAAGCGCCTCGGCGGCGCGCCGATCTTCGACTCCGTGGCCCCGCAAATCGAGGATATCGGGCGCGCGCTGCTCGCGTGGTTCGACGGCGCTTTGCGCGATCTGCCGTGGCGGCGGGATCGCGATCCCTATCGCGTCTGGATCTCGGAGATCATGCTCCAGCAGACCCGCGTCGAGACCGTGATCCCCCGCTTCGAGCGATGGCTGGCGCGCTTCCCCACGCTGGCGTCGGTGGCCGAGGCGGAGATCGACGAGGTTCTCTCGGAGTGGGAGGGCCTGGGCTACTACTCGCGCGCCCGGAACCTCCATGCGGCGGCGCGCATCGTGCGCGAGCGCCCGGAAGGCGGGCTTCCCGACACCCCCGAGGAGCTTCGCGCCCTGCCCGGAGTCGGCGA
>JAICQP010000038.1 GCA_025937815.1 Gemmatimonadota bacterium
AATTAGCCCAGATTTCTCTGGGTTATTCCCCACTCCGAGGCAGGTTCCTCACGTGTTACGCTCCCGTTCGCCACTCTACTCGGGGTCCCCAGCAAGCTGGTTTCCCCTTTCGCGTACGACTTGCATGTGTAAGGCACGCCGCCAACGTTCGTCCTGAGCCAGGATCAAACTCTCCGTATGAGAGAATTTGTCTTCCTGACTCCACCCTTGGGCCTTCCCGGGGCGAACCCCGTTGGGCTGGATCCCCGGCTAAGGGAGATCCGCGGGCGGAATCGTTGTACAGTTCTGTTTTAGTCCCCAAAGTGCCGCGCGAAACAGTGCGCGCGGCGGGGCCCATCCAGACCTGTGTGTTCAGGCTGGCACGATTCGGTTGTCAGAGAGCGGAGTCCCGTTCGAAGGGGACCATAAAGATACGTACTCGGGGCGGCATGGTCAACCCCGGAATCGCGTTCTCTCGAATGCCGGAAAATCGGCGTTTCGGCGAGGACGTGAAGATACACGGCGAATCCCCGCGGTCAAGAGGCGTCGGCGGAAAACGAAGCCAGGTGGAGCCTCGCCTGATGCTCCGGCGCGGGCTCCTGGTTCGGCCGCCGACCACGATAGTAGTCGCCCTCCCAGGCGAGCTTGAAGCGTTCGAGATCTCGAGAGTACGGCGAGAGCAGCTTCTGTCCCTGGAGCCGCGCTCGACTCTCGGTGAACGCGGCGAGCTCTCGCTGGATCTCGGGCTCGCTCTCGATGCGGCGGATGGAGGGACGAAACGTTTCGAGCTCACCCCTGCGCTGCGGGACGATCATGCAGAAGGGCTCTCCTTCGTCGAACCGGACCGGGTGGACCGCTCGCGTCAGCTTCCAGTTCATGGTGAACGTGGCGCAGGTCCAATCGGTCTCCACCACCCCCTCGAGCGGGCTGACACCGTCCTTCGGCCGGTTCGCCGGACCTCTGGCCAGGAGATTCCATCCCGCGGGCGTCCGGAACAGGTACGGCACCCGGAAGGTGATGATCCCCAGGCCGAAATGACTCGACACCGGTTCGGGATCGGGGACTTCGCCGTCGTATTCGATCCGGATCGCCTCCCGCCGTTCCCCGCCATCCCAGGTCACCCGGAAGGCATGGGTATTGCGAAGCTCCCACCCCGCTTCGTTCGCGATGAGCAACGGAAGGCACCGGTTGGGCCAGTGATCGCTGGCGTCGTCCATCCAGTCGCGACGCCGGGCAGCGGGGACGATCGGCACGGAAGGATGCGAGACGGCGAACGCGATCAGGCTGGGCGCGGCGGCATCCGCGGTTTCCATGGCTCCCCTTGTTGCAAAGGACAGGCGCTCTATTTTCAAAAGTTTGGAAGGTTTCATCGTAGCTCGCCCGAAAAACGGCGACAAGGCGAGAGAAGGAAGTGAGGGCGTGCCGCCGACCCTGAGACGTTTGACTCCGGGGGCGAAGCTCGCCCTCGTGATCGAGATACTGACCGCCTACGCCAGAATGTGGCGCGCCCTGGGGCATCCTGACGTCCTCGGGCTCGCCCGAAAGGCGCGGGACGTGCGCTCCGGGCCGCGCCTCGACGACCCGCTCGAGCACCAGGTCGCGCGGCGCCTCGGGAAGATCGTGGGGAAGGTCCTGGGAGTGCTGCCCACCGATTCCCGCTGCCTCATTCGCTCGCTCGTCCTCGTCCGCATCCTCTCCCGGCGGGCGATCCCCAGCACTCTGGTGATCGGCGTCATGAAGGAGTCGGATTTCAAGGCGCATGCCTGGGTCGAGCACGACGGAATGCCGATCCTGCCCGCGGGCCCGTACACCCGCCTCATGGAGATGTAGCGGGCACAGATCTTGCTGTACGATCCACCGGAGAATAGTGTGAGCTCCGGGCGTCCACGAGGAGGAGTGCTGAAACCCATCCTGGAATGGGAGCAGGTCAGGACGTTGCGGGCGGTGATCCCGCACCACGTCGTCCACCGGACGCTCGCGTCCGAGACCGTGCTGCTCAACATCGAGACAGGCCACTACTACGGAATGGACGAGGTGGGCGGTCGCTTCTTCGATGTCCTGCGGGACGCCGGCAGCGTGGGCACGGCGGTCGCCGCCCTGACCCGTGAGTTCGAGGCTCCCGCCGAGCAGATTCGCGCCGATATGTTGCGCTACTGCGGGGAGCTCCTGGAGCACGGCCTGATCGAGCTGCAGGAGGCCGGGGTCGGTTCCCGGCACGCCTGAAGCGCGGGTCTCGTTGCTGCGTCTTCCGGCGATCCCTAAGTTCTCCCTTCGACCGCACGCATCGCTTTCCCCCCACTGAGCGGTTTTCACGGGCATGTACCTCGGTCCAGAGACTCTGATGCCCATCGCTTCGGCACTCGCCGCAGTCGGAGGCGTCCTGCTGCTCTTCTGGCGACGGGTCGTGGGAGCGATCCGCCTCTTCGTCCAGAAGGTGGCCGGCATCTTCCGCTAGAGGCGATCGAAGACAGGCGAACTTCCGACCCGGGACCCTAGCTTGGCCGGCTTGCGAAAGGTCATCGTGATCGGCCTCGACGGGCTCGATCCGCGAATCGCCGAGCGCCTCATGGCGCGCGGCGCGCTTCCGCATCTCGCTCGGCTGCGGGAGCAAGGCGGCTTCGCCGCGGTCTCCACGACCTACCCGGCGCAGACCCCGGTCGCGTGGTCGACATTCGCCACCGGCACCAACCCCGGGGGGCACGGCATCTTCGACTTCATTCGTCGCGACCCGAGCAACTACCGCCCGGATCTCGCGCTCAATCGCTACGAGCAGAAGAGCTCGTTTCTGCCACCCAGCGCGGTCAATCTGCGGGGAGGCTCCCCCGTCTGGGAGTTGCTGAGCAAGGCCGGGATCCCGTCGATCGTGCTGCGCTGTCCCTGCACCTATCCGCCCGACAAGCTCAAGGGACGCATGCTTTCCGGCATGGGCGTACCCGACATCCGCGGCGGCCTCGGAACCTCGACCCTGTATACCGAGCGCCGGGACGTGACCCCACGGGAGAGCGAGCAGATCGTGCCCTTGGAGCGAAGGGCGGACGGCGCCTTCGCCACGTTCCTGGTGGGCCCGCGAAATCCGAAGCGCGGAGAGGATTGTGCCGTCGAGGCCGAGATCCGGCCGCGCGCGGGGGAATCGGCCGCGCTCCTTCGCTCGAGCGGGGACCCCGCCGAGCTCGAGCTCCGGTTGGGGCAGTGGAGCGACTGGCTCCGGGTCCGGTTCAAGCTCGGGACGCTCCAGTCCGCGCACGGGATCGTGCGGTTCCACCTGAGCAGCCTCGACCCGTTCGAGCTCTACGCCTCGCCGGTGAACTTCGACCCCGACTCCCCGCTGTTCCCGATCTCCGCGCCCTGGGACTACGCGGGGGAGCTCGAGCGGCGGATCGGCCTCTTTCACACGACCGGCATGGCCGAAGACCACGGCGGACTGATCAACGAGCGAATCGACGAGCACGCGTTCCTGCGGCAGTGCGAGACCGTGCTGGCCGAGCGCGAGGCGATGCTGGCCTACGAGCTCGAGCGCTTCCGCGAGGGACTGCTGTACTGCCTCTTCGACACTCCGGACCGCATCCAGCACATGTTCTGGCGGTTCCAGGAGCCCGACCATCCGGCGAACGCGGGCCGCGGGGACGGGGCGGAGATGGAGACGGTGATAGAGGATCACTACCGCCGCTGCGACGCGATCGTCGGGCGCGTCCTCGAGGGGACCGACGACGAGACCCTGCTCGTCGCCCTCAGCGACCACGGCTTCACGAGCTTCCAGCGCGGCTTTCACGCCAACACGTGGCTTCTGGACCACGGCTACCTTGCGCTCAGGCCGGGGCTCGAGCCCGGCCCGGCGGCCGGCGACCTGCTCGAGGGGATCGACTGGGGGCGCACGACGGCCTACGCGGTGGGTCTCGGGAGCGTCTACCTGAACGTCGCGGGGCGGGAGGCGGAGGGCACGGTCGATCCCGCGTCCGCCGACCGGGTGGGCGACGAGATCGCCACCCGCCTGCGTGGCCTGCAGGATCCGGAACGCGGCCGGGTGGCGGTGCGTGACGTCAAACCCCGCAGGGAGATCTGGCGGGGGCCGCACGCCGCGGACTCGCCGGACCTGCTCCTCTGCTTCGCGGACGGCTATCGCGTCTCGTGGGCGACCGGGCTGGGAGGCGTCGCGCGCGGATGGTTCGAGGACAACGTGCGCAAATGGAGCGGCGATCACATCATCGACCCGCCCCTCATCCCGGGAGTGCTGTTCATGAACCGACCGTTCGATACCGGCGGACCCGCGCTCCACGACCTCGCACCGACCATCCTCGACGCGCTCGGAGCGCCGCGCGGCGAGCGCATGGAAGGGACGTCGCTCCTGCCATGAAGATCCTCGTCATCGGGCTCGACTGCGCGGCGCCGGACATCCTCTTCGGACACGACAAGCTCGCGAACATCCGGAGCCTCATGGATGCGGGATGCTGGGGACGACTGGAGAGCGTGAACCCGCCGATCACGGTCCCCGCCTGGATGTGCATGTCGACCAGCCGGGATCCCGGCTCCCTTGGGGTCTACGGGTTCCGCAACCGTAGCGACCACAGCTACGGCGGTCTCTCCATCGTCGATTCCCGCTCCATCCGCGAGCTCGCGATGTGGGACCAGGTGGCGCGCGAGGGAGGCCGGTCGGTCGTGATCGGCGTCCCGCCGTCGTTCCCGCCGCGCAAGGTGAACGGGGTCAGCGTGTCGTGCTTCATGACGCCCGACACGAAGGGATACGAGTACACGTGGCCGCACGAAGCGCGGCGAGAGATCGAAGACCTGGTCGGCGAGTACCCGGTCGACGTCAAGGGATTCCGTACCGACGACAAGGAGCGGCTCAAGGACGAGATCCACGAGATGACCCGCAAGCACTTCCAGGTGGTGCGGCACTTCCTCGCGAAGCGGGACTGGGACTACTTCCAGTTCGTGGAGATCGGGTTGGACCGCATGCATCACGGGTTCTGGAAGCACCACGACCCGAACCACGTCGACCACGATCCGCAGAGCCCGTACAAGGACGTGGTCCGCGACTACTACCGGGCGCTCGATCAGGAGATCGGCGAGATCTTCGCGCTCCTCGACGAGGAGACCCTGGTGCTCGTCGTATCGGACCACGGCGCGCGGCCCCTGGACGGGGGATTCTGCGTCAACGAGTGGCTGATCCGCGAGGGGTACCTGGTCCTCGAGGAGTACCCGAAAACCGTGACCCCCTTCGGCGAGCTGGCCGTGGACTGGGGGCGGACCCGGGCGTGGAGCGAAGGCGGCTACTACGCGCGGGTCTTCCTGAACGTGCGCGGGCGGGAGCCGAGCGGTCCGGTCGATCCCGCGGACGCGGCGGCGCTGCGGGACGAGATCGCGGCCGGCCTCGAGGCGTCCCTGGACCCGGAGGGGAAAGCGCTCGGTACGGTGGCCTTCAAGCCCGAAGAGATCTACCGCGAGCTTCGGAACGTCCCGCCCGACCTGATCGTCCACTTCGGCGGGCTCGCCTGGCGCTCGATCGGCGGCGTGGGGTACGGCGCGATCCACGTGCGGGAGAACGACACCGGCCCCGACGACTGCAACCACGACACCTACGGTGCGTTCGTCCTGGCGGGACCCGGGGTCGGCGCCCGCGGCCAGATCGAGGGCGCGCGCCTCCTCGACATCGCCCCGACGCTGCTCGCGCTGGGCGGATACGACGTGCCGGACGGCATGCAGGGGCGGATCCTTCCGACGGGGGGCGGCTCCCACCCCGAACCGCCGGACATGCCCGAGGAGGCCGAGGCGATCATCCGCCGGCGGCTCAGCGGACTGGGGTATCTCGGGTGAGCGACCCGCGGGACGACCGGGGCCGGACCCGGGAGGCCACCTACGGATCGGCGCTCCTGATCGGGGCGGGGGCCGTCCTCGCCCTGGTGACCGTCGGCGTCGACTGGCTCAAGGGCTCCGGCTGGGAGCTCGGCCCGATCCAGCAGGCCGGGCTGGGGCTCGGAGCGGCCTCGATCGCCCTCGGAGTCGTCTTCCTGCGCGTGCCGCTCGCGCGGCGGATCGCGGCCCGGCTCTGGCCCTTCGGCCAGGAGGCTCCGGCGTCGCCCGTCGAGATCGTCGGCCTCGCCGTCTGGCTGGGTGTCCTTGCCGGAGTGGTGGAGGCCGCGCTGTCGCTCCTGCGCTTCGAGCTCGGATGGAGCTGGGGGACGCTCAACCCGCATGCGTTCTGGATGGCGCCGGCGATCGACGCGGCCACGCTGGTCGCGCTGGCCCTTCCGCTGGCCGCCTTCGCGTGGCTCGGGTTCCCCCATCTCGGCTCCCCGCGCTTCGCCGCGTTCCTCCTGCTGCTCGTTGCGGTAGGGGCTCCGCTATCCCTGTTCAAGACGGAGCTCCGCTGGGCTTCGGTCGTCCTCCTGACGCTCGGCATCGCCTTCCAGGGAGCCCGCGTCCTGGCCCATCGCTGGCGTGGCCTGCGGTCCTGGATGCGGCGGAGCGCTGTCCCGCTGGCGGCCTTCCTCGGGCTGGCCGCGGTGGCGCCCGCCGCGCGGCAGGCATGGGCGGAGCGGAGCGGACTCGCGGAGATGCCGGCGCCTCCGCCGCGCAGCCCCAGCGTGATCCTCATCGTCCTCGACACGGTGCGGGCGCAGAACATGAGCCTCCACGGCTACGCGCGGCGAACGACCCCCTGGCTCGAGCGGCTCGCTCTCGAGAGCGCGGTCTTCGAGCGGGCCTATGCTCCCTCCAGCTGGACCTTGCCCTCCCATGGGAGCCTCTTCACCGGGCGGCCGCCCCATCAGCAATCGGGCAACAGCTTCACGCCGCTCGACGACGCGCTGCCGACCCTCGCCGAGGTCTTCCGGGACCGCGGGTACTACACGCTCGGAATCGTCGCCAACGACGACAACGCGTACCCGCACACCGGGCTCGACCGCGGCTTCCTCCGCTACGACACGCACACGACGGCCTTCTGGGAGATGCTCGAGGCTTCCCGCATCGGCGCGGTGTGGCGCTGGGGCCTCCGCCGCTTCGGGATCGACTTCCCCACGCGAAAGGACGCCGACACGATCAACGACCGGTTCCTCGACGATCTCGACCGCCGGGGCGGGCGACCCTTCTTCGCCTTTCTGAACTACTACGACGCCCACTACCCCTTCGACGATCCCCTGCCTCCGTTCTCGTCGATCGAGGGATGGGCGGAGAATCCCGTCGAGGTCGTGGGGAAGATGTACCCCGAGGCGACCCGCCACGTGGACGACTACGACCGCGAGATCGCGCACCTCGACGACCGGCTCGAAGCGCTCTTCTCCGAGCTCGACCGCCGGGGAGTGCTGGAGGACACGATCGTGATCGTGACCTCGGACCACGGCGAGGAGTTCACCGAGCACGGGCTCCTGGGACACGGCTTCAACGTCTACGACACGACCCTCCACGTGCCGCTCCTCGTCTACCGGCCCGGCCTCGTCCCGCCGGCTCGCATCGGGCACCCGGTGGTGTTGCAGGACCTGCCGGCGACGATCGTGGGACTGGTCGGTCTCGAGGAGGGCTCGCCGTTCCTCGGCAGGGATCTCCTCGGAGAAGCGTCGGAGGGCGCCGATACCCCCGTCCTCTCCGAGGTGGCCGTGTCGCAGCCCGGCGAGAAGACGCCCGCCCCGTGGAACTTCCGCTCCCTGGCCCAGGGGGATCTGCACTACATCCGGAACCCCAACCGCTCCGAGGAGCTCTACGACCTGGCGAGCGACCCCTGGGAGACCCGGGACCTGTCCGACGGCGGTTCCGACCCCCGGCTCGGGCGCTTCCGGTCCGCCTTATCCGCCATGATCGACGAGACCGTCGTCTCGCGAGGAGAGCCACAGGGCGAGTGAGAGGGCGCGCCACAATGCGGCTCCTTCCGAATAGTCGGTCTGGCCGGCGAGGGACCGGCGGTGGAGCTCCAGCACGCGTGCGGGGTCCAGGTACCGGGTGACGCTCGGCGTCGGGCGCTCGAGCAAGGCCTCTATCCGTCCGTTCTGCGACGTCCTCCACGCCCTGGTCCAGCCGGCGTAGAGACTGGTCTTTCCCTGACGCCACTGAATCGAGGGCGGGAGGTACCCGCCCATCGCGAGGCGCATCGCGTAGCGCGTCCATCCCCGCCGCAGCTTCTGGTCGGGCGGGAACGACAGGCAGAGCTCGACCAGCCGCGCGTCGCAGAACGGCAGGCGCACGTCGACCCCCCGCCCGGCCCCGCACGCCTCGAGCCAGCCGATGCCCTCGAACAGGGCGAGGCCGTTCAGCTTCCGCAGATGGAACTCCCGCTCGGTCACCGGGGGGTTCGGGTCGGCGACCACGCGCCGCTCGAATCGCCCGGCGAACTCCGGGTTGAGGAGCCGATGCCGGTTGGCGGACGCCCGTCCGCGTTCCTGCGGAGGCGACTCGGCCGGGCTCCCGCGCAGGCGCCGGAGCAGCGCGGTGAGAGCGGAGTCGCGCGCGGGATGCCGGATCCCGAGCCGGACGAGGCTCACGAGGTCCGACAGGACCGGCCGACCCGTTCTCCGCGAGAAGGCGACCGACGTCCTCGCCAGCTCGAACCAGCGGCCCGTCATCGCGAGCTCGGAGAGCAACCCCGTGCCGTGCGACACCGTCGTATCGCCGTCGAAGCCGTCCAGGACCACCCGCGACCCCGCGTCCGAGGCGATGCCGTAGAGCAGCCAGTTCAGGTACAGATTCCCGCCCCAGTTGGCGCCTCCGATCAGCCGATTCACGCGATCGATGTCGGCGATCGGGTCTACGACGTCCGCTTCGAGGAAGTGCGGAACGATCCGGTGTCCGGAGAGGACGTCGTCGATGTAGCCTCGCTCGTCGGACTCCGGCACGCGCGGGTAGACGGCCGAGAGCGCCTGCAGGGGCGGCCGCCCCGCGCGCTCCAGCAGATCGGCGGCGACGCAGGCGATCGACGCGGAGTCGATTCCCCCGCTCAACATGCTGGCCACCGGCGCATCGCTCCGGAGACGACAGCGGACCGCCTCGACGAACGATTCCCGCAGCGCCTCCGCGTACTCGGCCTCGTCGTGCAGGACGAGCTCGCGGCTCGGATCGAGGCTCCAGTGGCGGCGAGTCTCGAGGGCCCGCTCGGTGACCTCGAGCGCATGCGCCGGCAGCAGCCGGCGGACGTGCGCGTAGTAGGTGGTCGAGGCGTCCCCGCCCAGCGGAACGTGGAGGTGGCGCGCGATCTCGAAGTCGTCGAGCTCGCGCGGGATCTCCGGCAGCGCCAGCAGCGCCTCGATCTCCGAGGCGAACGCGAAGAGGCGCCCGGGCGCGTAGTGGTAGTAGAAGGGCTTCACCCCGAAGGGATCCCGTGCGCAGAACAGGCGGCGCTCCCCCGCGTCCCAGATCGCCACCGCGAAGTCGCCGACCCAGCGCTCCACGGAGCGCTCTCCCCACGACCGGTACGAGGCCAACACGAGCTCCGAGTCGGACAGGGAATCGCCCGGCGACCGTTGAAGGCCGAGCGCGGCGATCAGCTCCTCGCGGTTGTCGAGCCTCACGTCCGCGGTGACGACGACCCTTTCGTCCGCGCTGGCCAGCGGCTGGACCTCGCGCGCGGACTCCGGCGTGGAGCGCAGCATCCGATGACCCAGGCTGATCGATGCAGAGCGCCACAACCCTGCGCCATCCGGGCCGCGATGGGCGAGTCGCCGAGATAGCTCCTCGTCCACGGCGGGGTTCGTGGGGCTTCCATCGAGCCGCCACAGCCCGAAAATTCCGCTCAAGGCAAGGCTCCTCTATATCGATTCATGGACGACCGCCGGCCGGTCTTGTAGCCTCTTGGGTACGGTTCTTGCGCCCTAAGATGCAGCGTTTCCGCCGTAGAAAGCAGGTGCCATGTCAGAGCAGCGTCCGCAGAAGAGCATTCCGATCGGTCTCGTCGCTCCCCGCAGCGCCCTTGCGACGCGCGTCCGCAAGGCCATGAAGGGAAGCGGCCTCGCGATTGCATTCGAGGCCACGCCGGCCGAGGCGGCAGGCGATTACCCGCTCGACGAGGCGGCCGTCCTGCTCGTGGTTGGTCCGCTCGACAGAGGAGAGGACTCGTTCCTCTCCGACCTGCGCTCGAGATTTCCGCTGGGGCGTATCGTCGCCTGCTCCGATCCGGTGGAATCCCCCACGATCCGCTGGGCGATGGAGCTCGGGGTCGACGGCCTGATCTGGAGCGACCGGCTGGACGAATGTCTCGATCCCACGGTGCGGGCCGTGCACGCCGATCAGCTGGTGATTCCGCGTGACATCCTGCCCAGGTCGCAGCCCCGGGACCTGACGAATCGCGAGAAGCAGGCGCTCAGCATGGTTATCATGGGGCTCACGAACCTGGAAATCGCGCAGAAGCTCTTCATCTCCGAGAACACCGTGAAGAGCCACCTGAACACCGCCTACAAGAAGCTCGGTGTCCATTCGCGGGCCGAGGCGCAGCGGCTCATCACCGATCCCGACAAGGGCCTGGGCACCGGCATCCTCGCGATCACGGCTCCGGGCCTGTCCCGCGGCCGCCCTCCCAAGACCGGACGGCGGTAGGTTGGACCCGACGTCGCTCCCGGCCCTCGAGCCGCTGGAGATCCACTCGGGCATGGTTCTGGGCCCACGGCGGTCGCCACGCGGCCTACCTTCCACCGCCGACGAGCCGCTCCCCGTTCGGCGAGCGCTCGAGGAGATCATGCGGCCGGCGCTGGAAGCGTCTCCCTGCATGGTCGCCTTTTCCGGCGGGCGCGATTCCTCCGCCATCCTCGCCGTGGCCACCCTGGTGGCGCGCAAGAACGGCCTTCCCGATCCGGTCCCCCTGACATTCCGTTACCAGGATCATCCGCGCACGTGGGAGACCGAGTGGCAGGAGCTCGTGGTCCGTCACCTCGAGCTGCGGGACTGGAAGATCTTCGATTTCCGCGCCGAGTTCGACGTGCTGGGACCGATGGCGCGGTCCATCCTCCTTCGCCACGGCCTGTTCTGGCCCCCCAACTCCCACACGACGGTTCCCATGCTCGAGGCGGCCGGCGGCGGCTCGCTCCTGACCGGAAACGGCGGAGACGAGGTCTTCCGGTCGGTCGTGAAGGTGAAGACGATGACGCCGCTCCAGGTGATCCGTTCGATGCCCCCCCACCGCGCGTTGATGGTCGGGGTGGTCAACTCGCTGCCGCTGCGGTGGAAGATCCTCGCGCAGTACCACCACGGCCTCCGGTTTCCCTGGCTGCGTCCCCGCGCTCGCCGGGAGGTGCATCGCCGGTTCGTAGAGAACTCGGTCCAACGCCAGCGCGGTGATCGCCATTATCTCGAGCGGCTGGCCGACAGCCGGTATCTGGAGCTGCAGCAGGCGATCGTTTCGGCGCTGACGCGGGAGGCCGACGTCCAGCTCATCGAGCCGTTCTTCGAGCCCCTCTTCCTGCGCGCCCTCCTGGCCGAGACGCCCGAAGCCGGCTTCCCGAATCGGAACGCGGCCATGGAGCACTTCTTCGGAGAGCTCCTCCCCCGGACCGTCATGGAGCGGACGACGAAGGCGGTGTTCACCGAGTCGTTCTGGGGCGCGGACAGCCGCGCGTTCGCTCGCGACTGGGACGGGGCCGGATTGGACCCCTCGCTGATCTATGTCGAGCGGCTGCGGAGCGAGTGGCTGCGCCCGAAGCCCGACATGCGATCGGCCACCGCCATCCAGGCGGCCTGGCTGGCCTCGCGAGCCGCAGAGGCATCCGATTCAACCTATTTCCATACCCAGAACGGGCCCCCGGCTATTGATCGCCCGATCCGCGGTCGTGTAGACTCAAGGTCATGAAGTCACACACGAACCCGGAAGGTGTGGTAATGAACAAGAAGCCTTACGAAGCTCCGAAGGTCTTCGAGCTGGGCACCGTCAAGGAGCTCACCGAGACCACCCCGGAGAACGACAAGTGCAGCGGAAGCGGCGACGTCCGGACGGTCCAGGAGCTGAGCCCGAACTACAGCACGGACTGCCCGTAAGCGAAGTCGACCGCAGATTGGATGGCATGAGCCGGGGCGAAAGTCCCGGCTCTGCTGTTTTATGCCCCTCTTCCGGGCCCCGCGTTAGCTTGGTCCCCCGCTCGACCTGATTTCCGATCGCCCAAAAGCCGCATCAGCGGAGGACCATGGCAGCCGACGCGCCCTCCTCTTCCCGGTTCACGCTCTACGACATGCGAGCTCCCCGCCGTGGGAAGGGGGCCCGGCGCATCCCGTCGATGATCGGGGAAGCGATGGGGCTGGCATGGCGCGCGGGATCACGGCCGCTGATCCTGGTCGTGGCGCTCCAGTTCGTGAGCGCCGCCCTCATCGCCGTGCAGCTATTGGTCGGGCGAGACGTCCTGCAACGTCTCGTCGGAGCGGCGGGAACCGCCGACATGGAGGGGTCTCTCGCGCCGGCGATCGCGCTGCTGGTCGGGAGCGGGATCCTCCTGGGCGTCATCGAGGCGCTGGCGGCCCACCAGCAGCGGTACCTGACCGAGCTGGTCGCGAATCACACCTACGAGAGGATCATCGACGTCGCGACGTCGGTCGACCTGGCGTCCTTCGAGGATCCGGAGTTCTACGACCAGCTCATGCGAGCGCGCACGGCGGCCCTTTCCCGGCCGATCGCGGTCGTCAACGGCATAACCGCACTCATCATGTCGCTGCTCACGAGCCTCGGAATCGGAGCCGCGCTGGTCACCATGCACTGGTCGCTGCTCCCGCTGGTGGCGGCGGCCTCGATCCCCGTGCTGATCGCCACGCTGTACAACAGCCGCCAGGCGTATGATTTCGAATATCAGTGGACACCCCGAGGGAGGGAGCGTCTCTACCTGCTCGAGCTCCTGGCCGGGAAGGACCCTGCCAAGGAGGTCCGGGTGTTCGACGCCTCTGGCTTCCTTCGCCGGCGCTTCGACGAGCTGACTCGGGAGCGGGTAGCCCGCCTGACCGAGTTTCTCCGCCAGCGTCTCAAGGTCGCCCTGGCCGGAACGGTCGGCGGTGCCTTCGGGGCGGCCATCGCGCTGGGGACGCTGGTGTGGCTGGTCGTGACGGGCCGCATCGACGTCGCGACCGCCGTGACGGCCGGAGTGGCGATGCAGCTCCTGATCTCCCGCTTCTCGGCCATGACGAGGGGTCTGGGGACGCTCGTCGAGGCGGGAATGTTCCTGGAAGACTACCGCGCGTTTCTCGCCCGCGAGGTCCCTCCTTCCCAGCGCGGGGTGCGGAGCTCCGGCAGCGGGCCGGACGCGCCCGCGCGGTTCGAGCGCCTCAAGGTGGAAGGTGTCTCGTTCCGCTATCCCAAGACCGATGCGCTCGTTCTGGACGACGTGACGCTGGAGGTCGGTCCGGGCGAGGTCGTGGCCCTGGTGGGCGAGAACGGCTCGGGAAAGACCACGCTCGTGAAGCTGATCTGTCAGCTGTACAGACCCGACGCCGGAAGAGTTCTGTGGAACGGCCTGGATGCCTCCACGCTCGACCCCGAGGATCTTCGCTCCGACCTGACTGTGCTCTTCCAGGACTTCCTCCACTACCACCTGACCGCCTCGGAGAACATCGAGATGGGAAGGGTCGATCGGCCGCATGGCCCCGAGGAAGTGGTAGAGGCCGCCCGCCATGCCAGCGCGCACGAGTTCATCGCGCGCCTCCCGCAGGGCTACGAAACCCGCCTCGGCCGCCAGTTCTACGGAGGCCACGAGCTCTCGGTCGGCCAGTGGCAGCGCCTGGCGCTGGCGCGCGCGTTCTTCCGGGGCGGGAGCTTTCTGGTCCTCGACGAGCCCACCGCCGCCCTGGACCCCCGCGCCGAGTACGAGCTCTTCTCCCAGATGCGGGCCCTCAGCGCAGGCCGCTCGGTGCTGCTCGTCTCCCATCGCTTCTCCAGCGTCCGCACCGCGAACCGCATCTACGTGCTGCAGGGCGGTCGGGTGATCGAATCGGGCAGCCATGCGGAGCTGATGGATCTCGGCGGCACGTACGCCGAGCTCTTCACGCTCCAGGCGGCCGCCTACCTGGGCGAGACCCTGCCCGCCACGCCGGGCCACGTCGCCGGATGAGCTCTCCGCTCGGCGCGTACGGGTTCCGGCTCGCCTATCCGGAGGCCCCGGAGCCTCCTGCGAATCTGATCGAGGTGGACCCGGAGTCCCCCCTGGTGACCGTGACCTGGCGGCACGCGTCGACCGTCCGAGACATCGAGGAGGTATCGGACGACCGGGTGGCCTACGGCTTCCGGGGCGCGACGACGTACCTCGTCGAGCGCGATCCGCCGCGGCTGGGATTCGACATCCCGTACATCCCCCCGATCGATGCCCTGGTCCATCCCCTGCTCACCATCGGGATCTCCGTGCTCGCGCGCTGGCGCGGCGACGTCACGCTTCACGCGGGCGCCTTCGAGACGGCGACGGGTGCATGGGGTTTCTTCGGTGCGAGAGAGGCGGGCAAGAGCTCGATGCTCGCCTCGCTCGGCGAGCACGGCTACCCCGTCGTCGCGGACGATCTGCTCGCCGTGCAGGACGGACTCGTCTGGGCGGGTCCCAGCTGCGTCGACCTGCGGCCCGACACCGCGGCGCGATTTTCCGGCGCCGGCTACATGGGGATCGTGGGTGGCAGGCCGCGCTGGCGGCTCCCCACCTCCCCCGGCAGCTCCCGCGTTCCTCTGCGCGGCTTCTTCGTGCTCGACTGGCACGAAGATCCCGCGATCACGGTGGAGCCGCTGACCACGCAGGAGAGACTCCAGTGGATCTATCGACAGGAGTACATCCGCCTGGTGGGCTTCGCCGACCCCGCCAAGATGGTGCCGCTCGTCGCCCTCCCGGCCTGGCGTCTCAGGCGACCGCGAGACTGGGATGCGACCCAGGAGGCCCTGGATCGCGTCGTCGAAACGACACGGGAATGGACTACCCGACCGGTCGGAGACTCACCTATGTCGGTTCACCGGAGAGGGTGACGCGCGCGAAGCGGCGCTTGCCGACCTGGATCACCGCCGTGCGGCCGGACTCGAGCAGCAGTCCTGGATCCGCGACCCGCTCGCCGTCGAGCGACACGCCGCCCTGCTCCACCAGCCGCCGCCCCTCCGAGGTCGATGACGCCAACCCGGCCGCGCGCAGCACCCACGGGAGCGGGGCGACGTCTCCGTCCAGCGAGACCGTCACCTCCGGGATCTCCTCCGGGAGGTCGTGCCTCACGAACAGCCGCTCGAAGTGCGCCGCGGCCGCGCTCGCCGCGTCTTCGCCGTGATACTCGGCGACGAGTGCGTGGGCGAGGCGTCGCTTCCAGTCGCGCGGATTGTCGCCCGCGTCCAGCCCGTTCGCGACCGCGGCGACGTCGGCTTCAGTCGAATCCAGTCCCAGCCGCCAGTACTTGGCGATCAGCTCGTCGGGGATCGACATCGTCTTGCCGTACATCTCCTCGGGAGGATCGGTGAGCGCGATCCAGTTGTCGTACGACTTCGACATCTTGTGGCGCCCGTCGGTCCCCTCGAGCAGCGGCAACGTCAGGATCACCTGGGGCTCGACCCCGTACTCGCGCTGGATGTCCCGCGCGACCAGGAGGTTGAACCGCTGGTCGGTGCCGCCCAGCTCGATGTCGGCTGCCAGGGCCACCGAATCGTACGCCTGCGCGAGCGGGTACAGGAGCTCGTGGATCGAGATCGGTGAGCCGCTCGCGTAGCGTGCCTGGAAATCATCCCGCTCGAGCATGCGCGCCACGGTATAGCGGGAGGCCAGACGCAGCACCTCTTCGAACCCCATGGGAGAAAGCCATTCGGAATTGTAGCGGATCACGGTGCGCTCCTGGTCGAGGATGCGGAACACCTGGTCCGCGAACGTACGGGCATTGGCATCGACCTCTTCGCGCGAGAGCGGCGGTCGCGTCGCAGAGCGGCCCGAGGGATCACCGATGAGCGCGGTGAAGTCTCCGACGACGAAGGCGACCGTGTGTCCCAGTCGCTGAAAATCGCGCAGCTTCCGGAGCGTGATGGTGTGGCCGATGTGGAGATCGGGGCGGGTCGGATCGAAGCCCAGCTTGACGATCAGCGGTGTCGAGGTGGCGCGCGAGCGCTCGAGCTTCGCCAGCAGCTCCTCTTCGGGGAGGAGGTCCACCGCATGCCGGCGGATGACCTTCATCTGCTCGGCGACCGGAGGAAAGGCGGGCTTGGGGGGCATCGCGGCCGCAATCTAGCATGCGGGCGGCGGGGACCACCAAGCCCCCGCCGGCCGACCGCCGCAGTCGTCAGTCGCGGCGCGCTAGAGCCCCTTGGCCTCGTCCTCGCAGACCCATTCCATCGCCCCGGGAGCGGCCGAAGGCGATAGGCTTCCCGTGAAAGTGGTCGAGCTGTCCGTGTCCGGGGCCGTGTTACCCGGCGCCCGGTTGTACAGGAAGCGGACGGCCTGCTGATCGAATGCGCTCAGGTCGGTCTTGCTGCCGATCGACGGCTCCATGAAGCTCGGCGTTCCGCTCGTCATGTGACCCATGCCCATCGCGTGCCCCAGCTCGTGCCCGAGGATTCCCGTCCGCTTGGAGGCGCCCCCGGAGCCCGAGTACCGGAGGTATCGCAGCCATATGGCCGCTCCGGCGATCGTCCCGCTGCTCGACCTGGATACGCGCGCGTAGCCGATCGTGCTGGAGCTGTTCCCGTAGCGCGAGCTGTTCTCGCTGAAGTGGATGACGATCGTCCCCGCCGTGAAGTCCCTGGGTGGGTTCGATGTGACGATCACGGACTCGGGGCTGATCGTCGAGCCCGACCACTTCGACACGAACGCGGCGGCCTGGCTCTGGACCTCCGCGATCCACCGATCGAGCTCCTCGCCGGCCTCGAAGCCTTCGGGCCGCGTGTCGACGTACACCGTGGGCCGCGAGCTCCAGCGGACCGTGTACGATCCCCAGTCGTCACGCGCTACGTCGTTGTACGCCGCCATGTTGAAGCTGCCCGGAACCACCCGCCATTGGCTGTCCCCGGTCCTCGCGTATGTGAGCCGCCGATAGACTCCCTGGCCGGACAACGTCAGCGAGCGCAGCGTGGTCGTGGGCGTACCCGTTATCGTGAAGCGGCCCGTGGCGTCGGTGCGCGCGGTGAACCCGGCGAACTGCACGTCGACACCCGCGAGTGCCTGGCCACTGAACTGATCGAGGAGGGTTCCGGCTAGGAGCACGGAAGGCGCCGGGTCCTCGGGCTCCTCCGGGGCCGGTGGATCCTCCGGATCGTCCGGCGCGGGCGGATCCTCAGGGTCCTCCGGGGCGGGCACCGTCATCGTCACCGCCTCGGTGACCGCTCCCGCGGATCCGCCGGAGACCACCACGCTCGTCGTGTACGTCCCCGGGCTCATGCCACCCCGGGCCGCGGAGAGCGCGAGCGTCTTGCTCGACTGCGCGGCGAGCGATCCCGAGGTAGCCCCCAGGGCGAGCCAGCCGGCGCTCTCGCTCGCCGTCCAGGCCAGCGGGCTGTCCCCGCTATTCGTGAGCGTCACCGATGCGCTCGTCTCGGTCGCCCCGAAGTCGACCTGGAGCGGTGTGACCTCGAGGTTGGCCGGTTGGCTGACGGCGGGCACGGTGACGGCCACCGATACGGTCTCCGACCCGGCTCCCCGGGCGCCTGAGATCTGGATCGAGGTCGTGTACGTCCCGGGAGCGAGGCTCCCGCGTTGCGCCGAGACCGAGACGGTCCGGGTGGCGCCCGCGAACATCGTCCCCGAACTGGCACCGAGAGACAGCCAGCCCGCGTTCTCGCTCGCGCTCCACTCGATCGCCCGGGTGCCGGTGTTGACCAGCGTGAACGACGAGGTCGAGCCTTCGGCCCCGAAGTCGATGCGCGCGGGAGAAACTTCGAGCTTGGAGGGTTTCGCGGCGTCCGATTCGACATCGGTAGGAGCGGACGAGGTGCACGCGGCCATGGTCATCGCGCAGAGCGCGGCGAGCGCAGCGGGTCGAACCCGTACGGATATGGATTGCACGGCGAATCTCCAGCGGGGGATGTGTTATCGGGGTGGGGCCCGGGGACGTGCTGGGCTCCGCGTACTGGATGTCCGGGCGGTGCAATGAACATGCCGTCTCCGAAAACGGAGCGTCTTGGGGAAAAATCGATGAAATTCGGAACCCGGCTTCCACACTGACGGCAGGCCGCTACCGCTCGCGCGCTTTCCCTCCATGGGCAGGATTGCGAATCGCCACGCTCCCGGTCGAGCGGGTATATTGGTTCGGATGGGAAGCCCTCCCAGCCACTCCCGCTTCTGGCGCGGCTCCAACATCCTGGCGCTGATCGCGATCTTCACCGTCTGCATGGGAGTGGGCGCCTTCCTCGGCGTCTACGAGAAATACCGTGCGGACCTGCCCTCCATCGCGCGCCTCGAGGAATGGCAGCCGAGCCTCGTGACCAAGGTCTTCGCCGCCGACGGCTCGTTGATCGCGGAGTTCGCCAGCGAGCGCCGCGAGATCATCCCGCTGGAGCGCGTTCCTCCGCAGTTCATTCGCGCAGTCCTGGCAACCGAGGACCGCGCTTTCTTCAAGCACGACGGGATCAACCTCCGGCGGCTGGCGAGCGCGGCGTGGCACAACCTCGTGACCGGCAGCCGGGGGCAGGGCGGGTCCACGATCACCATGCAGCTGTCACGGAACCTGTTCCTCACGCCCGAGAAGCGGTTCGTGCGGAAGTTCAAGGAGATGATCCTGGCGCACGAGATCGAGAAGATGTACCCGAAGGACAAGATCCTCGAGATGTACGTGAACCAGGTGTATTTCGGAAGCGGCGCGTACGGGATCGAGTCCGCCGCGCAGATGTACTTCGGCAAGCCCGCCACGGACCTGACCCTGCCCGAGGCGGCGCTCCTGGCGGGCATCGTCCAGGCGCCGTCCCGGCAGAGCCCGCGCGTCAGCCTCCAGGCCGCGCTCGACCGCCGCGCCGCCGTGCTCCAGAACCTCGTCGAGGTCGACGCCATCGAGCAGGACGCCGCGAGGCGGGCGTCGGCCACCGAGATCGATCTCGTTCCCCGGCAGGGCGTGGAGGGCGCGGACAGCTACTTCACGGAGTACGTCCGCCGCCAGGTCGAGCAGCAGCTCGGGACCGACGCCGTGTGGCAGGGCGGCTACCGCATCTTCACCACCCTGGACCCGAAGCTCCAGCAGACGGCCGAGGAGGCCGTAGCCAGGCACGTGGACGCGATCGAGAAGACGCTGGCGGGAGACAAGACACGGCGCGCGGACTGGCTAGCCGCCCGCGAGGCCGCGTTCGCCGCCGGGGACAGCTTCGCGTTCCTCGAGCCGGACGACGGGCCGGTGACACCGTACCTGCAGGGGATCCTGGTGTCGGTGGACCTCGAGACCGGCGGGATCGTGGCCATGGTCGGGGGCCGTTCGTTCCAGGAGTCCAAGTTCAATCGCGCTACGCAGTCGCTGCGCCAACCGGGCTCGGTGTTCAAGCCGTTCGTCTACACGGCGGCAGTCCGGAACGGCTTCCCCGTGTCCTACGTCGTGGACGACAGGCCGCTCTCCATGCCCATGGGAAACGGCGAGACGTGGACCCCGGAGAACTTCGACCGCCGCTTCCGCGGACCGGTCACGCTGCGGCACGCGCTCACGAACTCGATCAACGTGCCTACCGTGCGGCTCATGTTCGACGTCGGGATCCAGGCGGTGATCGACTACGCGCGGGACGCCGGGATCACGTCGGAGCTCCCCCCCTACGGCTCGCTCGCGCTGGGGGCGGCGGATCTCAACCCCATGGAAGTGCTCCGCGCCTACACCGTCTATCCGACGTACGGAACCCGAATCACACCGATCGCGATCACGCGGATCGAAGACCGGAACGGAAACGTGATCCGCACCTATACGCCCGCACGCACGCGTATCCTGACCGAGCAGGAAGCGTACATCGTGACGACGATCCTGGAGGACGTGGTGGACAAGGGAACCGGCCGCTACGGCGTCCGGGGACAGGGCTTCGAATGGCCGGCCGCCGGCAAGACCGGAACGACGAACGAGTCGACGGACGCGTGGTTCGTCGGCTTCACTCCGGAGTTCATCACGCTGACGTGGGTCGGGTTCGATCGGAAACAGCGGATCCGGTACAACGGCACCGGCGGCGTGCTCGCGGCGCCCGTGTGGACCGACTTCATGAAGGTCGCGCACGAAGGGCTCGAGATCCCCGAGGAGGGGTTCCCCGAGCCGCCCGGTCTCGAGCACGTCAGCGTGACGACCCGCACCGGCATGCTCGCGGCGGGATTCTGCGGGATGGCCGCCTACACGGAGATCATGATCCCGGGGACCGAGCCCGAGCATTACTGCAACGCACCGCGCCAGGACTCGGGGGTACCACTCCTCGAAGGGCCGCTCGACGGAGAGAGCCGCCGCGGCCGCGGCGGAGACGAGCAGCCCCCCCAGGTCGACGACGATTTCCTGTTCTGAGTCCGCGGAACCGACGGCCGTGCGGGCGCGCTTCCGTCCTGGCCTCCTTTCCCTGATTCCCGCCATCCTGTTGTCGATCGTCGCCGCGGCGCAGGTCCGGCTGACTCGGACCGAGCAACTCACGCCCTGGAAGGGCGGCGGCTTCGGGATGTTCTCGACGACGGATGACGGTGTGGGTCGTCCGATGGGAATCCGGATCTCGGGCCCGGGGGGCGATCGCGAGATCGGAGTGCCGGAGCCTCTTGCCGGGCAGGCCTACCGTGCATCGCTGCTTCCATCCCGCCGCCGCCTGTCGCGGCTTGGCCATGACGTCGCCGGCCTGGCCAGCGCCCGGGGGGCCGAGGTATCGCAAGTTCGGATCGCCGTCTGGCGGATGTCCTACGACCCGCGATCCCTGGCCCCCGAGCCCGTAGTGGTGCGGGATCTCATCGTCGATAATCGCGGACCCGAGCGCTGATCCCCCTATTCCGACCGCGCGCTCCGGAGGCAGTGTCCGGCGCTCTGCTTGGTTTGCAGCTCACGGCGGTCGTAATCCTCCTTCAGCCCGTGTCCATCTGGTATCTCCGGCCCGTCCTTCTGTCCCTCGCCATTCTCGGACTCCTGTTTCCCGCGGTCCTGCGCGTTCCGGCGCTGTGGGGAATCGTCACGCTGCTGTTCCTGGGGTGGGTGATCCGGGAATGGCCCACCGGAGACAATCATCACTACCTGTTCGCGTACTGGGCGCTGGCGATCTTTCTGGCCCTTTGCGTCCCGCGATCCGACCGCATGCTGGCCACGTCCGCGCGGTGGCTGGTGGTGGCTGTCTTTCTTTGGGCGACGCTGTGGAAGGCGGTCCTGTCGCCCGACTACATGGACGGCCGGTTCTATCGTGTTCGGCTCATGACCGACCAGCGGTTCGCGTCCACCGTCCGGCTCGTCGGCGGCCTCTCGGAGGCGCAGCTCGAGAGCTCGCGGGTCTACCTGGAGCCTCCGCCGTTCGGCGAGCCGAGCGCGGCGCCCCCGGAGCTGGTCGAGCCACCGGCCGTCGTGCGACTGGCGATCTTCCTGACGTGGGCGACCGTGCTTCTCGAAGGACTGGTGGCAGCCGTCTTCCTCCTCCCCTGGGGACGTTGGACGCTCGCCGTACGGCACGCCGCCCTGCTGGGGTTCTGCGCGGCAGCCTACGCGATCGCGCCGGTGGCCGGCTTCGGATGGTTGCTCTGCGCGATGGGGGTGAGCCAGGTTCCGACCGACCGACGCCTCCTGCGCGTGGCCTACATCGCGGTCTTCCTGCTACTCCGATTCTACATGGACATCCCGTGGGGCCGCCTGATGCTCGAGATGGGGGCGAGGGTCTTGGCCTGACCCCTCGCCCCCGATCTCGCCGCCGGAGTCGCTACGGCGCGGCCAAATCCTCGCCCGCGTCGCACACCCATTCGCTGACGATCGGCGCGGCCGAGGGAACGAGGACCCCCAGGAAGCTCCCCGAGCTGTCCGTGTCGGGCGAAGTGTTGTTCGGCGAGCGCGTGTAGTGGAACGAGGCCACCTGCCGGTCGAAGTCGTTCAGGTCGGTGTTGCTGCCGACCGACGGCTGCATGAAGCTCGCCGTGCCGCCGTTCATGTGTCCCAGACCCATGGCGTGGCCGAGCTCGTGGCCGAGGATGCCCTTGCGCTTGCTGGCGCCGGAGGTTCCGGGGTACCGCGGATAGCGCAGCCATACCGCCGCACCGCGAATGGACCGGTCGGACAGGTACGTCACCCGGGCGTATCCGATCGCGCTAGAGCTCCCGCCGTAGTCGGAAGAGTTCTCGCTGATGTGGATCACGATCGTCCCGGCCGTGAAGTCGCTGGGCGGGCTGGACGTCACGATCACCGCCGCCGGCTGGATGACGGTCCCCGACCACTTGGATACGAACTCCGCGGCCTGCACCTTGATTTGAGAGGTCCAGGTCGACATCTCGGGGCTGGAGAAGCCCTCGGGCCGGCTGTCCACGTAGACGGTGGGAGGGGCCACCCATCGCACGGTGCCGGTCCCCAGCTCCTGGCGCGCGACGTCGTTGAATGCCGTCATGTTGAAACCCGCCGGCAC
>JAICQP010000017.1 GCA_025937815.1 Gemmatimonadota bacterium
CTCATCATAACTGAACCGGCGATTCCAGTCAAAGGCGCCCGGACGTGGCCCTTCTCCGCCTAGCCGAACGTGCCGTCCTTTCGCTGGTGTAGCAGGATCTTGTTCCCGTCCGGGTCCTCGACCACGGCCATCCAGCAGACCTGGGTCTCGATCGTCTCCATCGCGATCGGAACACCCTTGCCGCGGAGCTCCTCGACCGCGTCCGTGACGCTGTCGACCGCGAACGCCACGACCGCGTTGGGGTGGGTCTGCGGCATGGCCACGAGACCGATCGCGACGCCGCCGGCGTCGAGCTCCATGTAGCCCGAGGCGCGGGTGCCCCGCTCGCCGCGCGGGACCTCCACGTCCAGGCCCAGCACGTCGCGATAGAACGCCTCGGATCGGTCCATGTCCGTGACGCTGAACGAAACGAAATCGACCGCCTTCACCTTCATGACCGCATCGCTTTCCGTCTGAACGTCGATCCCCTGTGAATGGCGCGCCCTGAGGGAGTCGAACCCCCAACCTTCGGATCCGAAGTCCGACGCTCTATCCAGTTGAGCTAAGGGCGCGCAACGCCTAGGATAGGTTGTCCGCCATCCCGCGGGCTAGCTTTCCCGACGATAGGCTGGGGGGCCGGCGATCGGCCTCCGTTCGGGTGTCTTCTCCGGAGGTCGAAATGGTGGAGTACACGCACTCCGTACGCGCCGAGCTGACCGTGCAGGAGCTCTCCCGCGCGGGGACGAGCCTGGACCTCAAGATCTACCGCGAAGGCGAGCAGATCGGAACCTTGATCATCGGCCGGGGATCGCTCTTCTGGCGCGGGGGAAAGCGACAGAAGGTGAAGCAGATCGACTGGACGAGCTTCGCCGAGATGATGAACGAGAAGGTCTACGGCGAGAAGCGCATTTGAGGGTGGAGCGCCGCGGCGTTCGACCGCGGGTGGCGCTGGAAACCGCGTTCCTCACGACCGGCCTTCCCGACGACGTGCGGCTATCGGCGGCGGCATCCATGGCGAAGGCCGTGCGCGAGGCGGGCGCGGAGCCCGCGTTCGTCGGGGTGTTGGAGGGAAAGCCGGCGGTCGGGATCGACGAGGGCGCCCTCGAGGATCTCGCGCAGTCCGCCCGCAAGCTCTCGACCCGCGACCTTCCGCTGGCGATGACGCGCGGCGAGAGCGGCGGGTCGACGGTGGCGGCCACGCTGTTTCTCGCCCATCGGGAGGGAGTTGAGGTTGCGGCCACGGGCGGCATCGGCGGCGTCCATCCAGGCGGAACGCGGTTCGACGAGTCCGCCGACCTGGCGGAACTCGGCCGCACGCCGATCACCCTCGTCTGTTCGGGTGCGAAGGCGATCCTCGATCTCCCCGCCACGCTCGAGCGGCTCGACACCTTGAGCGTGACCGTTCTGGGATACGGAACGGATGAGCTGCCGGCCTTCTGGTCGGCGGAGAGCGGGCTGCCCCTGAAAGACGTGGTCGAGAGCGCGGAGGAAGCCGCAGCCGTGGCGCGACAGGCACGCGCCCTGGGCCTTCCGGGAGCAGTCCTGGTCTGCGTCCCGCCGCCGGCCGAAACCGCGCTGCCGCGTGAGGAGAGCGATCGCGCCGTCGAGCGTGCCCTCGAAGAGGCGCAGGCGCTGGGTATCGCGGGCGCCGCGCTGACGCCGTTCCTGCTGGGGCGCGTGGCGGAGATCACGGAGGGCCGGTCGCTTCGCGCCAACGTCGCGCTCCTCGAGAACAACGCCGCCGTCGCGGCGGAGATCGCAGTCGCGGCCGCAGGGTGACAGGATGTCCGCTGTCGGCGTAACGCGATCCCTGCGCTCGACCCCGCTCGGTATCGCGATCGCGGTTTCCGCGCTCCACGCACTCAACGACGCCTACACCTCGTTCCTCCCGCCCCTCCTGCCGCGCCTCATGGGGGAGCTCGATCTGTCGATCACGCTCGCCGCGGGCCTCATGACCGCGCTCGCGCTGGGGTCGTCGCTCGCTCAGCCGCTCATGGGCAGAATCGCCGATCGGCGCGGCCGGCGGGCGCTCGTCGTCCTCGGCCCCATGACGACGGGGGTCTTCCTGTCGATGATGGGCATAGCGCCCGGATTCTGGATGCTCGTCCTACTGCTCGCCCTCGGGGGTCTCGGAAGCGCGGCCTTCCACCCCCCGGGCGCGTCGCTGGCCGCCCGGGTAGGGCAGGGAGGTCGCAGCGGAATGCGCCACGCGATCTTCTCGTTCTGTGGCGCGGCCGGGCACGCGCTGGGTCCCGTGGCCGTCGTCTGGCTCGTCGCGCGCGTGGGGTTCGACGGCATGTGGATCGCCATGCTTCCGGTCCTCGTCCTGGGCTTTGTGCTCTGGTTCGTCCTCCCGCCGGGGACCTCCGACAGGATCGTCGAGCCGGGCCCCACCCTGCGGGACATGGGCCGGATCCTGCGCGGGCCGCTGGGACTGGTGTTCGGGATCAGCTGCACGTCGGCGTTCCTCAACAGCCTGTTCCTGACCTTCATGCCGATCGTCATGTCCTCGCGGGGAATGACTGAAGGGCAAGGCGCCCTCGTCCTCAGCCTCTATCTGGGAGGTCAAGCAGCCGGCACGCTGCCGGGCGGTTTCCTCGCCGACCGGGTGGACCGCCCGCAGCTGCTGGCGATCCTGACCGGCGTCGCGTTCCCCCTGCACGCGCTCGCGTTCCTGCTGCCAGCCGGAGGGCCGCTGTCGCTCACCGTTGTCGTGTTCGCGGGAGCGGCCAACATGGCGATTCTGCCGCCGATCGTGATCATGGCGCTGGAGCTATCACCTTCCTTCGGCTCCACCAGCTCCGGAATCGTCATGGGACTGGCCTGGGCCACAGCGGCGCTGGCGGTGATTCCGGCCGGGATCGCAGGCGACTTGCTGGGCCCGCAGACGGCCGCGATCGTCCTGACGCCGACGGTGCTGATCGGCACCTGGTTCGCGCTGCGGCCGAAGCTCAGACGACACTCGTGGCCCGTGATACCGGCGGAGGGACCCTGAAGACGCGCGTGAAGGTGTGCTGCATCGCGAGCGTCGAGGAAGCGCGGATGGCGATCGACGCCGGCGCGTCCGCGCTCGGACTCGTGTCCGAGATGCCGAGCGGGCCCGGCGTGATCCCCGAAGAGCGGATCGCCCAGATCGCGGCGCTCGTGCCGCCCGGCGTGGCGACGTTCCTCCTGACCTGCCGCGCGAATCCGGCCGAGATCGTGGCCCAGCGCGCCAGAACGGGAGTCGGCGTCCTCCAGCTCTGCGACGAGCCCGCCCCCGGGGCGCGCGTGGCGCTGCGACATGCGCTGCCAGGGGTCAAGGTCGTCCAGGTGATTCACGTGCAGGGGGCGGAGTCGATCGAAGCCGCGCGCCTGGCAGCCCCCGAGGTCGACGCGCTTCTCCTCGATTCGGGGCGGCCGGACCTCGCGGTCAAGGAGTTGGGCGGCACCGGCCGCGTGCACGACTGGGAGACGAGCCGGGCGATCCGCGAGGCGGTCGACGTGCCGGTCTACCTGGCGGGCGGCTTACATCCCGGCAACGTCCGGCATGCGATCGACGTGGTGCGCCCGTTCGGGGTCGATCTCTGCAGCGGCATCCGCATCGGCGGCCGGCTCGACGCGCGTCTCCTCGCCGATTTCATGCGCGCGGTGGCCTCCGCGGACTGATACGTCCGCGGGCGCGCGGACTATTCAGTCCATTGCGGCTTTCATCCCGTCGTGCGACTAGTTCGTTCACCCTGCTGGCGGGCATATAATTACCTGCGAAGCGCTGTCAAAGACGACCGGGGCATTTTCTCCTTGGGCTTGGGCGGTGTTGGTCACCGTTCCGCAATCGCCCTCATCGGTCGGCGAGGAGATCCGCACCGCGAAGAAGTCGCCGGGGCTCAGATCGATACCGAACTGGAAGGGGTCAGAGGGATTAGGGAAACCACGGCAGGACAGATTTCCCACGATTATCTCGCACATCAGGGGCGGCCCTCCAATTTTGGTGACCGTCCAGGTAGAAGCCAGATCCGGAAGCTCATCGGACAGCGTGACGTTGAGCGCGGTCCCGGGGCCGTTGTTCGTTACCCTGATGTCGAATATGACGGGATCCCCTGAGCCGATCGTGACATCGCCCGGAACCGCCGTCTTTACGACCGTCAGTTGCGCGCTCGGCCCGGCTGCAGGTGGCGGTCCCGCCTCCGGCGGCACTGGAGCCCAAGGTGGGGGTACAGGCAGCGGGCCGCGAGGCGTACCGATCACTGCATCGCGTGCCGGAATAACTGATTCATCAGACGGTCCCGAGGGGTCGGAGTTGCTGCAGGCGGTCAACGTCGCGAACAGAAACAGAAGCTGTACGAGGCGCTTCATCACCGCGTTCTCCGTCGACCGGTTCGACGTCGCAATCGACTTCGCTCTCGGTCCGTTGGGGTAGAGTACCTTTGATGCTGCGTTCCGCTGACGGGGCTCACGGCCACCGCTCTGCCTACTCCTATATCCGACACGAAAGGATGTGTCAACAGTCGCTCGGGGCGTGCGATACGCGATTTGACCCTGCGATGTAAGCGCGGCGACAACGTAGTCACACCCGATCGTCTAGCTTCCGCGAATGACCTGGTCCAGGAACATTGTGCTCTATCCGCTGGCCGGTCTCGGCGCCGCCGCGATCCTTTACGGGGCGTACGCCCTGGCGACGGCCGAACCGACGGACGTCCTGCCCGATCGCGTGAGCCTCGAGGATCCTGACCAGTTCGACCTGGCCACGGTGCTGGCGGCCAACCTCGACGCTCCGCTTCTCGAGGGGAATCGTATCGAGCTGCTGGAGAACGGCGACGAGATCTTTCCGGCCATGCTGGGAGCAATCCGTGATGCGCGTCAATCGATCAATTTGCTGACCTACATCTACTGGCAGGGTGAGATCGCGAGGGAGTTCGCCGCCGAGCTGGCTGCCGCCTGTCGCCGCGGCGTCGAGGTGCGGGTCTTGCTGGACGCCGTCGGATCCGTTCCGATGGATGAGGCCCTGGTAGAAGAAATGCGGGCGGCGGGCTGTCGCGTCGCCGTCTTCCGGCCGCCTCGCTGGAACGAGCTGAGGCGCATGAACGGTCGCACACATCGCAAGGTCATGGTGGTCGATGGGACGCGGGGGTTCACCGGAGGCGTCGGGATCGCCACGGAATGGACGGGGGACGCTGAAGACGAGCATCATTGGCGCGACGACCATTTCCTCATCTCTGGGCCGTCGGTCCGCTACCTGCAAGGGGCCTTCGCCGAGAACTGGCGAGAGGCGTCGGGCGAGGCGCTGGCCGGCGCGCGCTTCTACCCGACCATCGAGCCGAGCGGTGTGGCTCGAGTGGTCACCGTGCTGGGGCAGCCGGGGGGCACGGTATCTCCCGTCGCGTTCGTGTACTGGCTGTCGCTCCGGCGAGCTCGCGAGCGAGTCTGGATTTCGACGCCCTATTACGCCCCCGATCCCGGCCTCCAGAAGTCGATAGAAGAAACTGCCCGGCGTGGGGTCGAAGTCCTGCTCATCGTCCCCAATGATCTCAACGATTCCCGCCTGGTGCGATGGGCGAGCCGCATCCACTACCGGCCGCTCCTCGAGGCGGGAGTCCGGATCTTCGAATACCAGCCCACGATGTTTCACGTAAAGGCCGTGATCGTCGACCGGGACTGGGCCATTGTCGGCTCGGCGAATTTCGACAATCGCTCATTCGAGCTGAACTACGAGGTCGTGGTCGCCGCCGAGGACACGGTGCTGGTCACCGACCTCGAGGAATCGATGCGGGCCGACATGCGCAGATCGAAGGAGATCACGTTGAAGGACGTTCAGGAATGGTCGATTCTCGAACGTGGCCGCGATCGACTGGCGTCGGCGCTGCGCGAGCAGCTCTAGCGCGATTCCCTTCTAATCCGGCCAGGGCTCTTTGAGCCGGTCGAGATCGCGCCGCTCGCGCTTGGTGGGGCGGCCCTTGCCGCGATACGACGTCTGGGGCATGAGCTTCAGCTGGGCCTCGCGCTCCCGTCGCCGCGCGAGGCTCTCGGCGGTCTCGTCGTAGAGCGCAGCCGCAGCCGCGGCTGTGCCTCGACGCTCCCCGAGCCCCCGGACGACCACGGTGCGCTCGATCGGCCCGCTCCGGACTCGCACGACGTCGCCGATCCGGACCTGGGCGCCCGTCTTCGGCCGCGCGTCGTTGAGCCGCACCTTGCCGCCTTCGATCGCGACGGCCGCCTGGCTCCGGGTCTTGTAGAACCGCGCGGCCCAGAGCCAGCGATCGATGCGAGCGCCCGTCAGCGGCGGACCGGCCTTCACGGCGTCTCGCAGTCGAGCTCGATCCGGATCGGCTGCGCTCCGTCGCTGACGAACGATTGCTCCACGTCCTGGATCAGCCGAGCGAGATCGATCCCCATGACGACCGACGCCGAGCTTCCGGGCGTTGTCAGTGCAGCCGCGTCACGCGCCGCGCGGAGACCTCGAGCCGCGCGCGCCGCTTGGCGCCGCGCAGCCTCCGGGTGTCCGCGCCTCCGATTGAGGCACGCTGCCGACAGATGAACGAGCGACTGGACGAACCGGGCGCGTGCCCTGGTCCGACCCGCCGCATGCCAGAGCGCCTCCAGCGCCTCGTGGCTCTCCCACCAGTACCCCTGGTTGAACAGGTCCACCGCCCACAGCCACTCGTCGAGGTCCCGCCAATCCTCGAGCCGCCACGGCCCCGGAACCTCGGCCTTCACGCCGAAAGAGTGGCCACGAGGATCGCGCGTCGGGTGGGGGGTCTCACCGGGAACGAAGCGATAGGGCGGAAGAGGACGTGGGGAATAACGACGTGGCGAACCGGCGTCAACCGTTTCATGCCCGCACATGCCCAGAGACTACCCATCCTCTCCATCCGTGCCAAGATATGGATTGAAATGCCGGGCCGCCGAGACAAGATTGCATGTAGCATGTCCGAAATAGCGGTTTTCCCCGCATCCATCCATCGTCTTGCCGCCGTCTGGTTCGCTGACATCGTCGGTTATACGGGAGTCTCCGCGCGCGACGAGCGCACTGCGATGGCTCTCGTCTCCCTCCTTCAGGGGTGTGCGCGGCGGGCCGTGGGGGCGCATGGCGGTCGCCTGGTCAAGTTCATGGGGGACGAGGCGATGGCCGAGTTCGGAAGCACGGACGCGTCGGTACGCGCTGCATTGGCATTGCTGAACGATTTCCAGGATCTGAGCGAGAAGAGCGGAACTTCGGCGCTTCTGCGGATCGGCGTGCACGTGGGGGATGTCGTCAGCTCCAACGACGACATCTACGGCGACGGGGTCAATACGGCGAGCCGGATCCAGCGCGAAGCGCGGCCCGGAGAGGTTCTCGTGAGCGAGGAGGTCTGGCGCCATCTGAAGGGCCGGCCGGATTTCGCGATGGAGGACCGGGGTGAGCGAAATCTCCGCGGGTTGGAGGGGGTCCATCGGCTGTACGCTGTAAGCGTCATTTCGAAAAAGAAAAGCGATCGGCAGCCTGCGTCCAGTATCCCGGACCCGTGGGCCATAGCCGTCCTTCCATTCGTCGACCTCAGCCCCGGACAGGACAACGAGTACTTCAGCGACGGAATAACCGAGGAGCTGATCCACTCGCTCTCCCGTGTGGAAGGTCTGCGCGTCGCCTCGAGGACTTCGTCCTACTCGTTCAAGGGGCGGGCCGCTGGAATCGAGGAGATCGCCGAGGCGTTGCGGGTGAACGTCGTTCTCGAAGGAAGCCTTCGCAAAGTCGGCACCCGCGTGCGGGTCATCCCGCTGCTGGTGGACGCCACGAACGGCTACCAGCTATGGACCGACACCTACGAGCGAGAAGTCGAGGATGTGTTCGACCTTCAGGAGACGATATCGCGAGACATCGTCGACGCCCTGCAGGTTAAGCTCGGGGCACCCGAACGAACCGCCCGGCGCCACACCCGCGACTCGGAGGCGTACGAAGAATACCTGAAGGGCCGCTATCACTGGAACCGCCACTTACCGGAGGACTTCCGGAAGAGCATCGACCATTTCGAGAAGGCGATCGCCGCCGATCCGGACTATGCCCTGGCCTGGGCGGGTCTGGCCTATTCCTACATCGCTATGGGGGCCGTCTTTCTGGGCCGCCCCAAAGACCTCTACCCTCGCGCCCGGGAGGCGGCACGCAAAGCGCTGGAGCTGGATCCCTGTCTGGCCGCCGCTCAGGCGGCTCTCGCAGAAGTTCAACTCCGGTACGACTGGGATTGGGATGCGGCCGACCGTGGGTTCCGGCGGGCCCTCGCCCTGGACCCGGAGTACGCCGAGGGTCGGTACCGCTACGGGAACTTCCTGCGTGAGATGGGTCGCTTCGATGAAGCCATCGTCGAGGTTCGCCGCGCCCAGGGCATGGACCCGTATTCGCTTCCGATTTCAGCGGCCGTTGCCGGAGTGTTCTACCACGCCAGGCGCTACGACGAGGCGATGGAGGAGTGTCGGCGGGCCCTCGAGCGAGGTCCTCACTTTTACAACGCAAACTTCTATCTGGCCTTTTGCTGCCTCCAGAAGGGAATGCCCGACGAGGCCCTGCGACACTTCGAGCGCATTCGGGAGCTGGCGGGATTCAAGGGAGCCATCGCCGGTCTGGTCCTCGGCTACGCCGCGGTCGGGCGTACCGAGGAGGCGCTGGGTCTGCTGGCGGATTTGCGGTCTATGGCAGAGGGAGGGGAGACCTCCGCGTTCCTCGTGGCGACCGCGTATCTGGCGTTCGACGACCGGGACGAGGCTTTCCGCTGGTTCGACCTGGCGCTGGAGGAGCGCACCAGCTGGTTCACGAGCCTCCGAGTAGAGCCCCGCTTCGCCCACCTGCATGATGATCCGCGCTTCCAACGGTTGCTTGCGCGTGTCGGATTTCCCACGTCGACTAGCCGTGTAACACACAACCTTCCAACCCAACCGACTCCGATTGTCGGTCGGGAACACGAACTGAGCGAAGTCCGGGGCTTGCTGCACGATCCAGGGGTCAGGATCGTGACCCTATTCGGTCCGGGGGGCGTGGGGAAGACCCGGCTCGCGATCGAAGCCGCCTTTCGCGCGCTCGAGAGCTTCCCGGACGGGGTTCGATTCATTCCGCTTTCGGCGGTCGACCTTCCCGACATCCTCGTGCCCGCGCTGGCGCGCGCGATGGGCATCGTGGAGATGGATCCCAGCCCCCGCGATGCGCTCGTGGCCGCGCTCAGGAACCGCCGCGTCCTGCTGATCCTCGACGGTTTCGAGCACCTGCTCAAGGCGGCGCCGGTCGTGGCCGAGCTGCTGGGTGCGCTCCCCGACCTCAAGCTGGTCATCACCAGCCAGGCCACCCTCCGGGTGCGCGGCGAGCGCGTGTTCGAGGTGCCGCCGCTGGCGCTTCCCGGTCCGGACGCCCGCGGGCGAAGCCCGGCCGATCTGGCCAAGTACGGCGCCGTAGCGCTGTTCCTCGAGCGAATGGAAGCCGTGAAGCCCGTCCATGTGCCGGGTCCGGATGACATGCATGCGGCCGTGGAGATCTGTCGCCAGCTGGATGGCTTGCCGCTCGCAATCGAGCTGGCCGCCGCGCGCCTTCGCATGATGTCTCCCCCCGCATTGCTGGCCAGACTCAAGGACAGATTCGACTTCCTCGTCGAGGGACCACGCGATCTTCCCGAGCGACATCAGACCTTGCGGGCGGTTTGCGATTGGAGTTACGCGCTGCTCGATCCCCGGGAGCAGGCGATGTTCCGCCATATCGCGCCGTTCGTCGGCGGGTGCAGCCTCGAAGCCGCGGACTGGATGGAGAAAGGCAAGGAAGGGCAGCGCGGCGTCATCGACTTGCTCGCCTCCCTCGTCGAGAAGAGCCTGGTGCGCCAGGAGGAGACGGGAGAGGGTGAGCCTCGCTTCCAGATGCTGGAGACGATCCGTCAGTACGGGATGAGCCTTCTCGAAACCTTGGGAGAGGCGGGAACCGTCCGGCGCCAGCAGCTGGAGTACTTCCTGGATCTCGCGCAACGGGCGGAACCGTTCCTGACGGGACCCGACCAGGCCGAATGGCTGGATCGACTCGACCGGGATCACCAGAACGTCACCGCGGTCATGGACTGGGCGCTGGAGAGTGGAGAGGTAGAAAAAGCGGTGCGCCTCGGCAGCGCGATGTGGTGGTTCTTCTGGCTGCGAGGGCACTTCGCGGAGATGCGCACGCGCCTGGAGCTTGCGCTACAGCGGGGATCCGACCTGCCGAGCTCCTTGAGAGCGGACCTGCTCGTGGCGATCGGCGCGATCGCGACGATGGACGGGGACGGAGAGAAAGCGGCGCGGCACTACGAGGAGGCACTGGAGCTGGAGCGAAGCAGGAAGGATTCTCGCGGCATCCCCCGTGCGCTTCGAAGCCTGGCCTCGAGCCTGGTGACTCTTCAGAAATACGAGAGGGCGATTCCGCTTTACGAGGAAGCGCTCGCCATGGACCGCGCTTTCGGTAACTCCCTCGGCGAGTGTGCGGCGCTGAGGGGATTGGCGAAAACGGCCCTTCACATGGGGGATCTCGATCGATGTGCGGATCTCTATACCCAGGCCCTGACGTTGGCCCGCTCGGTAGGGGACCGACACTACGTGGCCAACGCACTCGCCGGGCTGGGTGACGTTGCCCGCCGGAGAAACCGTCCGGAAGAGGCTCGCGGCATGTTTCAGGAAGGACTGGATCTGTGTCGCCAGATCGGAAGCCAACCCGGTATCGCAAGCGCCCTCCAGCATCTGGCGGATATCGCGCTCGACGCCGGAGACGCAGATCGCGCCGAAGAGCTGTACCGGGAGGCGCTGGAGATCGATCGCCGGCTGAACAACAAGCGCGGGATCGCGTTCTCCCTGGCCGGACTGGGAGCCGTGGCCCTGGAGCGCCGGGACGTGAATCGCGGAGCGCAGATCCTGGGTGCGGCGGAACGCCTGGGAGGAGCGAAAGGAGCCGAGGCTTCACCGGACGAGCAACTGTGGTGGCGGACGCATCTGGCTCCCGCCGTGGAAGCTATGGGCTCAGCGGCATGCGACGAGCTGCTGGAGAAGGGACGCGCGCTTCCCCTCGAGACGGCCATCAACCTGGCGCTGAGTCCGGAGCGGGCGGCCTCGCCCGCTGGCAGCCCAAGCACCTGACAGGGTGGTCGCCGAATCGTTCTCCAGCGCAACTGCGCCGGGCGCTCTGCCGCGCGAGATGCGGGCGGTGGTGATCTCGCGTCCGGGCGGCCCGGAAGTCCTCGTTCCGACGCGACGTCCCGTTCCCATCCCGGGGCCGGGAGAGATCCTGCTCGCGGTCCATGCCGCCGGCGTCAATCGGCCCGACGTGCACCAGCGCGAGGGCCGCTACCCGCCGCCTCCGGGTGCGTCGGACCTGCCGGGCCTGGAGGTTGCCGGAACGGTGGCCGCGCGCGGAGAAGGCGCCCATCGTTTCGAGGTCGGCGCCGAGGTGTGCGCGCTCGTGGCGGGAGGCGGCTACGCCGAGTACTGCGCCCTGCCGGAGGTGCAGGCGCTACCGCTTCCCCGCGGTCTCACATTCGTAGAGGCCGCCGCCATCCCCGAGACGTTCTTCACGGTGTGGACGAACGTCTTCGAGCGGGGAGGGCTCACGGCGGGGGAGAGCATCCTCGTCCAGGGGGGTTCGGGCGGCATTGGCACCGCCGCGATTCAGCTCGCCTCCGCGCGCGGGGCGCGGGTGTTCGCGACCGCGGCTGGTGCGGAGAAGTGCCGGATCTGCGAGCAGCTGGGCGCCGAGCGCGCCATCGACCACCGGACCGAAGCGTACGACGAGGTCGTGCTCGAAGCGACCGGCGGCCGCGGGGTCGACGTCATCCTCGACATCCTCGGGGGCCCCCACCTCGCACGGCATCTCGCGATTCTCGCGCCCGAGGGCCGGCTCGTCCTGGTCTCGCTGCTCGAGGGGCGCGAGGAAACGCTCGACCTCTGGACCCTCATGGCGAAGCGGCTGACCCTGACCGGCTCGACGCTGCGGCCGCGATCGCCCGCCGAGAAGGGCGCCATAGCGCGAGCTCTCGAGGCCGAGGTCTGGCCGCTATTCGAGTCGGGCCGGGTGCGTCCTCGAATCGACGCCACGTTTCCCCTCGAGGATGCGGCCGAGGCGCATCGGCGGCTGGAGAGCCGAAGGCACGTAGGAAAAATCGCCCTCATCGTTCGAGAGGGTTGACTTGCCGCCGGTCAATAGATATTCCTTTTCGAGAATTATTCTCTATACCGTCGACTCCTTTTCGGGAGGAAGGCCACAATGCTGAGCGACAAGCTCCAGAAAGCACTCAACGAGCAGATCAACAACGAGCTCTACGCCGCGTATCAGTATCTCGCCATGGCGGAGTACTTCGCCGCCCGGAACCTGGACGGATTCTCCCACTGGATGCGACTTCAGCGGGAGGAAGAGGTGAACCACGCCCTGAAGATCTTCGACTTCGTGATCGACAGAGACGGCAGGGTGACGCTGAGCTCCATCGCGGCTCCCGACGCGGATTTCGATTCGCCGCTGGATGTCCTCAAGAAGGCGCTCGAGCACGAGCGATCCGTCACGGAGATGATCAACGCGCTGTACGCTTCGGCGAAGAAGGACAACGACTACCCGACCGAGGCGCTGATGCAGTGGTTCGTCCTCGAGCAGGTAGAGGAGGAGGCGAGCGCGCTCAAGCTCGTCGAGCGGCTGGAGATGGCGGGAGACGACAAGGCCGCGCTACTCATCCTGGACCGCGAGGTGGGGCAGCGCACATCGACGGAGTGATCGGGCCCGGCCTTCGAGGGTAGCCGGAGCCCCCCCGTTGGCGTCTATTCTTCTTCCGGCGCCGACGCTTCGGGGAGGCTCGCCGGAGGGTTCCTGTCCAGGAGCAGGATCGCTCCCTGCGGGACGATGAGATACGTCCGGCCCTCGAACTTGATCTCGACGGAAGCCTTCCTGAGGAAAATGGCGTAATCGCCTACGCGCGCCTGCATCGGCACGTGGCGCGAGGAGGAATCGAGCGTCTTCCACGGCTCCTCCTCCATCGACCCCGGATCGGGCAGTGGGATTCCGGGGCCGGCGGCCACGATCCGCCCAGCCTGCACCGACTCCTTCTCGACCGCCCAGCGCGGCAGGTAGAGCCCGACCTCTGTACGGTGCTCGCCCTCGTCCGGCTGGATCAGCACGCGGTCGCCGATCACGACGAGCCGCTCCTCGAGCGGCATGGACTCATCGGGCATGCTCCGAAGGTGGGTCGCCCGGGACAGCCGGGCAAGGGAAGGCGTTCCGCCGGCGCACCCGGGGCCATAGCTTGGGCCGCATGGATCTCGTCGTCCGCAGCTCGCGTGTCGTCCTGCCGGAGGGCGTTCGACCCGCGGCGATCGCCGTGTCGGCGGGCAGGATCGACAGGGTCTCGCCGATCGACGCCGCGCTCGACGCGGAGGCGGAGATCGATGCCGGCGATTCCGTCGTGATGGCGGGCCTCGTCGACACCCACGTGCACGTCAACGATCCCGGGCGCGCAGACTGGGAGGGATTCGAGTCCGCCGGACGCGCGGCGGCCGCCGGCGGGACGACGACGATCGTAGACATGCCGCTCAACTCCTCGCCGGTGACGACCACGGTGCCCGCCCTCGAGGCGAAGGTCGCCGCGGCAAAGGGCGCGTGCCTGGTCGACTACGGGTTCTGGGGAGGGATCGTGCCCGGAAACCTGGGGGAGCTCGCGGCCCTTCTCGACGCCGGAGCGCTAGGCTTCAAGGCGTTCCTCGTGCCGTCGGGGATCGACGAGTTCCCGCCGGTGGACGACGTCACGCTGGGGGCCGCGATGTCGGCCGTCGCCGGGCGCGGCGCGCCTGTTCTGGTACACGCGGAAGATGCGGCCGAGATCGGGCGAGTGGAGATCGAGCTGGCAGCGCAGCCCGCCTCGCACGCGGCGTGGGCGGCGTCGCGGCCGGCCGCTGCCGAGGCGCGCGCCGTCGCGCGCGTGGCGACCCTGGCGGGGAGGACGGGCGCGCGGGCCCACATCGTCCACGTGTCGTCGGAGGAAGCCCTGGATGAGATCCGGCGGGCCAAGGCGGCGGGTGCCGCCCTCTCCGCGGAGACGTGCCCCCATTATCTCTGCTTCGCGTCCGAGGACGTGGCCGACGGCGACACGCGCTTCAAGTGCGCGCCACCGATCCGCGAGGCCCCGCACCGGGACGCGCTCTGGCGGGGACTCCACGACGGCACGCTCGACCTCGTGGCGTCCGACCATTCGCCTTGCCCGCCCGCGCTCAAGCCCGCGGGGGACTTCGGCAAGGCGTGGGGCGGGATCGCGGGGCTCGAGCTGCGCCTCCCGGCGACCTGGACCGAGGCGCGACGGCGCGGACAATCGCTCGTCGAGATCGCTCGATGGCTGGCGGAAGCGCCGGCCCGGCTGGCAGGCCTCTCGGGCCGGAAGGGCCGGATCCACGCGGGGCTCGACGCCGATCTCGTCGTCTGGGATCCCGCGCGCGAGTTCGAGGTCGAAGCCTCCGCGCTCCATCAGCGGCACTGCGCAAACCCGTGGGAGGGTCGCACGCTCGCCGGGATGGTCGAGACGACGATCCTCAGGGGGCGCGTGATCTACGAGCGAGGGAGATTCCCGAGGTCGGCTGACGGCCGCTGGCTCATGCTCGGGGCCGCGACCGCGACCGCGCGCCGCGCCGGATGAGCGGCTTCCTCTGTCTGCCCGACCTCGCCTCCCGCCGACTCGGGGGCCGTGCGGTGGCCGCCAACGACGAGTTCTTCGCGCCCAAGGAGAACCTTCTGCGCGAGGGCGACGCGACGTTCGATCCCGGGCGCTACACGGACCGCGGCAAGTGGATGGACGGCTGGGAGACGCGCCGGCGGCGGGAGCCCGGAAACGACTGGTGCGTGGTTCGCCTCGGGGTCCCCGGGGTCGCGCGGGGCGTCGTCGTCGACACGGCGCACTTCCGGGGCAACCATCCGGAGAGCGCGTCGGTCGAAGGCGTCCGCCTCGACGTCGAGCCCGCGCGCTGGGATGGCGTGGAATGGGCGCCGCTCGTTTCGCGTTCGCCGCTGGAAGGGGACACGAAGAACGCGTTCGACGTGGATGAGCCGCGCCTCTGCACGCACGTCCGGCTCTCGATCTTCCCGGACGGCGGTGTGGCGCGGTTACGCGTCCACGGAGATGCCGTCCCCGATTGGGAGGCGCTCGCCAGGGTGGATGGCGCCGCCGAGGTCGCGTCGATACCGCGAGGCGGTTCGGTGGTCGCCTCGAGCGACGAGTTCTTCGGCGCCCCGCACCACCTGCTTCTTCCCGACGATCCCGAGGGGATGTGGGACGGCTGGGAGACCCGGCGCCGGCGCGGTCCGGGAAACGACTGGGTCGTGGTCCGACTCGGCCATCGGGCACGGATCGAGGGAATCGCGGTCGACACCCGGCATTTCAAGGGCAACTACCCCGAGAGCGCGCGCGTAGAAGCGCTCGACGCCAGTGGCGCGGGAGCGGCGGAGCTCCTGCACGACGACGCCGGCTGGCGGGAGATCCTGCCCCGGACGAAGCTCGCGCCCGATCGCGTGCAGGGCTTCGAGCCCCCCGCGCTCTCGTCCGCGGACGCCACCCACGTGCGGCTGTCGATCTATCCCGACGGCGGTGTCGCCCGGCTGCGCGTCTACGGAGCCCTGCTCGCGTGACGGTCGAGCCGGGGCTGTCCCGGCTGAACGCATTGACCCGCGACGCGGCGGAAGACGTATTGCGCGAGGTGTGCGGCGCGAAGCGGTGGGCGGCCACGGTCGCGGCGAGAGCGCCGTTCGCCGACCCGGCGGAGCTGAGCGCCGTCGCCGAGTCCGCCTGGGACGCGCTCGCGCGCGCGGACTGGATCGAAGCCTTCGCGTCCCATCCGCGAATCGGGGAGGACCGGCGCGTGTCGGGGGGCGAGGCTTCGGCCTGGTCGCGGAGCGAGCAGGCGGGGATGAGCGCTGCCGGCGAGCCTGCGCGGGCAGGTCTCGCCGGGGCCCAGCGGGAGTACGAGCGGCGGTTCGGCTGGCCCTTCGTCGTGTGCGCGACCGGGCTCACGGCCGACGAGATGCTGGCCGACTGCGAGGCCCGGCTCGCCAACGGCCCGGAGGTCGAGATCGGCGTAGCCGCGGCCGAGGAACGGAAAATCGGGCGGCTGCGATTGACGAAGCTTCTGACGGAGGGAGGGGAGAGATGAGCATCACGACCCACGTTCTCGACGTGGCGCGCGGCCGGCCCGCCGGGGGCATGGGAGTGCTCCTCAGCGTGCGCTCCGGCGAAGGCTGGCGCGAGCTCGCCCGTGCGAGCACGGACGCGGACGGTCGCGCGAGGTTCGACGGGGCGGGCCCGCTCGAGGTGGCCGCCTACCGGCTCCGCTTCGAGACGGGCGACTGGTTTCGCGGCACGGGCCTGACCGGGTTCTGGCCGCATGTCGAGATCGCCTTCGAGGTGGAGAACCCGGGCGAGCATCACCACGTCCCGCTCCTCCTTTCGCCGTACGGCTACTCGACGTATCGCGGGAGCTGAGCCGGTGGCGCAACGTTCGAATCCGCGGAGGGGGTAGTGCCCGGCGTCGAATGGGTCGAGCTCGCGGTGCGCTGGATCCACGTGATCGCGGGGATCGCGTGGATCGGCACTTCCTTCTACTTCATCCGCCTGAACGCCGTGCTCGCGCCCGCAGCCGACCCCGCGGAAGGGGTCGAGGGAGAGGCCTGGGAGGTCCACGGCGGTGGCTTCTACCGGGTGGCGAAGTACCGCGTGGCTCCCGGCCGGATGCCGCGCGAGCTCCACTGGTTCAAGTGGGAGGCCTACGCCACGTGGCTGTCCGGCGCATCGCTCCTCGTGCTCGTCTACTACATGGGGGCGGACGCCTTCCTGCTCGACCGGAGCGTCGCGAACATCCACCCCGGGACGGGGATCGCGATCGGCGTGGCCGCGATCGTCGGAGGCTGGCTCCTCTACGAAGCCCTCTGCCGGACGCCGCTGGTCGAGAGGCCGGGCCTCTTCGCTATCGTCGGGCTCGTCGTCGCCACAGGCGCGGCGTGGGCGCTGTCGGGATGGCTGTCCGGACGCGCCGCCTACATCCACGTGGGCGCGGCCGTCGGGACGATCATGGCCGCCAACGTGTTCCTCGTGATCATCCCCGCGCACCGCAAGCTCGTCGCCGCCATCGAAGCGGGCGAGGAGCCCGAGGCGTGGCGCGGCGTCGCCGCGGCGCGCCGCTCGCTCCACAACAATTATCTCACGCTGCCCGTCGTCTTCGTCATGATCTCGAACCACTACCCGATGACGTACGCGCATCCCCGCGGGTGGCTGATCCTCGGCGCGCTGGCCCTGGTCGGGGGGTGGGTGCGGCACTACTACAATCTGCGACACGCCGGACGGAACCGGCCGTGGATGCTGGCGGTCGGCGCCGCGGGCCTCGCGGCGATCGCCCTCCTGGCCACCGCCGGGAGTCCCGCGCCGACGCCGGCCGGGGCCTCCGCGGCTCCGGTCGACTTTCGCAAGGTCCGCGACGTGATCGCCGTGCGGTGCGCGGTCTGCCATTCGGCGCATCCAACACACGACCTCTTCGACGCCCCACCAGGGGGGATCGCGTTCGACACCGCGGAGGAGATCCTCGCGCGGGCGGACCAGATCCACGCGGTGACGGTCGAGACCCGCATCATGCCGCTCGGAAACCTCACGGAGATGACCGAAGAGGAGCGCTCGCTGGTAGGCCGGTGGTCCAGGCAGTCGAATTAGGCGTCGGGTTGTGTTATTCTGGACGACGATGGACATCCCACTGTTCAGCTATGACAGTATCCTCACCATGCTCCACGGGCTGGGTGCTGGAGGGGGCGGCCTCCTGACCCTGTTCGCGGCGCTTTTCGCCCTCATCACCATGCGCACCGACGGGCACCTGGACGCGGTCGTCGAGAAGCGCTCACGGAACCTCCGGTGGCTCATCGTTCTCGCCGCCGTCCTGGTGTGGGGGGCGGTCATCGGCGGTACGTACATCGTCTTCCCGCCCTACCGCGCCACGCCGCCCGAGGGACTGACGGATCTCACCGCGTACCCCCGGTCTCTCCTCACGTCGAATCCGGAGACCGACTGGCTTCATTCCTTCGCGATGGAGACGAAGGAGCACGTTCCCTGGATCGCGGCGATGCTGGCGACGGCGGCGGCGTTCATCGCCGTACGGTACCGGTCGCGAATCCTCAGCGACCGCGCGATCAATCGCATGACGACCGCCGTGCTGGCGACCTGCTTCGCTCTGGCGGCGTACGCGGCGTTGCTCGGGACCTTCGTCAACAAAGTCGCGCCGCTCGAGTAGAGGAGGTCGCATGACGATGGCCGGAAGAGAACCCGAGGGCGCGGTGACAAACGGTGCGGCGCTTGCGGCGTCCTTGTCGGCGGGGATCGGTGCGCTCGGCCTGGGCCTCGTCGTGTTCCTGAACGAGCTCGGGGTCTTCGAGGTTCCCGCTCTGTACGGCCCGGCGGGGGGAGTGACGGGACGCACGGCGGCCGGCGTAGTGATCTGGCTCGCCGCGTGGGCGGTCCTCCACAGCCGCTGGAAGGATCGGAGCAAGTCTTCCGGCGTGTTCGGCCTCTCGTTGCTCCTGGTGGCGCTCGGCGTCGTCCTGACCTTCCCACCTGTCTGGCACCTCTTCTGATCCACCCCGGATGAGCAGGAGGCAGGGCGCCGTGCCGGAGGAGGAAAGGCTCGCGTCCTTCTACGCGCGGATGGTCGAGCACGGGATGCCGTGCGTCCAGGAGCCGAAGGAGGTCTTCGGCGCGCGTCTCGCGCAGTACCTCGATCCCGATGGCCTCGCGATCTCCGTCGGAGAGGAGCGGCGCCGCTCCTAGCGGTTGCGGCGCGAGCGCAGGATCGCGGGAAAGGAGCGGGTCGCGATCTCGTCCCGCGTGAGCCCGGTCGCGGCGGCCTCGGCATCGGTGATCGCCCCGCACGCCAGCCCCCGCAGGAAGAAGTTGAGAAGCGCCTGCCCCGTCGCCGCGTCATCGAAGACGTCCCCGGTCAGGGTCGCGCGCGCGGCCCGATCGACGAACCGCGACAGGCGATCGGTCGCCGCGTCCAGGGCCTCCAGGTAGAAGGCGTACACGGCCGCGTATCGGGTGGGGAGCTGCGCCGGGTGCAGGTCCCACCCCTGATAGTAGCCGTGCCGCAGCGAATGCCGTACGTGGCGGAAGTGGAGCGCCCAGCCCCGGTGGACGGCGTCCCGGTTCCGGGCTGCCTGCTCCGCCGTGAGCGGAGCGCCATCCGCGACCCGGTGGGGCGGTGCCGGCATTACGTTCGTGGCGCCGTCCGAAAGCCATACTCCCAATCCAGATAGAGCGACCTGCATCACGTGCCGCGCGAAGTCGCAGGCGGGGTGATCCAGGTCCTGGTGGAAGGCCGTGATGCCGAGTGACGCGGTGTAGTCGTAGACGCCGAAATGCGCGGCGGCGCAGCGACCCCGCCCCGCGGCGACCAGCGCGGGGAGCGGACAGTTCCCATCGGGGCCCAGGATCGATGCCGGAGTCTCGACCATGATCTCGAGCCGGATCGTCCCTGGCGCGAGCCCGGAGCGCGACTCGACCCCGTCGAGGAGATCGGCGAGCACGGCGACCTGCTCGGGGACGACGACCTTGGGATCGGTGACGAAGAGCCACTCCGGCAGTCGCCCGCCGCTGGCCTCGAGCAGGGAAGAGAGGAACAGGTCGAGCGTCCGTGCCGCACGTGCCGCGAGCTCGGCGGAGAACGGCTTGACTCGAATCCCGATGAAGGGCGGAAGCGTCCCGTCGGCGATGCCCCGGGCGACCTCCCGGCCGGCCTGTCTGGCCGCGGCGTCCTCCTCGTCGTCAGGCCGGTTGCCGAAGCCGTCCTCGAAGTCGATCCGGAAGTCCTCGACCGGCTCGGTCTCGAGCTTGGCCTTCACACGCGCCCGCACCGTTTCCGCGAGCCCAGGGTCCAGCCCGATGGCGCTCGCCAGGGTCCCGGGATCGGGGGCGTACGTCTCCAGCGATCGAAGCGCGAGATCCCCGAGCCGCCGTGCCGTGTCGGCGCGGAAGAGATCCGCCCCGCCGTAGACCGTGTGGACGGGCTGGCGGGTGGGCGGATCGCCGGGGTGCATGCGCGCCCACGAACTGTACGCGTTCGCCGCCTGGGACAGAGAGGTCGATGGTTCGGGCATCCGCGGCGCGAAACCTAACCGGCGCGTTCGGCCCCGTCCCGCACCGCGTCGAACAGCACGCGGCCGAGTACGCGCGCGCGGTACTCTGCGGTCGAGCGGATGTCGTCGATCGGCGACACGTCCTCGCGAAGCGCGGGGTCGAGATCCTCGGGCGCGCTCGGCATCCCGTTTTCCTCCAGCAGTCGCTCGACGGCGCGACATCGCCTGACAGTGGGCGCGACGCTCGCCGCCACGACCCGCCAGCCCGCCTCGGAGCGTGTCACGGCGAGGCCCACCTTGGCGATCGCCTGCGCCCTCCGCGGGCCGACCTTGACGAACCGCTGGAGGCTACGCGCGATGCGGGGGATCCGGATCGCGACGACGAGCTCGTCGTGCCGGCGCGCGCCCTCGCGATACCCCGTGTAGTAGCGGTCCAGCGCGACCTCACGCGTCCCCTCCCGCGACGCCAGGACCACGACGGCGTCGCACGCCATGAGCACGGGCACGCCGTCGGCGGCGGGCGAGCCGTTGACGATGTTCCCCGCCCATGTGCCGCGCGACTGGATCTGGATCGCGCCCACCTGCCGGGCGGACGCGACCAGGATCGGAAATTCCTCGTTCGCTTGGGCGTCGACGATCACGTCCCAGTAGCTCGCCAGGGCGCCCAGCTCGAGCGCTTCCTCCGACCAGCGGACGCCGCGAAGCTCCCCGACGGCCGCCAGATCGACGTACTCGCGGGTTCGAGCGTCCGGCCGCACGGGCCAGTGGACCATGAGGTCCGTTCCGCCCGCGATGGGGACGAGCGGCGTCTCGGACCGCCGCTGGCCCAGGAGCTCGAGAGCCTGCGCGAGATCCGCGGGGCGCGGCACCTTCACCCGACCTGCCTCGCCGCGGAAGCCTCGCCGCCGCGGCCGCCAACCGCCGCCTCGATCCCCTCGATGATTCCATCGTAACCCGTGCACCGGCAGAGGTTTCCGGCCATCAGCTCCCGCACCGTGTGAGTGTCGAGCAGGCCGGGGTTCTCGATGATCCAGATGGCGGTCATGACGACGCCGGGCGTGCAGGCGCCGCACTGGGTCGCCCCCGCCGAGCGGAGCTCCAGGACCCGATCCGGATCGACGGATTCGATCGTCCGGACGTCCCGACCCTCGACCTGGAACGCCGGAACGAGGCAGGAATCCGCGGGAAGGCCGTCCAGCCACACCGTGCAGGCGCCGCACTCGCCCTCGCCGCACCCCTCCTTCGTGCCGGTCATGCCAAGGTCGTAGCGCAGGAGGTCGAGGAGCCGCGCGGAACGATCCACCGCGACCGACACGGGCCGGCCGTTCAGGGTGAACGTGAGGGGGATCTCAGGCGATCCGCGCATGCCGGGCCCGGTCGTCTTCGATGAGAGCCATGAGACGCTCGGGCGTCAGTGGGATCTCGCGCGGATCCACGCCGACCGCGCGCGCGATCGCGTTGACGACCGCCGGGGCGGGCCCGTCGATGGGGAGCTCGCCGAGGCCCTTCGCGCCCAGCGGGCCGCCGGGCCAGGGCGTCTCCTCGAAGTGGACGCGGAGCGGGGGAAGGTCGTCGGAGGTCGGGATGATGTAGTTGGTGAGCTCGGCGTTCTCCATCGCGCCGTCCTTCCAGCGGCACTCCTCCATGAGCGCCCAGCCGATCCCCTGCGCCACGCCGCCCTGCACCTGGCCGCGCGCGAGTGTCGGATTGAGCACCGTGCCGACATCCTGGACGGCGACGAAGTCGATCACGCGAGCCGCGTAGGTCCTCAGGTCGACCTCCACCTCCGCCACGTAGGCAGCCCAGCCGTAGGCCGCGTACGCGTCGCCCGTGTAGCTCTCGTCGTCCCAGCGAACTCCTGGAGGCGGCTCATACTTCGCCTCGCCGACGAGCTCCGCGCCCGGCCGCTCGGCGTGCCACCGGACGAGCGCCTGCGTCAACGAGTCGCCGACGACGTCCGGACCGAGCCCGAGGCGCGCGCGCAGCTCGTCGCAAGCCTCCTCGACGAGCCGGCCGACGACCATCGCCGTCCGCGAAGCGACCGTGGGGCCCGAGTTCGGAACGCGCCCCGTGTCCGCCTCCGCGATCGTGACCATCGAGGGATCGAGCCCGAGCCGCGCGGACGCGATCTGGGTGAAGATCGTGAGCGTCCCCTGGCCCATCTCGATGTTCGCGCTCCGCACCTCGACCCTGCCGTCCGGCAGGCCGGCCACGTCGAGCCGGGAGGCCAGCATGACCTCGCCGCCGCCGGTGAACCCCGCTCCGTGGTGGAAACACGCGACGCCCATGCCGCGTCGGATCCACGGATCCGAGCGCGCGAGCCGGGCGTGGGCGGCCTCCTTCTCGCGCCACCCCGACAGCTCGACCGCGCGGCCCAGGAGAGCGGCTCGATCGACGCCGTCCGCGATGACCTGCCCGGTAGCGGTGGAATCACCGTCGCCGATCATGTTCCGCCGACGGAACTCGATCGCGTCCATCCCGACCGTGGCCGCCACGACGTCCATGTGACGCTCGTTCGCGAAATGGGTCTGTGGCGCGCCGAATCCGCGGAAGGCGCCGTGGGGCGGGCTGTTCGTCATCACCGCATGCCCGACGATCCGGACGTTGTCGCAGCTGTACGGGCCGGCCGCGTGGATGACGCCGCGCGAGAGGACGACGGGGGAGAGGGTCACGTACGCGCCGCCGTCCATCCGCACGTCGATGTCCTGGGCGATGAGTCGCCCGTCAGCGTTCACGCCGGTCCGGTGGCGCACGATCGCGGGGTGGCGCTTCGTCGTCGCCTCCATGTCCTCACCGCGGTCGTAGACGATCTTGACCGGCCGGCCCGCCTTGAGGGCGAGGAGCGCGGCGTGGAGGCCGATCATCGAGGGGTATTCCTCCTTGCCGCCGAAGCCGCCCCCCGTCGGCGCCTGGACGATGCGAACTGCATCGGCGTCGCGGCCGAGCGCGCGGAGCGCCGCCTTGTGCACGTAGTACGGGCACTGGAGGCTTCCCTTGATGAACAGGACCCCCGCGTCTTCCCAGGCCAGCATCCCCTGCGTCTCGATGTAGACGTGCTCCTGCGCGCCGGTGCGATACTCTCCCTCCACGATGCGCGCGGCGCGCGCGAGCGCCGCCTCTACGTCCCCCTTTCGCACCTCGATACGCTTCATGACGTTGTCGTCCCCGCGCTGGATCTGCGCTGGGCGCGGCGGCAAAGCGAAGTCCAGATACGGCTCTTCGGGTCCGACGACGACCTCGACGGCACGAGCCGCCTGCCGCACCGCGTCGCGGGATGGATGGGCCAGGAGCACCACGGGCTCGTGGACGTGACGCACGCGATCGGTCGCCAGCACGGGCTGGTCGGGCTCGATGAGGAGGACCTCGTTTGCGCCGGGCACGTCGCGATGGTCGACGACGACGAACCGCGACCAGTCGACGGAGGGATCGAAGCGGACCTCGCGGATCCGTCCGCGCGGTGCTGGACTCCGCACGGTCATGCCCCAGAGCGCGCCCTCGGCCGGCAGGTCGTCGACGTAGCGCTCGGCCCCCGTCAGCTTCGCGATCCCCTCGATGCGCTCCATCGAGCTAAGTTGGCGACCGGCTGTGTCGCGATCAAGCAATCAGCCTCACGGTGAGCGGCCGATCGAGAAGGTGACTCGCCCGCCGTCCTCCGCGCGGGTCAGGGCGAGAAAGGCAGGTCCGATAGGGGATTCGACGCCGAGCGCGGCGGTGACGGCCACGCGCGCGGCGGGATCCTCGTCCAGCGACGGCTCCCAGGCATCCCCGGCGTCGGCCCAGCCTCCGGCCACGACGGCGCGGAATGCAGGCGGCAGCTCGGCCACGCGCGCGAGCCAGCCCACCCGGGCCACGCCGAACGCCTCGCCGCGGAGCTCTCCCTCGCTCCATCCCGCCAGGGACCCGAAGCCGCCGGCGAGAAACTCCTCGCGGGCGGGGAGGCGCTGCGCGGGTGACGAGCCGCCGGCCATCGCTCGCGCGAAGAGCGTGTGGCGGCCCCGGCTCCCATAAGCGCGCAAGTCGAGCGATGCCGCCGCCCAGTTGCGCTCCGCGCCGAGCTCTTCCCGTGAGGCCCGCCCCGCCAGGCTCGCGTATATCCCGCGCCGGGGAATGCCGACTGCATCCACGCGGTCGACGACTAAGGATGCGCGCACCTCGGCCGTCGTCTCCGCCTCGTCCGGGAAGCGAGCGATCAGGGCCGGCGTCGAAGGCTGCGGCTCGGAGCTCTCGCGACCGGCGCGCACGCCGATCCGGGCCTCGCCCGACAGACCTAGCGTCCGGCCCACGTCCAGCCCGACGATTGCGCGCCGCGTTTCGTACTCCACGTCCGACTCTTCGCCCAGGTACACTCGTCGCTCAATCCGCCCTGCGTGAGCCGACGGCTCCACGAACCAGCGCCCGGCAAAATCGAGCGGCTGCCGGAAGGCCGTGCCGATGGCCGTCGTCGTGCCGACCTCTGCCTCCACCCGCCATATGGCGGACCGAGCCCCGATCCGCGTGCGCACGTAAGCGGCTACCCCGTCGAACGCAACCTGAAGAGGCTTCTCTTCGGCGGAGTCCAGCACCAGATCGATCCTGGAGAGCAAGAGGTGCGGTCCGTGCGGTTTCTCGTGAATGTCGAAGACGAGAGCGGGCGCCCCTGTGGCCGGGACTATGTCGTAGCCGACACGCTCGAGCTCCCCCGTCGCGTGGATATGTCGCACCGCGTCTTCCGCGAGTTCCGCAGAGAACACGCGCGAGAGCCGGGGGTCGACTCGCGTGAGCGCGATCCGGTCGTCGAACCAATCCGGCCCATCGATCCGGACATCCGACACCGAGGTCGGTGAACCCGGGCGGCGGCGGAGAAGCGCGGCTCGATGCTCCGCGTACGCGGCCTCCGAGAGCGACCATGGGACCAGCGCGGCGGAGCTCGATCGTGCGGCCGCCTCGCCCAGCCCGATGATCTCTTCGGTTCGTCGAAAGTCGAAGACGCCGATGTCGTCGAGTTCGGGAACGATTCCCACGTCCGCGGATGCGAGCTGACGGTCGACACCCTGAAGTCCGAGCCCCCGAGTGACCTGCTGCGCGATGCCTACGAGCCCCGCGATCTCTTCACGCTCCAACAGGGGGGGCGTGACGTTGACCGCGATCACGACGTCGGCGCCCATATCCCGCGCGAGCTCCACCGGGAGATCATCGACCAGGCCACCATCGACCAGGAGCCGGCCGTCGATCTCGACCGGGGCGATTGCGATCGGGATAGCCATGCTGGCGCGCATCGCCTCGACGAGGTCGCCCTCGTCGAGCACGACCCGTTCGAACCTCACGATGTCCGTGGCAACCGCGGCGTACGGTATGGGGAGCCGGTCGAACCGCTCGACGGCAGCCACGGGCAGTGTCGCGCGTCGCAGGAGTAGTCCCAGCTCCTGGCCGGAGATGAACCCGCCGGGCAGGGTGAGCCCTGCGCCCGACAAGCCGGCCTCGATCTCGACGGTGTACCGGCGCTGCCGAGTGCGATGCGCGAGATCGAGTGCGGATCGGGGCGGTCGGTCGGAGAGGATCGCTTCCCACTGTGCCCCCGCGACGAGTGCTCTGATGCTGTCGGCGGGTAGACCCGACGCGTACAGCCCGCCGACGATCGCGCCCATGCTGGTTCCGGCGATCAGGTCCACCGGAACCCGCAGCTCCTCCAGGACCTCGAGCACCCCCACGTGAGCGAGCCCGCGCGAGCCGCCGCCGGAGAGAACCAGGCCGATCGTCGGACGATCGGGCCGCGCGGTCTGCTGGCCGGCCGCGCCGATCTGGGCCGCCGCATCGGCAGCGTCCGACGCGACGATGAGCGATGCGAGCCCGGCGATGATGATTCCGCGTCGCGCTCCCAGGATCACGATGCCGCCGCCGAGCGCGCGGGTCGATCCGCCACCGCGTACACGAACTCCGCGAAGAGCGCGTCGACTCGCGCCGGCGTGGCGCCGAAGCACGCGATCCCCACCTTGCCGGCGGCCAGCGCGCCCACCGCGTAGGGGATCACTCCCTCCCCGCGCCGGAGGTCGTACAGGAGCGACCCGCACCGCGCCTCGAGCCCAGCGAAGTCGCGCGCGGCGACCGCGACGTTGCTCGAGCGGAACGCGGCCGGGGCGGGTGCGCCGCCGCTCGCGCGGTCCGCCAGCCGCGCCAGGAGGGCGAGCGGATACGAAGCGCCGTTGACCCGGGGGTTGATCTCGGTCAGGAAGTAGCCGGTGCTCCCGTCCTCGCGCTCGTGCTCGACGAAGTCGAAGCCCGCGCGCCCGGCGAACCCGCGCCGCCGCATCCAGGCCGCGATGGCGAGGGCGTCGTCCACCATCTCCTTCGCGCGGCTCGCGCTCGAAGGCCACAGGCTGCCGCGGTAGACGAGATCGACGCTCAGCACCTGATCGGTCACCCCGATCCGCGGTGGCGCTTCGCCCGTCTCCACGACGACCTCCACGTTCGGCGAGCTCGTGGCAGGGAAGAGCGGCTGGACGAGGTATACGTGATTGTCGGTCCTGGAAGCGATCGAATCGACCGCCGGCCCGATCTCGTCGGGTCCGACAAGGAACGTGGACGAGCCCGAGGCGCCGGACGCGCCCCGCACGATGACCCGCCCCGTCGCGTCCAGCCAGCGCTCGATCGAGCGCCGAAGCGCATTTGGATTTCCCGATGTCCGCTCGGCCGAATGGGGGAGCACGACGACCTCTCCCGGCGCGACGGGTATCCGCAGGGATTGAGCGAGCCCACGCAGGAACGGCTTGTCGTGGAGCCGCCGCACGAGCTCCGGTGGACCTCCCACCGCCCGCACGGGCCGACCGAGCAGCCCCTCCAGGGCGCCGGCCAGCGCATCGATCGCGGGCGTCGCGAAGAACGGGCTCAGGACGACCGACTCGACGCCTCTCAGGCCTCCCGCCAATCGCTCGATCGCGGCGGGCTGCGCGCTCAGCACCTCGGAGAGGCCCGCGCCCGGCGACACCCCCTCGACGACGATCACGTTCTCCAAGCGGGGCCCGATTCCGAGCGTGTGCAGGTAGCTCAGATAGCCCTCGTCGACGGGATGCGCGACGGCGACGAAGTCGGACGGCCACGCGAGTAGAAGCGCGCGCTCGCCGTACCACTCGAACTCGGGCACCTGCAGCGCGACCGTCCGCGCGTCGGGCGCTTCCGATGGGCTGTGGAGGAACACCGTGGCGGCGGGGACGGGCGCGGAAAGCAACACGTCACTCCACGAGCGAGACGATGGGTCGCGATTTTCCACCCGGGGTGGCCGCGATCCGGGGAACGGCCTCCACCCGGAAGCGCACGTCGGGTCCCAGCAGAGAATCGACCGTGCTGCGCAGTCGTCGCCGCTCGGATTCGTCGAGCGGTCCCTCGCGCACCAGCCGCAGCACGATCCGGTCGCGGCTCTCCTGCACCAGCTGGTATTGCCGGATCCAGGGCGCGGCCGCCAGCGCCGGACCGAGGATCCGGTAGGGATGCAGGTAGCGGCCGTCCGGCATCTCGAAGTAGTCGATCGATCGCCCGTCGATGTGCGCGATGGTCGGGAAGCGGGCCCCGCAGGGGCAGGCCGCCGCCCCACGCGTCGCCAGGTCCTTGAGTCGGTATCGAATGAACGGAGCCGCGAAGAAATCGAGCGCGGTGACCACGACCTCGCCGGTCTCGCCCTCCTCCGCGTGCCGGTTATCCGGCGTCAGGATCTCGACGATCGACCCCGGAGACGAGACGTGCATGAGCCCGCTGTCCCGGCAGTCGGATGCCAGCAGCCCGATCTCGTGCGTTCCGTACGCGTTGTGGACGGGCGCTGCGAACGCGGCTTCGATCCGCCGGCGCGCGACGGGGGTCAGGACCTCGCCCGAGACCCAGACGACACGCGGACAGATGGGTCGTTCCGCCTCGGCCATGCTGTTCGCCAGGTGTTCGAGGACGCCGGCCATGCCTCGCAGGAAGTCGGGCCGCGCTTTGGCGAGCTGGCGAATGATCTCGGGCGAGTCCTCGGCACAGTCGACGACGGTCTCGCTGACCAGTCCCAGGGTTTCCAGGAGTCCGACGCCGTCGGTCCGCTCCTCGCGGACCGCGAACACGGAAGCCACACGGTCGCCGGAGCGCAGTCCCGCCGCGAGGAGATCGGGCAGCCAGCTGCGGGCCCAGCGCGTCTGCTCGCGGCGGGTCCGGCGGATGACGAAGGGCTCGCCCGAATACCCGGATGTCATGGTGGCGACGAGCCGCGCCGGATCGAGCCCCGAGGCGGTGATCTCCCCGGGCGGCCTGTCGGCAAGGTCGCGTTTATCGGTGATCGGGAGCAGGGCGATGTCGTCGATGGCGCGGATGTCCCCGGGGCGGACACCCGCGAGCTGGAGCCGCTCGCGATAGAACGGCACGCGCTCGTAGGCGTGGGCGACCAGCCGGCGCAATCGATCGAGACGCGAATCCTCGATCGCCCCCTGCTCGCCCCGGCGTACCATCCGTACAAGGTAGCCCCGATCCTGATGGTCGGTGCAAGGCGCTCCAGCGGCATTTACCTTGTCCTCATGCAGCCAGGGCTCGTTCAGCTGACGCTCACGGTGAACGGGGAAAGGCGCGCCGTCACCGCGCCGCTTCACCATACTCTCCTCGAAGTTCTTCGCGAGGAGCTGGGGCTCACCGGCACCAAGCACGGTTGCGAGCTGGGCGAGTGCGGGACGTGCACCGTCCTCGTCGACGGCCGGCCGGTCCTCTCCTGTCTGGAGATCCCCGCCGCCCTGGAGGGACGCGAGATCACGACGATCGAGGGCATGGAGTCGGCCGCGGGGCTCCACCCGTTGCAGCAGGCGTTCGCGGAGCTTGGCGCGGCACAGTGCGGGTACTGCACTCCCGGGTTCCTCCTGGCGGGCAAGGCCCTCATCGACGAGAAGCCCGCGCCGAACCGCGCGGAGATCGTCGAGGCGTTGGGGGGGAACCTCTGCCGCTGCACCGGCTATCTGAAGATCTACGAGGCCGTCGAGCTGGCCGCCGCGCGGATGCGCGGCGGGCGGGTCGAGGCCACACCCGAGGCGCTGTATGGCGGAGCCTGAGTCTACGCCGGGCGACGGCGGGCGGGCCCCGTCGGGGGGGCTCCGTGTCGTCGGCCGATCGCTGCCCAAG
>JAICQP010000011.1 GCA_025937815.1 Gemmatimonadota bacterium
ACGGTCGTCGATGCTGTCGTCGGTGCGGGAGCGGGCTACCCGTCAGCGGTAAAAGACCCGCCTCCATGATAACCCAACCGGGGCGCTACTACAAACGGTTTTCTCCGGGGCGGGAAGGGGAGGCCGATCTCTTTTCGCGCCGATCCCCGAGCAGGATGCTTCCGACCAGCGCCAGGCCGCCGAAAGCCGCGCCGAGGAAACACAGGATCGCGAGGCCGGGATATCCCAGGATCGTGAACGTCGTGCGCACCTGCATGAGGAGCGCGGCGCCGACGATCAAGGCGGCGAGCACGAGGCCCATCGCGATGCGGTTGGCCACCTTCTGGAACCCCTCCACGATGGTTCGCTCGTCGATCGCCTCGACCTTGATGGCGAGCTCGTTCTCGGCGACCCGATCGAGGATCTTGTTGGCGCGCGCCGGCAGACGCTGGACGAAGTCGAAGATCTCCAGCGCCGCGTTGGAGATGTTCCCCGGCGAGAACTCCCTTCGCATGCGCCTCGCCAGGAGCTCCGCGGCGTTCTCACGGATCGAGGCGTTCGGATCGAAGTCGGGCGCCAGCGCGCGCCCCACCGCGTCGAGGTTCAGCAGCGTCTTGCCGAGCATCGTCAGCTCGCTGGGAACCCTGACGCCCGCGCTTCCGGCGATGTGGGCGATCTCCATGACGATCGAGCCGACTTCGATGTCCTCCACCCGGGCGCCGTGGTAGCGCTGGACCAGGTCTTCGACGCGGCGCCGGTATTCCGACGGGTCGTAGAGCTCGTCGACGACCTGCCCGATATCGAGCGCCACCTGCGCCGCTTCCCCACCCTTGCCCTCTCCGACCGCCACCACCAGCCGCAGGAGATCGCTCCGCATGTCGTCCGGAATCCTGCCGACCATGCCGAGATCGATGAGGGCGACCCGCCCGTCGTCGGTCAAGAAGATGTTGCCGGGATGCGGATCGGCATGGAAGCGGCCGTCCACGAGGATCTGCTTCAGGTACGCCTTGAACAGCTGATCCGCGAGCCGCTCGCCGTCCATCTCGAGACGCGCCATGGGAGAGATGTCCGTGACCTTGCGTCCGCGCACGAGCTCCATCGTGAGAACGCGGTCGGTCGTGTAGTCGTGGACCGGCTGCGGTACGTAGAGCAGGTCGAATTCCGCGATCTGCCCGGCGAGCTGCTCGAGGTTCGCTGCCTCGGCCCGGTAGTCCAGCTCGCGCGCGAGCGAGCCGCCGAACTCGCGGATCATCCCCTCCAGGTGATAGCGCCGGCCCCATTCGGTGTGCTTGTCGAGGAGCGAGGCCACGCTGCCGAGCGCCTCGAGGTCTTCGCGGATGCGATCGCGGATCCCGGGCCGCTGCACCTTGACCGCCACCAGCCGGCCATCCCGGAGCGCGGCGGCGTGGACCTGGCCGAGCGAGGCGGAGGCCAGCGGCTCGGCGTCGAAGGTCAGGAACGCCTTGCTGATCCGCACCCCGAGCTCCTCCTCCACCGCCCGCTCGATGACCTCGAAGGGCAGCGGCTCGACCCGGTCCTGGAGGCGCGCGAGGGCCTCTAGGTAGGGCGGCGGTAGGAGATCGGCGCGGGTGGATAGGATCTGGCCCAGCTTGACGAACGTGGGCCCCATCGCCTCGAGGTCGTCGGCCAGCTGCTCGGCCCTGGCCGCGGCGTCGCCCTCGAGGACGGGCTCTTCCTTGAGCTCGGGGGCGATCCCGGCCTGCTCGACGAGGTCGGAGCGCCCGTACTTCCAGAGGAGGCGCGCGATCTCCCCGAAGCGCTCCAGGCGGGCGACCCCTTCGGCCAGCTTCATGTCGGGGGGACTAGAGTCCCCGGATCATCGCCGCCGCCTGGCGGGCGCGGCTGCGGCGCTCGACGGGGGTCGCCCCGCTCTCGATCCATTCGGCGAGCTCCCGGCGGCCGGAGAGCGTCAGCCGCTCGTAGGCCTGTTCGATCCGGGCATCGCTGGAGAGGAAGGCCCCCAGCTCGGACGGGACGTGGTGCAGCGGGTGCGGGATCGTGCGGGTATCGGATATCCCAAGCATGCGTCCTCCCATTGGTGGAGTGGACTCCTAGGGTATCCGAACGGGCCAGCGGGTACAGTCAGGCGGCTTACCGAAAGGGGGGTCGGACCACGCCGACTCAGACCACTCCGAAGGCGAGCATGGCGTCGGCGACCTTCAGGAAGCCCGCCACGTTGGCTCCCCGCACGTAGTCGACCCAGCCGTCGGACCCGTAGCCGTGCTCGACGCACCGCTCGTGGATCTGCCGCATGATGGCGCGGAGGCGCTCGTCGACCTCCTCGCGGGTCCAGCTCATCCGCATCGCGTTCTGCGCCATCTCCAGGCCAGAGATCGCGACCCCGCCCGCGTTGGCGGCCTTGCCGGGCGCGTGCGACACCCGGGCGGCCTCGAACACCTTCGAGGCCTCGTACGTCACCGGCATGTTCGCCCCCTCGCTGACCAGCCGGCACCCGTTGGCGATCAGCGTCCGCGCGTCGTCGACGTCCAGCTCGTTCTGGGTGGCGCAGGGGAAAGCCAGGTCGCAGGGCACCGACCACGGCGTCTCGCGCGCGTGGAAGGCGGCACCCCACTCGCGGGCGTACTCCTCGAGACCGCCGTGCCGCACGGTCTTGAGCTCCTCCACCCAGCGCACCTTCTCGAGCGTCATCCCCCCCGGGTCGTGCACGAAGCCGTGGCGGTCCGACAGCGTGACCACGCGCGCGCCCATCTCGATCAGCTTCTCGGCCGTGTACTGGGCCACGTTCCCGGATCCCGAGATCGTGCACGTCTTGCCCTCCAGCACCTCGTCGGCGCGGGCCAGGATCTCGCGCGCGAAGTAGACGCAGCCGTAGCCCGTGGCCTCGGTGCGCAGCGGGCTCCCGCCGTAGGCGGGACCCTTGCCGGTCAGCGCCCCGCTCCACTCGTTCTGGATGCGCTTGTACTGTCCGAAGAGGTACCCGACCTCCCGGGATCCGACGCCGATGTCGCCGGCGGGGATGTCGACGTCCTTGCCGATGTAGCGGGCCAGACCCGTCATGAACGATTGGCAGAAGCGCATGACTTCGTCGTCCGAGCGGCCCTTCGGGTCGAAGTCGGCGCCGCCCTTGCCGCCGCCCATGGGGAGAGTCGTCAGGCTGTTCTTGAAGGTCTGCTCGAAGCCGAGGAACTTGAGGATCGAGAGGTTCACGCTGGGATCGAAGCGCAGCCCGCCCTTGTACGGGCCGATCGCGTTGTTGAACTGGACCCGGTAGCCGCGATTGACCTGGATCGCCCCGTCGTCGTCTTCCCAGACCACCCGGAACATGATCACGCGGTCGGGCTCGACCATGCGCTCGAGAATGCGCGCCCGGACGTAGCGCTCGTCCGCCGTCACCACCGGCAGGACCTTCTCGACGAACTCACGGACGGCCTGATGGAACTCGGGCTCCCCCGGGTTCCTTCGCGTGACGTCGGACATGAACCCGTCGAGATCCATGACCGGGGAACTTACACCCGGCCCGCCGCTCTCCGGAAGCGCGCCGGTCCCCCGCCTCCCGACTCCGTCACTCGTCCAGCCGGTCCATCCCGCAGACATGGTCGAGCGCATGGAAGCCGGGCACGTAGTGGAGCGCGCCCTCCTCTTCGTCGTACCAGTTGCACTGGAGGCGGCGCTCGAACAGGAGGCTGCCGCAGCCCGCGCACTCGTTGTCGTTCTCGCACAGGCAGCAGACGGGGAGCACGAGGGGCTCGGCGCTTCCGCGGGGGTCGAGGCAGGCGCCCCGCCACTCGCCGCACTCCGGGCACCGCTCGAGGCCTTTGGGCACCCCCTCCTCGCTCTCCCCCGCCAGCGCCGCGGCCTCCTCCGGGGAGGGAGACCAGCCCCCGCGGGCCGGGTCGCACCAGATCGTCCGCTGTCCCTGGCGGCAGGCGTATTCGCGCAGCCGCTGGGCGCGTTCCGCCACCCCGGAGTCGGACGGCAGGATCTCGCACGGCACCAGCTTGCCCACCGCGACCGCGACCTCGCGCGGCTCGGCGCGGGCCGGCAGCACCGAGCCGTCGGTCCGGAGCCACAGGCAGCTGTCGGGAGTCAGGAGGAAGTAGGTCGGCAGGCGGTTCGCCTCCGCCTGGCGGAAGGCCACGTTGAGCTGGCTGTAGAGCGGCCACTCGCGGGACAGGAGCAGGATGTGGAACAGCTCGGGCTCGATCCGCGTGGCGAGATACGGCGCGGCGTCGAAGGCGGGAAGCAATAGGCTCAGGCCGACGGGCGGGCTGTCGCTCCGATGGCTGGGGATCACAGGGCTCCTCGGCGCGGGGGTCCGTTTCGAACCCCCGCACCTTGGGAGCCGGGCGTCACCCGGGCGTCACTTCCGGGGCGTGTCGGCCGCGCTGGGCGTCACCCGCGCGGTCGTCGAGCTCAGAACGTGTAGGCCAGTCCCGCGAGGAGCCGGAGCACGCCCAGGGTCGACGGCTCGTCGAACGTGTCGCCGCCGATCCGGTAGGCGCTCTTGCCGTCGAACGGGTTCCCGATCGTCGACCGGTCGATCTCGACCTTGAACCCCATGCGCGGCGACGCCGCGAAGCGCATCCCGATCCCGGTGGACGCGCCGAACCGCACCTGCGTCTCCTCTTCGGCCCCGATCTCGCCGCCGGCGTTCTCGTCGAGCGCCCAAACGCCGAGGTTGACGCCCAGAAGCAGGTAGGGCGAGATCGGCGAGTCACGGGCCATGATGTGGCGCACGATCGCGAGCTGCGCGAGCACCAGGTTCACGTCGGCCAGGCCCTCCTCGTCGAGGTCGTCCGAGTCGTCCCCGGAGTCGTCCTGGAACTCGATCTCCGTGCCGGACCAGTCGGCGCTGAACCGCACCTCCGAGAAGTCCCACTTCGAGAGGGCGATCGACCCGCCGATCGTGGGCGAGGTCTTCGCGACGAGCTCGCGCTCGCCGCCGTCCGCCCGCTGCTCGAGGAATTCCGTGAAGATCGATCCGCCAGCGTGGGCTCCGACCGTGACTTCCAGCGGCCTCTGCGCATGCCCCGGCGCCGCGCTCGTCGCCGACACGGCCAGCGCGACCGCCCCGGGGACGATCCACGACCATGCTCTGCTCATATGCCTCCTGAAGGGTGTGTCCACCGCGCTCCTCGTGGAGCGCTGAACGAATCTGGCGCAAGGGCCGGCGAATCCGCCATACCATTTCGAGGGTGGGTCAGTCGGGAGGGAGGTCGACCTTCCGCCGGGCCGGATCCGGATTGCGGCGGTAGAGGATCGCGATGCGGCCGACCTGCCCGGCGAGATCGGAGGCGGTTCGCGCGGCGATCGCGGCCGCCGCCCGGGCGCGCTGCTCCCGGTCGCCGGGGAGCCGGATCTTGATCAGCTCGCGCGCCTCGAGCGCGTCGTCGACCTCGCGCACGACCGCGTCGGTCACGCCGGCGCGGCCGACGAGCACCGCCGGCTCCAGGGGTGCGCCAGACTCCGGAGCCGGCTCCTCTGTCGGCTCGAGAGCGGACTCAACCGCGCCGCGCCCGCCCGGCGACGGTCACGCGTCCGCGCAGCGATGGCCGAGCGCTAGCCTGCCCGGCACGTAGCGCAGCGTTCCCGCCGCCTCGTCCCACCAGCACCCGTGGATCGTGCGCTCGGCGAACGGCTCGTCGCAACGCGCGCAGCAGGTGGTGTTCAGGCAGCGGCAGTAGACGGGGACCAGGGCCGGCGGACCGTCCGCGACCGGGTCCAGGCACCAGCCGGTCCATTCGCCGCACTCCTCGCAGCGGCCGAGTCCCGTCGGGATCCCCTCGGGATTCCGTCCCGCGAACTCCTCGATCTCCTCGGGGCTCGCCATGCGCCCGCCTTTCAGGCGGTCGGGAGCTGGAGACTCCTCGACCTGCGATGCCCACAGCGCCGCCAGGCGCTCGAGCCGCTCGAGCATCTCCTCCGAACCGGGAATCTCCGCGCACGGCTCGAGCTCGTGGACCGCGATGCGCGTGTCGACCGGCTGCGTGCGTCCCGGCTGGATCCTGCCGTTCCGCTCGAGCGAGACGCAGGAGTCGTCGTCCAGGACGAGCACGGACTGCAGCCCGTTCCGCGTCGATTGGAGGAACGCGAAATCGAGCAGCTCGTGGATCGGCGCGCGCGGCAGGAGCGTGACGTTGCAGAGGTCGGTCTCCAGCCGCGTGGCGAGATACGGGGCGCCGTCGAAGGGCGGCACCGAGTGGGACAGGTTGACGCGTGGTTCGCTGTGAGAGATGGCACCCATGGTTTCGTCCTTTCGCTCGCGGGTACGAGGCACCTCCCACGCGCATGGCTCCGGGCGCTGCCCGGGCGACGTTGCCACCGCTGCATCCGGACGGATGCGTGGACGGACGGTTGGCGCACGGGTCGTCGAGTCGCGTCTCTCGCCGTGCTCTCCATGCCGGCAGCGGAGGTGCGGAGCTGCCGTGATGCCTTTCCGATCGAGGAGCAGCGGAGGGGCGCGCTTCGCCGCGGGAGCGAAAACCCCTCGCGGGAACGAGGGGCCCAGGCCGTTGGTTGCTCGTCCCGAGCCGTATCGTCCGATGATCCGGTCTGGCCTGGCACCTTGGCGGCGATCACCAGGTTGCCGTGCGCGTCGCAGGGCCAGTTCCCTCGGCGCAGCTCTCGATACGCGTCCCAATCTGCGGCGCTCCCGCGTGCCAGTCAAACGATTCGCGCCGCGCGATCGTGTCGGCGGTCGGGACTAGGGTATCTTGAAGGCCTCATGCTCCGCATCCTGCACCTCGCCGACGTCCATATCGGGGCGTCCATGTCCGCGTTCGGCGATGTTGCCGAGGCCCGCCGGCGGAGCGTGCTCGACGCGTTCCGTCAGCTGCCCGAGCTCGCGAGCCGGGTGGACGCGCACGCGGTTCTCGTCGCCGGGGACGTCTTCGACCGGCCCGAGCCGGACCCGGAGTCCCGCGCCGCGGTGGCCGAGACGTTCGCGCGGATGGTCGAAGACGGGCGGCCGGTCTTCGTCGTGCCGGGGAACCACGACTCGTCCACGCTCCTGCGACACCCGTGGGCGGAGCCGCTCGGCGGGGCGCGCGTCTTCCTGGGACCGACGTTCGAGCGGCAGTCGGTGGAGACCGCCGGCGGCCCGCTCCACGTTTACGGGCTGGCGTACGACCTGGGACGGGAGGACGCGCCGCTGTCGACCTATGCGCGCGCCGATCTGCCGGGCGTTCACGTGGTCCTCCTCCACGGCTCCGTCGACTTCTCCCCCCACTGGAAGATCGGCAGGAACGCGCTGCGGCTCCCGATCGAGGCCCTGGCCGCGCTCGACTGCGACTACGTCGCGCTCGGGGACTATCACGGCTTCCGCCCCCCGGAGCGCTTTCGCGAGGGCGTGCCCGCCTGCTATCCCGGCTCGTTCGCGGCGGTCGACGTCTCCGAGACGGGGCCGCGGGGGTACGTCGTGGCCGAGCTCGAGCCAGGGGGCGCGCCGCGCGTCCTCCACCACCCTTCCGCCGTCCCGCACCTGGTCGACGTCGGCGACGTGGACGTGGGGGGGGCCGCCGACCAGGAGGAGGTCATGCGGCGGATCGCCGAGCGGGCCGCTCCGGGGACGCTCCCCCTCGTCCGACTGACGGGCGTCCCGGACTTCCCCCTCGACCCCGACGTGATCGCCCACCGGCTCGTCGAGCGATTCGGGTACGGGCGCGTGATCGACGGGTCGACCTACTACGCCAACGCCCGGCTCGACCGGATCGCGGAGGAGGACACGGTCGCCGCCCACGTCGTGCGACTCGCGCGCCAGCGCATCGAGGCGGCGGCGGACGACGACAAAGCGGTAGTCGAGCGCGCGCTCCGGATCGCGCTGCACTCCCTGGAGGTGACGTGAGCTCGGGGGTGCGCTTCCTCAAGGCGAACTTCGAGTACGGCTGTCACGTCGGCGAGGGGTTCGAGCTCCCGGGCGGGGAGTCGCCGATCGTGATCGCCGGGCCGAACGGCTCGGGGAAGACGACGCTGATCGAGGCGCTCGTCCGGACGCTGTTCGGGTTCGACCGGCGCTCCATGGGAGACCGCGACCGGCTCGCCGCGCGCGCGCCGTGGGTCGGTCGCCGCTGCCGCGCGAGCGTCGAGGTCCGGGGGGCCGATGGGGGGCGCTGGCGCGTCCGGCGCGATTTCGACGACGGCAGCGTGGAGGTCGAGTCGCTGGACAGCGGCGAGCGATGGTCGGGGGACGGGAACCCCGCCGCCGGAAACCAGGAGGCCCAGGAGTATCGCCGCCGGCTGGCCGCGCTGTTCGGCCTGGCGGACATCGAGCTCTACGAGAGCACGGCCTGCATCTCCCAGGGCCAGCTCCTCGATACGCGCCTGCGCGAAGAGCTCCTGCAGGTCGAATCGGGGGGATACGGCAACGTCGAGGACGCGCTGGCGCGGGTGGCAAAGGCGCATGACGCGCTGACCGCCCGGCCGATCGACGGCGAGGGTCGGTCGAAGCCCAAGCCCCGGAAGCTCGAGACCGCCGACATCGAGATCGAGCGGCTGGTGTCGCGGATCAAGGCCGCGGACGCCGTGCTGAACTGGCGCGCGCCACTCGAGCAGGAGCTCCACGCGCTGCAGGCGCGCGAGCGCGAGCTGGATGCCGCGGTCCTGCGCCTCGAAACGGCGCTGGGTCCGTTGAACGGCCGCCGCGCGCTCGAGGCGCGGATCGAGGCGCAGCGCGAGCGCCAGGCCGCGATCGAGAAGGCGCGTCACCGGCTCGAGCGCGCCGTGCGTCAGCTGCGCGCGATCGAGGACGCGGTCGCGATCCCGGTCGAGGAGCGCTACCCGCCCGACTTCCTCGAGCGACTCGGCCGGCTCGAGTGGATCTGGAACCGGCAGACCGAGCTCAGGGTCGCGCGGGACACCCTGGAGGCCGAGCCGCGGCTGGCCGACGTGCCGCGTCCCTGGCTCGCGCTCGCCGTCGCCGCCGCGATCGCGGGAATCGGCGGGATCGGCGCGGCGCTCTTCGGCTCCGCCGCCGTTGCATTCGGGGGCGTGGCGCTCGCGCTGGTGGCCGGGACGGCGCTCATGCTGCACCGGGCCGGCCGGCTCCGGCGCCGCGACGAGACCCTGCGCAGGAAGCGCGTGGTGTACGAGGAGCTCGACCGCGTCGCCGAGGAGCTCGAGAAGGAGCTGGTGGGGATCCCCCGCGGCCGCACGCTGTCGATCGCCACGCTCGACGAGCGCCGCCGCGCGTTCGAGGCGCAGCGGCAGGCCGTCGAGAAGCTCGGCGCCGCGCGCGCAGTCCTCGAGGAGGAGCTGACCGACGCTTCCCGCACGCTCCCCGGGGGGAGCTCCGCGGAGGAGGTCCTGTCGCTGTGCGCGGAAGCGTCCGAGCAGATCCGCACCGACATCGCGCGCGCTCAGATCGAGATGCGGGAGCTGGCCGGGATCGACCTGCCGCCGGACGTCGACCCCACGCCGGAGTCGGTCGAAGCGGCGCTCGCCGCCCGCCGCGCCGAGCGACGCCGGCTCGCCGAGGAGGCGCGGGTCGCCGAGACGCGGCTGCTCCAGGAAGGGACGGGACAGGAGAGCGCCGTCGCCCTGCGCGACGAGCTCCTGGCCGCCGAGGAGGCGCGCGTGGCCATCGATCGCGAGGCCCGGGTGCACGAGGCCGCGCACGCGCTGATCCGCGACGCGTACGCGGAGTTCCGCGAGCACGACCAGGACCGGCTGGTGGCCGCGGTGTCGCGAGCGATGGAGCGGCTGACGGGCGGCGCCGTCGGGCCGCTGGAAGCGCCAGGCTCGCTGGCCGAAGCGGCGGTCCGGCTCCACGGCAGGCGGGTCGAGCTCAGGAGCCCGCCCCTCAGCTACGGAGAGCTGCACGCCGCGCTCGTCGCGGTCCGCCTCGGGGCCAGCGACTTCCACGCCCGGTCCGGCGTCCGCCCCCCGATGATCGTCGACGAGCCCTTCGCCTACCTCGACATCGATCGCGCCCGCGAGCTGTGGTCGCTCTTGTGCGCGGCGGCACGCGAGCGGCAGGTGATCGTCGTCACGCAGGAGACGCTCACGCTGGACGCGCTCGGCGTCACGCCCGACATCCGGCTCGAGCGCCGGGTCACGCGAGCCGCTCCCCCAGCAGATACGTCTCCATCCGTCCCCGTCCCTTGACCTCGATCGCGCCGCGCGCCGTCAGCGCGTAGCGCGCGCGGAGCCGCTCGCCCGCTCGGGCCGTCACCTGGATGGCGCCCGCCACGCCGTGGCTCTCCATCCGGCTCGCCATCGTGACGGGGTCTCCCCACAGATCGTAGATGAATTTCCGCTCGCCGATCACGCCGGCGACCACCGGGCCGGTGTCGATCCCGACGCGGAGAGCGACGGGCCTCGCCGCCCCGGAGGCGCGGGCCGCTGCGACCGCCAGCATCTCGACCGCCGCGTCGGCGATCCGCTCGAGGTGGTCGGCGCGCGGGAGGGGCACGCCGCAGACCGCCATGTACGCGTCCCCGATCGTCTTGATCTTCTCCAGCCCGTGCCGCTCCGCCACCTGGTCGAAGGCCGTGAAGAGATCGTTAAGGAGGGTCACCAGGTCCTCCGGCGCCATCCCCGCCGACAGCTCGGTGAAGCCGACCAGATCCGCGAAGAGGACCGAGGCTTCGGGGAACCGGTCGGCGATCGGCGCCGGGTCGGTCTTGAGCCGCTCCGCGATCGGTGCCGGCAGGACGTTCAGGAGCAGCCGCTCGCTCCGCTCCCGCTCGCGCTCGAGGCCGAGCCGGGCCAGGAACCCGTCGCGCGCATAGCGCTCCAGGTTCCAGCACGCGAAACCGCCGATCAGCATGCAGGTGGCGAGAAAGAGGGCCGCGATCGACGGGCTGTCGTACGCGTGGACCCCGCGGCTCAGCACGGCCGCGTACGCCGCCAGCATGACGAGCGTCGCGGCCAGCGCGACCGGGAAGCGGATCCGGAACAGCGTGAAGGTGCCGACGACCGCGAGGCCGATGCCGGGATAGAACGGCACCTCCATCCGGTTCCCGACGGTGGCCATCATGGCCAGCATGCCGAGTGCGGCCGCCAGCCCCCCGAGCGCCAGGACCTCCGAGTGGATCCTCTCGAAGACTGGATGCCACGTGAGGGCCAGATTGACGGCCAGGACGGTCACGACCGCGAGCCGCAGCGGCCACACCTCGCCTACCGTGCCGCTCCGCATGTCCAGCACGAGATAGCCGACATAGAGGGCGATCACGAGGATCGTCGTCGCGCGCGCGGCGCGGATCGAGGAGCGGGCGTACTCGGCGCGGAACTCGGTCTCGAGCCCGTCGTCGGAGAACCGCAGCGCGAGCGGCTGCGCCGGGCTGTCCGCGCCCGCTCTCACGATGCCTGTCGCCGTCCCCGGAGCAGCCAGGTCCGCATCATCCCCCGGCCTTTGACTTCGATCTCGCCGCGCGGGGCGAAGTCGTAGCGGTCCGCCAGGCGGTCGCGAACCGCCTCCGTCACCTGGATCTCCCCCGGAACACCGTGCGACTCCATCCGGCTCGCCGTCGTCACCGCGTCGCCCCACAGGTCGTAGATGAACTTGCTCTCGCCGATCACCCCGGCCACGACCGGGCCGGTCTCGATGCCGATCCGGAGCGGCAGGGTGGACTCTGCGCGCATGTCGAGCGCCAGCTCCGCGATCCGCTCCGCGTGATCGGGCGCGGCCTCCGGAAGGCCCGCGACCGCCATGTACGCATCGCCGATCGTCTTGATCTTCTCGACCCCGTGGCGGCGCGCGAGCTGGTCGAAGCCGGTGAAGACCGCGTTCAGCATCGTCACCAGCTCGTCGGCGGGCATGCGCGTGGACATCGCCGTGAAGCCCGCGATGTCGGCGAACAGGATCGTGGCCTCGGCGTGGTGGTCGGCGATCGGACCCTCGCTCTCCTTGAGCCGCTCGGCGATCGGCGCGGGCAGGATGTTGAGGAGCAGCCGCTCGCTCCGCTCGCGCTCGCGCGCCGCCTCGCGCTCGTAGAGGAAGCCGCGCCGCGCGTACCGCTCGATCGTGTACGCGGCCATGAGCCCGATGACGAACGCGGAGCCGAGCGCGATCCAGCCCCCGATCACGCGATCGAGCGTGAGGTCCTCTGTCAGGGACAGCGTGACCGGCCAGGCGGCGGAGAACACCGCCGAGAGGAGGAGCAGTGCCGGGAAGGCGAGTCGCAACAGGGTGTCCGCGCCCAGGACTACGAGCACGAGGCCGACCCAGCGCAGTTCGACCCAGGGACCTCCTATGGCGATCAACACGCACATGCCGATGCCCCCGACGAGAGCCGCGGCCCAAAGGACGCGCCCCCGGACGCGCGGCCAGAAGGGCGCGAAGGTCAGGCCGAACGAGACGAGGAACACGGCCGCGACGGCCGCCCTCACCGACCACGCGCTGACGGCCAGGTCCGGGTCCGCCCACCGGTCGACGAGAATGAACGCGAGGAACAGGACGCTCCCGATCAGGAGCGTCACCCGCACCTGGCGCGTAGCGGAGGCCCGGTACTGCTCGCGGAACCGCGCCTCCAGCGCGGCATCGTCGAAGCGGAGCGTGATGGGATGGATGCGGACCGGGTGGGTCATCGGCGGGAATGTGGCCCCGCGTCACCCGCACGCAAGGTGTGGATCGACGGCGCGGTCGCTGAAAAAAAGGCGGGGTCGGCCATGGGCCGACCCCACCCTGATCGATCGGTTGCTATGCCCGGCGGATCAGTCGCCCGCGGAGCACGTGTACGCGAGGGTCCCCGACACGCTGCTGGCGAAGCCCTCCGTCCCCAGGTACTGAACCTGCGCCTCATGGGATCCGAACGGAACCCGATCGGTCCCGCAGACGAACGTGCGAGTCGCCACCCCGTCCACGACCGCGACGATCGGAGCCCCCGGACCGCTCACGGGATTCGTGGCATAGAACGCGACGTTGCCGCCCGTCGGCTCCGGATCCACCTCGGCCCGCAGCGTGATCGTCTGGCCCGCGACGAACGTCGTCGTCCCCTCGACGATCGAGAGCGCCGTCTCGGTCGGAAGCGTTCCGGCCACCTCGGTGGCGTGCGGGCTGAACGACGTGATCGCGCCGCCCGTTCGGAGGCCGGCGGCCACCACCCGACCGGGGCTCAGGAAATCCACGACCGTTTCGAGGATGGGGTTCGACCACAGGCCCACCTCGGTCCCGCTGCTCGCGGTCGAGCAGTCGAGGAACGTGATGTCCACCTGGGGAAGCCGCTCCCAGACCCCGTTCTCGAAGTGGACGACGTACAGGCTGTCCGGATCGACGCCTTCGGGGATCCCGTTGGGGTCGTCCGAGTCCAGCGTGCAGACGCCGGCCACCGGCTGATCGTCTTCGGCGGACAGGGTCAAGCTCCCACTCGGCGAGGTGTTCGAGAAGACGATGCCTTCCGGATAGGTCGAGATGTCGTAGACCAGTCCGAACAGAGGCGGCTTGACCTCCATGTTGGGCAGCGGAGTGAAGAGGAGCACGAAGGGGACGTCGACCAGATCGCCGGGAATCTTGGCTCCGGCGAACTCGTTGCTGTTCGTGGCCTCGCCCTGGCAATCGACATTCGGGATGCAGGTCGTAGCGCCCTGGGCTTCGGGCACCAGCCCCACGTATTCGAGGATCATCGCGACGAGCTCGCCCGTTCCGTCGGCGCTCTCCCACTTTCCTTCCTGGAAGTGCTTGAGGATGAAGTCGATCAGCGTCCGCGCCTTCGCCTGGGCATCGGCCGGCTTCTTCGGGTACACCTTGACGATCGTCTGGAACTGGCTCTTGGCGGACTTCCCGAGCGTTGGGTCGGTAATCACCTCGTCGATCTTGGCCAGCACATCCTGGGCCGAGACGGACGGCTGGAGCGAGCGTTGGGCTTCCGTGGGGAACATTCCATCCCCCACCTGGCACCCGTAGGCCAGTGCCGCCAGCGCGATCAGGCATACCACGCCGACGATTGGACGCTTTCCGTTAGACATTCAACAACCTCCACAGGGATCGGGGGGGCCGGCCGGGGCCGGGAATTCCGGGAGCCCGCTCGCGCGGGGCGCGAAGAGAATACTACTATACCCGATTCAGGAACAGGTATCGGTCTGTGTTTCGTATTAGAAAGGCGCTTCTGTGAGCTTCTGCACCGAATGCGGAGCCCGCCTGCCCGAAGCGGCGAAGTTCTGTCCGGAGTGCGGGACGAAGGCCGCGGTCGCCGCGCCAGCGCCCCCCGCGCCCGAGCCCGAGCCCACCGTATCCGTACCGCCCCTGCCGGCCGAGCTTCGCGAAAAGTTCGACTCCGTACGATCCGAGCTCCAGGGGGAGCGCCGGGAGGTCGTCGTCCTGTTCGCCGACCTCAAGGGCTATACGTCGATGTCGGAGGGACTGGACCCCGAGGAGGTCACGATCCTGATGAACCGGCTCCTGCGGGAGCTGGCAGCGGCCGTCTACGAGTACGAGGGCTACGTCGACAAGTTCATCGGCGACGCCGTGATGGCCCTCTTCGGCGCGCCCCTGGCCCACGAAGACGACCCGCAGCGGGGCGTGCTGGCCGGCCTTCGCATGCTGGAGGTCGTCCAGGCGCACAACGAGAAGTCCGCGTACGACCTCGCCCTCCGGGTCGGCATAAACCTCGGGGAAGTCGTCGCCGCGCACATGGGGTCCGAGATGAACCTTCAGTACACGGTGGTGGGAGATACCGTCAACGTCGCCTCGCGCCTGGAGGGGGCGGCCGAGCCCAACACCGTTCTCGTCAGCGAGGCCGTGTGGAAGCGGGTCCGCCGGAGCTTCGACGGCGCCGAGGTTCCGCCGCTCACGCTGAAGGGCAAGGCCGAGCCGATCCGCGGATGGCGGGTCGCGGGAGTGCGCAAGGAGCGCCGCGGACGCGAAGAGACGCCCTTCGTCAATCGCGAGGTCGAGATGGCGCGACTCACGGCCGCGCTCGAACGCGCCGAGTCCCACGAGCTCGGCGCGATCGTGATCCTGGCGGACGCCGGCGTCGGAAAGAGCCGGCTTGTGCGGGAGGCGCTGGCTGGCGCCTCCGGGAACACGCGTGTGCTGCGCCTTCAATTCAGCCCCGTTCGTCTGCCGGGCTATCGTTCTCCCGCCGTCGAGCTGTTCGGGCAGCTGGTCGGCGGTGGGATGGAGGAGGCGCGCGCGCTCCTGGGCGACGAGGCCGAGAAGCACGCGCAGGGTCTGGCCGGGCTCGCGGCGCTGGCGGATCCGGAATGGGGAGAGAATGCCACGCCGCACGACGTCGATCCGGCGACGGCTCGACAGAACCGCTGGCTGGCGGTAGCGGCGCTGTTGCGCGCCGTCGACCGGCTGTCACCCGTCGTGCTATCGATCGAGAACGTGCACTGGGCGGACGAGGCGGCGCGAGAGTTCCTCGCTTTCGTGCTGTCCCCCGACGCGCAGGTGCATGTGGGAGCGCTCCTCACCGCGCGCGCCACCGATCTCACCTGGCTGCCCGAGACCGTGGAGCGTATGCCGATCGGCCCGCTGGAGCAGGACGCCGCGGAATCCATGCTCGGCGCCCTGGTCGAGGACCTGCCGCCGGAGGAGCGGCGGGAGCTCATCCGTCGCAGCGCGGGCAACCCGCTGTTCATCGAGGAGCTGGCACGGGCGCTCGCCGAAACGGGGGGAACGGGCAGAGCAGTCCCCAGCATGCTCCAGGGCCTGATCATGTCGCGCATCGACAGGCTGGAGCCAGCGTACCAGCACCTTCTTCAAATGGCTTCGGTGCTGGGCCTCCAGTTCCCGCTGCCCCTCCTCGGCAGCATGTACATGCTGGAGTCGGAGTCTATCGGGTTCGAAGCCGCGCTGTCGGGCCTCGAGGAGCGGGGCTTTCTCGAGCGGCAGGGGGGCCTGGGCGGGTTCCTGCACGCGCTCGTCCAGGAAGTCGCGTATGGCGGACTCCTCGTTCGGGTCCGACGCGTACTTCACGAATCCGCGGCCCGGCTGGGGGAGGAGCAGTTCCATGATCGCCGCGAAGCCGAGGCGGCTTTCTTCGCTCATCACTACTGGCATGCGGATCTGCCGGCCGAGGCCGCTCCCCACCTGTGGGTCGCCGGCCGGGCGGCGGCGGGGGGATGGAACCTGCCGGCGGCCGAGCAGTTCCTGCGACGCGCTGCCGAGGCGTTCGAGAAGAGCGATCGAGCCCTCGAACCCGAGGATGCCGCGCGTTTCGAGGAAACCACGGGCAATGTGCTGCTTCATCGTGGTGCGCTGGAGGAGGCGGAGAGTTGGTTCAGTCGCCTGGAAGCGCGAGGCCGAGCTGCGGCAGTCGCCGAATGGGAGGCCCGGGGCATCGAATACCAGGGTCGAATCGCGTGGTATCGCGGCCGCCTCGACGTCGCACAGGATCTGTTCGAGCGCGGGCTTACGATCATCACCGACGATTCCCCACGCGTGTTCGCCGATCTCCACAACGACCTCGGCGCTGTGTTCTACTATCGTCACGACTTCGATCGCGCGTTCGCCTGCCACTCCACGTCTCTGAAGTTCCGGCGCGAGCTCGACGATCGGCTGGGGATAGCGAAGAGCCTCTCCAACATCGGAAACATCCTTCTGCATCTGAAGGAGGACTTCGATGGGGCGGAGGAGCACTACCGCCAGGCGCACGAGACCGCGGTCGAAATCGGGGATCGGCAGATGCAGTACTCCGCGCTCAACAACCTAGGCCTGGTCGAGCTGGCGCGTGGGGACTGGAAGGCGGCACTGGCCACCTTCGAGCGCGCGATGTCGATTCTGTCCGAGATCGGCTGGTCGTACGCGCGGTTCGTGACGCTCCAGAATCAAGCATGGTGCGAGATGGAGCTCGGCCGTCTGGCCGATGCGCTTCGCCATCTCCAGCTCTGTTACGAGAAGGGCGAAGCCGTCCTGGAACCGGTGAACCGTGTGCGGACCCGCTCGTTTCTGTTCGACGTCTGGCTCCATATAGGCGCTCTAGATCGCGCGCGGGAGATGCTGGAGTCCTCTCGGGCGATGGTCGACGAATTGAAGCTGGTTGAAGAAGAGGAGGAGGTCCGGCTGCGCGAAGCGAGGTGGCTGTCCGAGAACGGACGCTGGGCCGAGGCCGCCGAAAAGTTCGCACGCACGGAGGAGGAGGCCTCGCGCCAGCACGCGACGGCGGTGGAGCTGATCGCGCGCGCGCACGGCTGTCGCGCCCGTGCACGGGCCGGGCTTCCGGACCTCGGGGCGTGCGAGGTCGCGCGTGCGGGAGCCAACCGGCCGCTGGCGGCCCTCGTCCGCTTTCTCCTCGTGGACGCGGCCTTCGCGCGCGATCCCCAGGCCACGCTCGAGACCGAGCTGACGTCCGTCCTGGAGCTGTCCGAGTCGCTCGCGATGGAGCCCCTGGTGCTGTCCTGTGCGAGCCGGCTGGGCTCCCTGCGCCACGCGCTGGGCGACGCCGAAGGAGCTCGTGTGGCGTTCGAGCGCGCCGCCGCCGCCGCCGACACGCTTGCCAGTGGCCTGCCCGCTGACCTGCGCGAGGTCTTCGAGGCCCGCCCCGACGTCGCCGACCTGCGCCAGCGGCTCGCTCCGGCCTGACACTGTCCGAGGCCTGACAACGCGCTACCTGCCATCGACCTACCGTGCGGGCGTCCGTTTGGACGGCGTGGAGGCCCCGGTCGTCTTTTCGAAGTGAACGAATCGGGGGACGGAGAAGGAGGGTCGATGGACGGACGCATGGATCGACGCCGCTTCCTGGCCGGCGCCGGGGCCGTGACGGCCGGGGCGCTGGCGTGCGGGGCGGCGGGACTGGACTTCGCGAACCGGGCCCGGCAGCTGGTCGCCGACGACGGGGGCGGGCGTCCGTTCGATCCCGGGGACTGGGGCTCGGTGCGGGAGAGCTTCAGCCTCTCCCCCGACGTCGTCCACATGGGCGCCCTGTACATCGCCAGCAATCCCGCCCCTGTCCGGGACGCCATCGCCAACCACCGCATGGGCCTCGACCGCGATCCCGTCCCCTATCTCCAGCGCAACGAGCGCGCGCTCACCTACGCGGCCCTCGAGGCCGCCGGGCGCTACATGGACGCCGACTCGGACGATCTGGCGCTGACCGACAGCACGACGATGGGCCTGGGGCTCCTCTACACCGGACTCCGCCTCGAGCCCGGACAGGAGATCCTGACCACCGAGCACGACTACTACGTCACCCATGAGGCCACGCGCCTGGCGGCCGAGCGGACCGGGGCGACGGTGCGGAGGATCCGGCTCCACGATCCCGAGGACCTTACGCGCCAGGGTATCGACGTCGACGGCGACCGGATCGCGGAGCGGATCGCGCGCGAGATCCGTCCGGCGACGCGGGTCGTCGCCCTGACCTGGGTCCATTCCAGCACCGGCCTCAAGCTCCCGCTGGAACAGATCGCGGCAGCCGTGCGCGAGCGGACGGGCGATCGGCCTCAGCAGGACAGGCCGCTCCTGTGCGTGGACGGCGTGCACGGGTTCGGGGTCGAGGACATCGGCATGGGCGACACGGGCTTCGACTTCTTCGTCGCCGGCTGCCACAAGTGGCTCTTCGGTCCACGCGGCACGGGCGTCGTCTGGGGCCGGGGAGAAGAGGCATGGTCGCTCGTTCGCCCCACGATCCCGAGCTTCCTCGACTCCTCGCTGTGGACCGCGTGGGCGCGCGGCGCTCCGCCGGGCGGGGAGACCACGGCGCACCGCGCGACGCCGGGCGGCTTCAAGGCATTCGAGCATCGCTGGGCGCTCGAGCAGGCGTTCGACTTCCTGCGCGAGATCGGCAAGGACCGGGTCGCCGGGCGCACCCACGAGCTGGCGCGGCGACTGAAGGAGGGGCTGATCGAGGTCCCCCGCGTTCAGCTCATCACGCCGCTCCCGGAGACCGTCTCTTCGGGGATCGTCTGCTTCGATGTCGAGGGGATGTCGGCGGCCACCGCCGTCGGCCTGCTGGGGGCCCGGGGGATCGTCGCCACAGTCACCCCGTACGCGACGACCTACGCGCGGCTGGCGCCCAGCATCCTCAACTCGCCCGCCGAAGTCGACGCCGCCATCGCCGCCGTTCGCGAAATCGCCGCCTGATACACGACGGGCGCCGGGGGAGACTGAGCGGCTAGAGAAAGAGGAGCAGGACCCAAGGCGTGGCGAATCCCACGCCGCAGGAAAGGCGACGCAGCGCAACGCCGCAGACGAGGCGTTTTCACCGTCCTGCCTAAGCGGCGGAGGCGATGCCGAGGTATTGCCATGCTGTAGGCTTCCACCCCGACACATAACCCGTATCCAGCTCCTCGATCCGGAACCCCGCGGCTTTGAGGATCGCCAGCGGATCGCGGTCCAGGTGGCATCCGCCGGCGACCCGGCGCCATACCGGAGTGATCCGCTCCTGCCAGCGCCGGACGGACGGGTCCGGAGAGCGTCCGTGCTCGGCGAAAAGGAGCCGTCCGTCGGGGGCCAGCGTCCGCCTCGCCTCCAGCAGCGCGCCCACGGGATCGGGCACGGTGCACAGCGTGTAGGTCACGACCAGCGTGTCCACGGAAGCGTCGGGGAGCGCCAGCCCGGGCTCGTCGGCGGGCCGGACGAAGAAGCGGACCGGGAAGGCCGTCTCGCCGGCGCGGCTCGCGGCCATCCGGTAGAGTTCGGGGGAAGGATCGACGCCCCACACGAGATCGACCTTGTCGGGGTCGTAGAGCGGCAGGTTCCGCCCCGAGCCGATCCCCAGCTCGAGCACCTTGCCGCGGGCTCGCGGCACGATCCGCTCGCGCTGCTCGGTGATGGCTCCAAGGCCGCAGCTCCAGTCGATGAGCCGCGGGAGCACCAGCTGGTCGTATAGCCTCATTGCGCCTCCGATGCCGCCGCGCCCCGTCGTGCCAGGAAGGCCCGGACGCCTGCGCGGCAGTCTTCTGTGCTGCGCGCTTCCGCGTTCACCTGCGCGCCCCGCTCTATGCCCTCCGCGAACGTCAGCTCGTCCAGATCGTATAGAAGTCGCTTGGTGAGGGCCATGGAAGTCCGCGAGCGGGTCGCCAGGTCGACGGTGAACGCGAGTGAGTCGTCGGCGAACGTGTGGCGCGAGAACACCGCGTGCACGAGCCCTTGTTCCAGCGCCTCGCGCGCTCCGATGCGCTGGCCGGATGCCACGAGCGCGAACGCCCGCTTCTCGCCCACCGCCCGGACCAGCATCGTCATGACCATGGCGGGAACGAAGCCGATATGGATCTCCGGGTACCCGAAGTTCGCGTCGTCGGCGGCCACCACGACGTCGCACGCCGTCGCGAGTCCGGCGCCGCCGGCCAGGGCGTTCCCCTGCACAGCCGCGACGATCGCCTTGGGGAGCCTGCGCATGTGGAGGAACAGCCGGCCCATCACGAGCGCGTCCTCTTCCAGCTCGCCGCGGGACATGTCGAGCGTGGCCTCGATGTGCGCCAGGTCCGCGCCGGCGCAGAAGTCGCGCCCCTCGGCGGCGAGCAGGATCGCCGCGACGCGCTCGTCCGCCTCCGCTGCGGCCAGCGCCTCCTCGAGATCGGCGATCGTATCCGGATCGAGCGCGTTTCGTTTCTCGGGGCGGGCCAGCGTGACGAGCGCTACCGCGTCCTCCGCCCGCACCTCGTACCGCACGCGACCGCTCATCGGCCCGCCCTGCCCGTGGCCGTATCCAGCGATGCGAGAACGTCGGCCGGGACGTCGATCTCCGCGCGCAGCAGCGCGGTCGAGTACACCTTGCCCTGCGCGTCGGTCATGAGGCTCACGGTGCCGCCACCGCCGAGCGCGCCGTGGAGGAGGAAGTTGAGCGCCTCGAGGTTGTGGAGCTCGAAGCGTTCGACAGGGCCGTCGATCATGCCCGCGAAGTGCTCCGCCACACGCTCGGCGGTGAGCTCGCGCTCGAGGAGCGCGTACGCTTGCGCGCTGTACGCTATCACTCCCACGTTCGCCGTGTCGCCCTTGTCGCCCGAGCGTGCATGGGCGAGATGCCGCAGCTGGACCCGCGTGGTCATCGGACTCAACGGTAACGATCGCGGCCGGCGCCGGCGAATCCGTCGGTCATGGCGGGGGCGCGTGGATCTTCGTCGTCCCGGGGGCGAATTCGATCGCGACCGCGCCGCGCTCCCGAATGGCCCGGACCAGGGCCTGCCTGTCGACCCGCGCGCCGTAGGCGGCCTCCAGCCGAGGCGTGAGATCCTCGACCGGGGGCTGGTAACGCCCGCGGGTTGACCCCAACCCGGGAACCAGCGGCGCCTGGTTCGGCCCCGAGACGAGGAGCCAGGTCCGCGGCGGTAGCGAGCCATCGGGACGCCTGGGAAACCGGGGGCCGACCGACTCTACGGGCAGCCCGTACCATCTTCCGATCGCCCTGAGATACGGCCGCGCGAAGACGACGACATCGCCGGGACGGGTTTCCGGGAGCAGGGTACGGGCGAGCGTTCCGGCCGCGAACATCCCGGGCAGCGGCCCCGTGGGGGCCGCGGCCCGGATCCCTGTCACGGCGAGGAGCGCCGCTCCCGCGACGACCCCGGCGCGCAATCCCCTGCCGGGCAGGAGAGCGAGCGCCGCCAGCCCGATCGAGATCGCCAGCCGCCAGGGGATCAGATACCGGTCCACCCCGAAGGGCCGCCCCGGCGCTCCCGCCATGACAGCGGCGAGCGTCAGGCCGGCCACCGCGGCGACCGCCAGGCCGAGCGGGGCGGAGCGGCGCGCGAGGAGAGCGATCCCGGCGAGGCCCGCGAGCGTGAGGAGCGGAGCGGCGAACCCGATCGGCCAATGGTCCGCCGCTCGCTCGATGACGAATCGCGCCGCTTGCCACCCATCGAGCATTCCGGACGTGGCGACCGGCCGGAGGGTGCCCATCGGGAATGGTTCGCCTAGGCCCACGGACCGGCCCAGTCGGACGACCTGCCCGAGCGAACCGGCGAGCGGCAGGAGCGCGGCCAGGCCAGCGAACCGGGCCCCCCATCGCCACGCCACGGTTCCCAGGACCGCTGCGGCGAGGGCGAAGCCGAGATAGTGAGTCCAGGTCGCCGCCAGGAGGATCGCACCCAGTCCGAGCCAGGGGCCGGCGCTTCGCTCGCCCCTCGAGCCGATCTCGTCCATCCGCCACAGCGCCGCGAGAACCAGGAGGGCCAGCAGCCCGTACATCCGGGCCAGGCTCGACAGGACGACCAGCACCGGATCGAACGCGACCAGGGCCGCGAGGAGAAGCCCCACCCCGACCCGATTCCCGAGGAGCCACGCCGCTGGAACGCAGAGGATCCCCGCGATCACGGACGGCAATCGAAGGCTCCAGACGCTCTCCCCGAACGCCTCGAGGGAGAGGCGAACGAGGAGAAACGAAAGCGGCGGGTGATCCGGGTGATGGTGCCAGAGGAGGAAGTCCCAGAGCGTCGCGCCGGACGTGCGCCATGTCAGTCCTTCGTCCCCGATGAGAGGCCGCGCGTCGACCAGCCAGACGCGAATGGCCGCCCCGGCGAGCGTCGTCGCCCCGAGCGCGAGGACGGCGCGCGTGCGACGGGTGGGCGCTGGCGCGTCGTCGCCGTGGGCCACGCGCGATCCTCAGGCCTCCACGACTTCGACCTCGATGCCGGGCTCGATCGCGGACCGGTCGATGAGCGCCGGCCAGTACGCGACGATGTCCTGCACGCGCGGCCGCCCGCCGGCGAAGCCGGTCACGCTGGGCGGGCCCGACAGGATGAGCGGCGCGATCTCGCGCGTGAAGCGCTCCACCGGCGCCTTCTCCGCGCTCTTGACCGCCACCCGGAGCTCGACCTCGGGCAGGTCCTCGGGGGGCGGACCCGCGAGCGGTCCGTGGGTGGCGTTCCAGCCCACGTACTCGGTGCGGATCTCGTCGAACGACAGGCCCAGGCGGTCGAGCCGCGCGCGCAGGACCGCGTCGGCCTTCTGCGCCTTGGCTACCGCGTCCGGCCAGGCGTAGACCAGCGTGCCGACCGCCTTGAAGCCCGCGCGGTAGCTGATCGAGACCTTGAGCATGTCGGTGCGCGGCCGCCCCTTCACGCCGTGGACGCGCACCCGATCCGGCCCGTCCGCCTCGAGCCGGATCGTGGTGAAGTCCGCGATCCCGTCGGGGGTGATGTATTCCCTCGGGTCTCCCATCTCGTACAGGACCTGCTCCTTCACGATCGCCGGCGTGATGCGGCCACCGGTTCCGTCGTGCTTGGTGAGGACGAACGGGCCCTCGGGGGTGGCTTCCACGATCGGGTAGCCCACGTCGGCGAGATCGGGGATCGTCTCCCAGTCGATCATGCAGTTTCCGCCCGAGGCCTGCGCGCCGCACTCGTTGATGTGCCCCGCAACGATCCCGTGGGCGATCCGGTCCCAGTCGTCCCAGCTCCAGCCGAAGGCGTGGATCATGGGCGCGTAGGTGAGCGCGGTGTCGGTCGAGCGCCCGGTGACGATGACGTCCGCGCCGCGCGCCAGCGCCTCCACGATCGGCGCCGCGCCGATGTACGCGTTGGCGCTCTCAACCAGGTCGAGGACTTCCGAGAGCGGCCGGCCGTCGTCCATGTTCGCCAGCTCGTGGCCGGCGGCGATCAGGTCCGGCAGCCGCTCCAGGATGTCGTCCCCCGTCACGGTGCCGATTCGCGCCCGGTCCGCGACCCCCGCCGCGCGCGCGGCCTCGACCAGCCCTTCGCGGCAGCCGGCGATGTTGACTCCCCCGGCGTTCGAGATGACCCGGATCCCCTTCTCGACGATGTCGGGGAAGATCTCCTCGAGGAGCGGCACGAAGTCGCGCGCGTATCCCTGCGAGGGGTCGCGGGCCTTCTGCTTCTGGAGGATCGACATCGTCACCTCGGCCAGGTAGTCCAGCATGAGGAAGTCGATGGGCCCCCGCCGGACCTGTTCGATCGGCGCGTCGAGGCGGTCCCCCCAGAACCCCTGGCCGCAGGCGATCCGGAGCGCGCGCCTGCTCACGGGCCGGGCAGCCACGTCGCCCGATCGGGCTGGGGCACGCGGTCCAGGCCGATCCGCTCCACGAGCGCCTGGAAGCGGGGGTCGTCCCGCAGCGGGTCCAGGTGGGGCGAGCGGGGAAGCCGGATCAGGTACCAGTCGTTCTCGGCGACCGCGCGGTCGAGCATCTCCAGGGCGCCTTCCCGGTCCCCCCTCCAGATGCGGCTCCACCCGACGAACGAGAGCGGCCACCCGGAGTCCTCCCCTATCGCCCTCAACGCCTCGAGGTACGGCGCCACGTCGCCTTCCGTCAGGGCGCGTCGCGCCGCGTCCGCCCGCGCGCGGTCGAGGTAGCCGAGCCATTCGAACTCCCCGATCGCCTCGGCGTACCGCTTCGTGATCACGCTGATCTCCATGAGCTTGTAATGAGGGGCGCGGAAGGATGGATCCAGGTCGAGCGCCTCCCGGTAGAGGCGTGTCGCCTCGTCGAACTCGCGCGCCATGAGGTGGACGTTCCCGGCCTCGGTGATCACGACGAGCGACAGCGGATCGAGCTCGCGCGCATGGGCGATCTGCTCGAACGCTTCGTCGAACCGGCCCATGGCGGCCAGGTAGTGTGCGTACCATTGCCGGGCGTTGGCGTCGCCGGGGTTGCATTCCAGGGCGCAGCGGAAGCTCGCCTCGGCCCCCGTCCAATCCCGCTGGTAGATGCGGATCATCCCCTGCGCGGCGCACGCTTCGGCGCAGCCCGGGTCGAGCTCGAGCGCCCGCGCGATCTCCGCCACGGCACGTTTTGTGTCGACCTCGCCGGCCTCGCGTCCCCAATGGAGCTGGAGCACGCACGCGCTGGCCATACCCGCGTGCGCCGGCGCGTACCCGGGGTCCGCCGCGATCGATCGCTCGAAGTGGTCGATCGCGCGTCCCAGGTCCACCGTCGTCCGGCGGTTGAGGAACCAAAGGCCCCGCAGATACTCCTGGTACCCCGGCACGCTCGTCGGCGCGGCCGCGAGCCGGGCCTTCTCACCCGGCGACAGCTTGACCTTGAGCGCGTCGACGATCCGCTCGGCGACGTCGGTCTGGATCGCGAAGATGTCCTCCAGGTCGCGGTCGTACTTCTCCGCCCACAGGTGCCCGTCGGTCGCCGCGTCGACGAGCTGCGCCGTGATGCGGACCCGGGAGCCGGCATGGCGCACGCTGCCCTCGAGGATCGAAGCCACGCCGAGCTCGCGGCCGATCTCGCGCACGCCGGCGCTCGACCCCTTGTAGCGCATGACGGAGGTGCGGCTGATCACCTTGAGACCCTCTACCCGGGCGAGCGACGTGAGGATCTCCTCCGTCACGCCGTCGGAGAAATACTCGTCGCTCGCGTCACGGGAGAGATTCGCGAACGGAAGCACGGCGATCGACCTGTCGACCACCCGATCCGCGGGTCCCGTGACGGAGGGGGCCTCCTCCCTGTCCGCCGCTCGAACGCGAAAGACCTGCAGCGGCTGGCCGTACCCCTTGAGCGAACGCGCCCCGAGCGGGTCGAACCGGAAGCCCCGTCCGTGGCGCAGCGCGCGCGCCGCATCTTCGCTGACCACGATGTCGCCGGGGTCGGCTACGGCCTGGATCCGCGCGGCGAGGTTGACCCCGTCCCCGTAGACGTCGCCATCCGGCGCCCCCGCAACCTCTCCGACGTGGAGTCCGATCCTCAATTCGGTTGCTGCCGGCGAGCCGGGCGGCGGGAACGCCCCGCGAAGCGCGAACGCGGCCTCGAGAGCGGCTCGGGCGCTGGCAAACTCGGCCAGGGCTCCGTCGCCCAGGAACTTGACCACGCGCCCGCGCCCCTCCACCGCCGCGCGCATCGCTCGCTGGAACTCCGCCACGGCGGCGAGCGCTGCGTCCTCGTCGTTGTCGGCGAGCCGGGTGAAGCCGACGATGTCCGCGAACCAGACGGCAGCGAGCCGGCGGTCGAGACCGCCACCGGTCTCGCCGGTGGCGTTCGGGGGGCGATGTGGAGGCATCACCGCGAAGCTAACGACCCCACCCGACCCCGTCCCCCCGCCGTTGGAGGGGGCCCCGCGAGAAAGAGAGGGCCAGTCGTCGACGGACAGCCACGGGCGCGCGACGAGGCTCTTCCGAGGCGTGGTGGATTCCCACGCCGCAGGAAGAACGAGGAGCCCAACGCAGCAGACGAGTCGTTTTCAGCGACCTACAAAGCTGCGTACCAGTCGTAGCCCTTGTCTTCCCAGTACCCCCCCGTCGACTCCGGCACGAACCGCACGCCCGTCAGGTACTTCACGCTCTTGTACCCGTACTTGAGGTTCGAGTACAGCCGCGCGGGCGCGCCGTGACCGGGGGCCAGCCACGAGCCGTTGAGGCCGATCGCGATCAGAGTCTGCGGGTGGAGCGCGCTCTCCCTGTCCCAGCTCGACCAGTAGCCGGCATCGAAGGAGCGGAAGTCGACGAATCCGGCCGCGGTGTCGGCCCCCGCCACGCGCGCGATCTCGGCCAGCCGCACGCCCGTCCACGCGGCCACCGCCGTCCACCCCTCGATGCAGTAGTGGCGGAGGCGAAGTGTCACGCGCGGCATCGCGGCGAGGTCGGAGAGGGAGAGCGAGAGCGGCCGCCGCACCATGCCCGAGACCTCGAGTCGCCAGACCGCGGGATCGACCCGCGGCATCATCGGGCTGATGAAGTACTGCGGGAACGAGGGACTCTCGCTCCCGGCCGGCTCGATCCGCACGTGCGGCCCGCCGGGAGGGGCGAGCGCCCGCTGGAGCCAGCGGTTGGGACGGTCCCAGGCACGTAGGAGCGGCCACAGCGGCCCGCCGTCCCAGCCGCAGCCGGCGGCCGTGAATCCGGCCGCCGTCAGCGCCGCCCGCTTCAGGAAATCACGCCTGTCTGACATGTGCCTTCCAATGCGGGATCTCATTCTATTCTGCGAGTCTAGGGAGTGGAGGCGTCCTCCGCGTCGGCCATCGGGCCGTCGCTGTTCCAGATGTCCAGCACGGTCACCCACTGCCCGTCGCGATTCTCGTGGATGGACGTCCACTTGCCAGTGTCGTCGAACGGCTGGCCGTCCACGGTGTTCGTGCTCGTGAACGTACCGTAGCCGTACGCGAGGTCGCCCGAGGCGGATACCTCGACGCCGTCGGTCACGATGTCGATCGCGGTGAACGGCGCCGCCGTCATCATCTCGACGAACCCTGACTCGATCTCCGCGCGACCGGACATCATCGGCGCACCGGGTGCGAGGACCACGGCGTCCTCGGCATAGATGGCTGCCAGGGCGGCTCCGTCGTTCGTCAGGGCGGTGGTCTCCCACGCATCCCCGAAGTCGTCGAGCGCCTGCCGAACGGCGGCGGGGTCGACCGCGGAGGCCTCTTCGGTGGATCCCGCTTCCGTTGTGGATCCTGTTTCGGTGGCCGGCTCCTGCTGACAGCCGGCGATCAGTGCGACGGCCACGGCGGCCGCGAACAGCGGCATCGCGTGCTTCGGCATGCTCGAGTCTCCAGGTACGGGTGAGGATTCGGGTAAGGGGACGAGATATTGTATCCGAACTCCGGCTGGCGTAGCAAATACCTTCGTGTTGCTTCCCCGGCGAATGCCGCGGTAGACTGGCGAGGAAAAGGAGGCGCAATGAAGAACCGTCACGCGCGGCTCACGCGACCCCTCGTCCGCGAAGACGGCCGGCTCCGGCCGGCGTCCTGGGACGAGGCGCTCGAACGGGCCGCCGACGGGTTCCGGCGGGTGACGGCGGAGCATGGGCCGAGCTCCTTCGGGCTATTCAGCTGCTCGAAGACGACGAACGAGCTCAATTACCTGACCCAGAAGTTCGCTCGCTCCGTCATCGGCTCGAACAACGTCGACAGCTGCAACCGCACCTGACACGCTCCCAGCGTCGTCGGTCTGGCGACGGTATTCGGAGCGGGGGGTGGAACCAGCTCGTACCAGGAGATCGAGGAGACGGACGTCATCCTCCTGTGGGGGTCGAACGCCCGCGAGACGCACCCGATCTTCTTCCATCACCTCCTGAAGGGCGTCCGGAACGGGGCCGAGCTGTTCGTCATCGATCCCCGCCGGACGAGCTCCGCGAAGTGGGCCCACCAATGGCTGGCGATCGACGTCGGATCGGACATCGCGCTGGCCAACGCGGTCGCCCGGGAGATCATCCACGCGGGCCTCGAGAACCGGACATTCATCGAGCGCGCGACGACCGGCTTCGACGAGTACCGCGAGTCGGTGGAGCCGTGGACGCTCGAGCGCGGGGCGGAAGTCACGGGCGTCGCGCCGGAGGAGATCCGACGGCTCGCCCACGCCTATGCCCGGGCCGGCAGGGCCCAGATCTGCTGGACCCTGGGTATCACCGAGCACCACAACGCCGCGGACAACGTCTTCGCGCTCATCAACCTGGGACTCCTGACCGGGCATGTCGGCCGCTACGGGTCGGGCCTCTGCCCGCTGCGGGGGCAGAACAACGTCCAGGGCGGCGGCGACATGGGCGCGATCCCGAACAAGCTGCCCGGCTTCCAGGACGTCGAAGCCGCAGTGGCGAGGGAGAAGTTCGAACGGGCGTGGGGTGTGAAGATCCCAGCCCGCCGGGGGTGGCACATCAGCCAGATGTTCGAGGCGATGGAGGAGGGGAAGCTGAGGACGCTTTTCGTCGTGGGGGAGAATCCGGCGCAGTCGGAGGCCGACGCCACCAAGACCCGCCGGATTCTCGAGGGTCTCGAGCACATGGTCGTCCAGGACATCTTCGCCACCGCGACGGCACAGATGGCCGACGTCGTCCTTCCGGCGGCGGCCGGCTGGGCCGAGACCGAAGGCACGGTGACGAGCAGCGAGCGGCGGGTCCAGCGCGTGCGGAAGGCGCTCGATCCGCCGGGCGAAGCCAGAGACGACCTGCTCATCCTCGCCGATCTCGCCCGGCGGCTCGGCCACGAGTGGGGCGCGCCCACCGCGGAAGCGGTGTGGGACGAGCTGCGGTCGCTCTCGCCGATGCACGCCGGGATGAGCTACTCCCGGCTCGACGAGATGGGCGGGATCCAGTGGCCGTGCCCAGACGAGACGCACCCCGGCACGCTGTTCCTGCACGGGCGCCTGTGGGAGGAGCCGCGGGAAGGGCCCCCGGCCCCGTTCGTCCCGGTCGAGTACGCGCCGCCGGTCGACGAGCTGACGGACGAGTATCCGATCCGGCTGACGACCGGGCGCTGTCTGGACTCGTTCAACACCGGCGTCCAGACCGCGCGATACACGGCCCCTATCCGCCGCGGCGGCTGCGTCGAGCTCTCGCCCGAGGACGCGGAGACCCTCGAGGTCGCCGACGGCCAGCGGGTGCGAGTGACGTCGAGGCGCGGCTCGGTCGAGGGGCCGGTGCGGATCGATCCGGGCCTCCGGCCCGGGCTCGCGTTCATGACCCTCCACTTCCCGGACGAGGTCGACACGAACCTGCTGACGATCGACGCCTGGGATCCGAAATCGGGAACGGCCGAGTTCAAGGCCAGCGCGGTCCGGATCGAGAAGCTCGAGCCGGCCCTCGCCGGCTGAGGGTCGCGCGGTGGACCTGAAGCTCATGGCGGCCGCGCCGGGCGCGGCCGAGCGCGAGGCCGTGGACGCCTTTCTGGCGTCGCTCGCCGAGCCCGCCGGCGAGATGCCGCCCCCCCGCCATCTCCTGCTGCCCGCGCTCCACGCCCTCGTCGACGCGATCGGCTGGGTCAGCGAGGGCGGGCTCAACCACGTCTGCGAGCGGTTCGGGATCCCGCCTGCCGAGGCCTACGGCGTGGCCAGCTTCTACGCGCTCTTGCCGACGGAGCCGCGTGCGCCGGTCGTCATCCACGCGTGCGACGACATCGTCTGCCGAATGGCGGGAGCGCACCGGGTCGCGGCCGTCCTCGAGGAGGTGCTCGGCCCCGCCGGCGGGACCGACGCCGTCACGTGGCTTCCGAGCCCCTGCGTCGGGGCGTGCGACCGGGCGCCGGCCGCGTTCGTCCAGCGCTCCAACGCGGAGAACGCGACCGTCGACAGCCTCGCGCCGGGACTGCCCGTGGAGCGCCTGCTGGCGGATCTCGCGGGCCGGGAGGGAACCGACCTTGCCCTTCCGCTGCGGTCCGGTAGCGTCCGGATCCCGCAGGTCGAAGACGGCGCCCAGGGCCTTCGCCTCCTCCGCCGCATCGGCCGCGTCGATCCCGCGAGCCTCGACGACTACCAGGCGGCCGGCGGATACGATGCCCTTCGCCGGGCGATCGACCTGGGCCCGGCCGGCGTCATCCGCGAGGTCACCGACTCGCGTCTGATGGGCCGCGGCGGCGCGGCCTTTCCCGCGGGCCGCAAGTGGTCCGCCGTGGCCTCCGCGCCTGCCCGACCCCACTTCCTGATCTGCAACGCCGACGAATCCGAGCCGGGGACGTTCAAGGACCGGGCCCTCATGGAGGAAGACCCGTTCGCGCTCATCGAGGCGATGACGATCGCCGGCTTCGCCACCGGCTGCGAGAAATCCTATCTCTACGTGCGAGGCGAGTATCCGGTCGCCACCGCCCGCCTCGATCATGCGATCCGCGAATGCAGGCATCAGGGCCTCCTCGGGGCGAACGTCATGGGAGCCGGCTTCGACTTCGACATCGAAATCCGTCGCGGCGGGGGGGCGTATATCTGCGGCGAGGAGACTGCGCTGTTCAACTCGATCGAGGGGTTTCGCGGCGAGCCGCGCAACAAGCCGCCGTTCCCGACGGACCGCGGTCTCTTCGGCAAGCCGACCGTAGTCAACAACGTCGAGACGCTGGTCAATGTCCTGGACATCGTCCTCGAGGGCGGGCCCGCGTTCGCCACGCTGGGTACCGAGGGGTCGACCGGGACCAAGCTCTTCTGCGTTTCGGGAAGCGTTACGCGGCCGGGGCTCTACGAGGTCACGTTCGGCACGACGCTTCGCCAGCTCCTCGACCTCGCCGGCGGCGTGACGAGCGGCCGTCGGATGAAGGCGGTGCTCCTCGGCGGAGCAGCCGGGACCTTCGTCACACCCGAGCGGCTCGACCTTCCGCTGACCTTCGAGGCCACGCGCGAGGCCGGAGCCGCGCTCGGCTCGGGGGTGGTCGTCGTCTTCGACGACACCGTCGATCTCGCAGACATTCTGCTCAGGATCGCGGCCTTCTTCCGCCACGAGTCGTGCGGCCAGTGCGTTCCCTGTCGGGTGGGGACGGTCCGGCAGGAAGAAGCGCTCGAGCGACTGGTCGCCGGCGGGAACGAAGCCGCGCTTCTGGAAGAGATCGCCCGCGGCATGGGCGACGCGTCGATCTGTGGGCTCGGGCACACGGCGGGGCTCGCGGTCCGCTCGGCGCTCGGCCTGGGTCTGATCGGAAACGGAGGCCCCCGGTGAGCGCGGCGCTCGAAGCGAACGGCCGGACCGTGGCTCTAACGATCGACGGGCGGGACGTCGCGGTTCCAGAGGGCGCGACGCTGCTGATGGCATGCCGCGCGGCGGAGATCGCCACTCCGACACTCTGCTTCCTCGAGACGCTGGCGCCGGTCAACACGTGTCGGGTATGCGTCGTCGAAGTCGAGGGCTCGCGCGCCCTGGTTCCCGCCTGCTCGCGACCGGCGGAACCCGGAATGGTCGTGTCCACCGACAGCGAGCGCGTCCGGCACAGCCGGAAGATGGTCCTCGAGTTCCTCGCGTCTTCGGTCGACATGTCGCTCGCCGGCACTGAGATCCACGGATGGATGGAGACGTACGGAGCGAACCCCGGTCGGTACGGGCCTGTAGCCGAGAGCGTGGCGCAGCCTCCGAAGGTGCAGGACGATCTCTACGTCCGCGACTATTCGAAGTGCATCCTGTGCTACAAGTGCGTTCAGGCGTGCGGCGTCGAGGCCCAGAACACGTTCGCGATCGCCGTCGCGGGCCGCGGGTTCGACGCCCGCATCTCGACCGAGTTCGACGTCACGCTGCCCGACTCGGCATGCGTGTATTGCGGAAATTGCATCGGCGTGTGCCCCACCGGCGCCCTGATCTTCAAGACCGAGTTCGACATGCGCCGGCAGGGGACATGGGACGAGTCACGCCAGTCCGTGACCCGTACTGTGTGCGCCTACTGCGGGGTGGGCTGCAACCTCGACCTGCACGTCCAGGACAACCGTATCGTCAAGGTAACCTCGCCCCTCGACCACGACGTCACGAGCGGCCACCTGTGCATCAAGGGACGCTTCGGCTGGCAGCACGTGCAGGCGGGCCTCGACGATCCGGCCGGTCCGGCGCCGGCTCCCGATACGGCCCCAGGATCATCGAGCGGGTCGCCTCCCGATCGACGACCAGCGTCATGAACAGGTGCCCCAGCGTGAAGCCCACGAACGCCCAGACGACCAGGAAGTGCCAGAAGCGCGCCCACACGTAGCCGCCCATCCAGCCGGCCAGAGGTAGCGAGACCGGCTTCCATATCGCGAAGCCGGTCGCCACCGCGAGGACCCCCAGTGCGAACGTCCCCGTGTAGGCCAGCTTCTGAAGACCGTTGTAGACCTCGTACTCCGGCTTCTCCCGACG
>JAICQP010000072.1 GCA_025937815.1 Gemmatimonadota bacterium
CTCGAGCTCGCGCAGGGAATGCCGACTTACATGCTGAGCCGGAACACGGTCATCCCCTCGCGGGAGCCCGCCATGGCGCGCTGGCGGGAGCGGCTGTTCATCTTCCTGAATGGAAACTCGCTCCGCCCCACCCAGTTCTTCCGCATCCCGCCTAACCAGGTGGTCGAGATCGGGCGCCAGGTCTCGCTCTAAGATCCTGGCGGGCCAGGAGTTCGATGTCCCCGAGTTGTCGATCAAGCGATGGACCAGTTTGTGCTTTCATCTGCTTGCGGGCACTCTTCTGCCCAGCTTCGTAACGCCTTCGTAACGGGCAAACGGGATACTTGCGGGGACCACCTACAGCAAGGACCGTCGATGAACCTCAGGCTGTGCCCGATTCGGAAGACTACCATCGTCCAAGTCACGAGGCCCCCGCTGGGCCTTTGGCGCTTCCACTGGCATGAGCTCCTTCCGATCGCGCGGGCGAGGAACGGGAATGGAAGCGTCCCCGTCTATCTCCCGGAGATCGAGCCCCAAGATGGACGCAGTGAGCTCATCTCGCGCCTACGGGCGGCGCTCGTCGATCGCACCTTCGAAACCGGCCGCCTGGCGCTCGATGGCTGCACCGTGGAAGTGCTCGAGGGGGACAGAACCGGGCTCCTCCCGGATTTCCAGGAAGCCGACCTGGACGAGTTGATCGCGGGCCTCTTCTTGTCCGGTAACGGAAACAGAAACGGAAACGGAAACAGAAAAGGAAACGGAAACGGAAACGGAAACGGCCGTTCGGTGACCGCCGCTCTCGAAGACACACGGCGGACGCTGAGCTCCAACCCGGATCGGCCGCTCGATCCCTCCAGCCCCGCCGAGTCCACGAAGGATAGGGCCGGGGTCAGGGTGTCCTGATCTCAGGCGCGGATCCTCGTCCTGCGCGAGGGTTCAGCGACCGCTGATCCGGCGTCGCGGCGCCGCTTGCTCCATTAGCACGATGACACCCGAAGCGCTGCCGTCCGAGCCCTTCAGCGGCATGCAGCTCACCCGGCAGTCGATCCGCTGGCCCCGCCTATTCGTCGCCTCCACGGTCGTTGCTTCCTGTTCCACGGGGCCATCGAGGCAGGCGCGTATACGGTCTTCGATCTGGACAACCGGCAGCCCAATGTCGAGCGCGAGTAGCGACTTGCCTAGCGCTTCGTCTCCACGCAGGCCCCAAAGGTCCTCGGCGCGCGGGTTCCACGCCGAAACCTCGAGATTCCGATTCACGACCGCTACCGCCATCTGGAGGCTCCGCATCAGGGATTCCAGAAAAGCGCTTTTCTCGAGCAGGGCGTCGCTGTGCTCCTGCATGTCGACGTTGATCGTATGCAGCTCCTCGTTGCTGGACTGCAGCTCCTCGTTCATCGTCTGGAGCTCCTCGTTCGTTGATTGAAGCTCCTCGTTGGTCGTTTCCAGCTCCTCTACGGTCGACTGGAGCTCCTCGTTGGTCGTCTCCAGCTCCTCGTTCGTCGACTGAAGCTCCTCGTAGGCCGTCTCCAGCTCCTGCTTGGACCTTCGCAAATCCTCACGCAGGCGGTGGTTCTCGGTGACGTCGAGGAAGGTCAGGTTCACGCCGAGGATCCGCCCGTCGGCCTCGGCGACAGGTGCGACCGTGACATCGAGGAACTGGAGGCCTCCTTCCGGCATGGTGCGCTCGACATCGGGCAGCTTGCGCGCCTTCTGGGCTGTTTTCACCTCCTCGATCAATGACCGGAGCTCCAAGGGGCGATAGGACAGCTCCACATCCTGGAAGAGGCGCCCCCGGTCTTCCCGGGTCAGCCCGAACATTGCTCGGGCACGGTCGTTGATGAGGGTCATCCGCCCCTCCATATCGACTACGACCTGGGCGTAGGCGTTCGCTTGGAGGGCCTCCTCCCTGAGCCGCTCCTGATTCGCGGCCCGTGTGCTCGCTTCTCCGAAGGACGACCGGGCCAGCACATAGGCACGGTCGTGAATATCCGGCTTTGGGACTTTCCGGTAGAGTCGAAACTTCAGGTTCGTGGGGCTGAAGAGGTCTCCCTGACGGAGCAGCATCTCGGCCTTCCCGAGGAACAAGAACCCGGGATCGTTCAGGGCGAAATGAAAACGCGCCAGGATCCGGTTCTGGAGCTCGCTGTTGAAGTACATCAGCGTATTGCGGCAGCTGATCAGGTCGACGTGGGAGATCGGCGCGTCCCGTACCAGATCGAGAGCGCCGAAGACAACCGATCGCCGGAACTCAGGCCGGAACGTCCGCCGCGTGCCGGTTTCTTCGAAGTATCGCCCACGCAAGGCTTCTGGGACCCTCTCCAGCGCTTCCGGGCGGTAGGCCCCAAGCCGCGCCATCGCCAACGCGCCCTGATCCAGGTCCGAGGCATAGATCCGGACCCGCCGGAGAAACGATTCCTCCCCCATGGCCTCGGCGAACAGCATCGCCAGCGTGTACGCCTCCTCCCCGGTAGCACAGCCCGCGACCCATACGCGGACCGGGTCGGGCGATGCCTTGGCAGCGAGGATCTTCGGCACAGCCTCTTCGGCCAGGAAGTTCCAGCTATCGGGGTCCCGGAAGAAGCCGGTGACGTTGATCAGGATCGTATCGAACAGGATCGAGAACTCGTCAGGATGCGTTTCCAGGTACTCCCGATACTTTCCGTACGATTCGACTCCAAGCTCCGACATCCGCTTTCCAAGCCGGCGCTCGAGGTTGGGGCGCTTGTAGCCCGTGACGTCGAAGCTCCGCTGCTCGCGCAGGTACTCGAGCAATTCGTCGAGCTCATGTCTGTCCGAAGCGCTCATCCCGTGGTCACCTCCTGGCCCAGGAGGCCGAGGAGCGTGGGAGCGATCTCGTCGAGCGGCAAGACCAGGTCGACGTCTCCAGTTTGGATCGCCGAGCCAGGCATGCCGAAGAACTCGGATGATCCCTTGTCTTGGGCGATGACGAGACCCCCCCGCTTGGCGATGGCCCGGACGCCGCTCGCACCGTCCACGCCAGAGCCGCTGAGAACCACCGCGATTGCGCGTTTCCCATAGCTCGCGGCAACCGATTCGAAGAGCAGGTCCGCAGACGGCCGAACGAAGTGGACGAACTCGGTCTGGGTCAGGCACACCCTCCCACCAGCGTTTACGAGCAGATGATGGCCAGGTGGTGCGACGTAGGCGTTTCCCCTTACCAGAGTCTCACCGTCTTCCGCCTCCTTGACGGGTAGGGTGGTCGCCCGCGCGAGGATCTTGGCAAGATGACTGCGATGCTCGGGATCGAGGTGCAGGAGGATCACCAGCGACGCCGGAATGGTGTGCGACAGGCCGGAGATCACCCGCGTCAACGCCCGAATCCCCCCCGCGGAAGCGACCATGGCGACGACGTCGTACGTGGATGAGACTCGACTCGGAGAGCCAGGATCGGGGGCTAGGGAATCCATTTACCGCCTTCTATGTGCGTGAGGCGCAGTCCACGCGAAGATGACGCCGGCCGCTTCGATGTCAATCGACACTGGGGCGTCCCGGCCGGGCCAGAGCCTGGAGCTGCCGCATGAGCTCCGTCGTGCGACTCATTTCGGCCGACACCTGCTGCTGTAGAGTCCGCATTCGCTGATGGACGTCCTCGCCTTCGGACCCTGAAACGACCTCGCCCTGGAGCACCCGCAGGCGGTGTCGTAGTGCCGGGGAAGTAGACACCCCGTACCGAATCCTCAAGGTGCGTGAGAAGCTGCGAATCGTCTGGGCCGCCGTGGCCCGATTTCCGCTCTGTTCGTACAAGTCGACAATCTGGTCCAGGAGGTCCTCCCGGAACGGCACCAGATCCAGAGCGCGCTTCAGCCAGTGCACCTGACCGGTCATGTTCCCGCGCCGCTGCTCTTCCCGCGTCAGGAGAAGCGCGGCCTCCAACGCCCGTTCCTTGAGCCGGTTTCGCTCCCCATCGATCCACTCCAGGAATACGTCGGACGCCTGCGCATAGAGGAAGCCCGGCAGGAACTCACCGCGCACGAGCTTCATCGCTCGTGCCGGCTCATGCGCGTCCAGCGCGGTGTCGAACAGCAGGACGTCGCAGCGGAGGCACTGGGAGTCGATCCCGATCTCGTTCGTGCCCCGCCCGAGGAGTACATCGAAGCCCAGTCTCGTCCCGAGGTGGTGAAGGCTCTGTCGCAGAGCGGCTCGCGCCGCCTGCTCGTCCCGCTCCGGCCAGAACACAGTCAGCAGGGTATCCCGGGAGACCGTGCTACCGGCGTGAGCGACAGCCAGGTAGACGAGCAACGCGAGCCGTTTGGGCTCGAGATGGACGAGGTCATCGTCCGCCCCACGAACCTCGGTGGTCCCCAGCGTATGCAGGAAGAGCACGGAGCCCTTTCGTAACGGGTTCGTAACGGCCTTATCCGATTATGGTAGCGTAGTTCCGACCCGATCGCAAAGCAGGAACGCTCACGATTGACGGGTCGCAGCGAAGCGGGATGCGGGGGAGCCGAAACGCTCCCCCGTTTCACCTCCTCCCATGGGGTGACGTCTTCCTGAACGGAAACTCGCTCCGCCCGCCCAGTTCCGGGCCGCGCTGGCGATCGACCCGAGCACGGCCGGGCAGCCGAGGGCTTGCATGCGGGGCTTCGGCCGAATGAACATCCTTGCGTGTTGCGACACGCCGCGATCCTGATCGGTCTTCTCGGCACAGGCCTCTTTCTCGGCGCCGCGGCTTGGACAAGCTGGCTCTGGTGGCGAACTCCGGGAATCGTCGACAGCGCGGAGGCGGAGGTGGCGGAGCCGTTGGCTCCCGACGACCTCCCCCCGGGGCGAATCGCGGACCTCATCGCGGTCGAGGATCCCGGCTTCCACGACCATCACGGGTTCGACGTGTCGACGCCCGGCGCGGGCTGGACGACGATCACTCAGGCGCTCGCCAAGGACCTGTACTTCGACGCGTTCCACCCCGGCCCTCTCGCCAAGATCGAGCAGTCGCTCGCCGCTCTCGTCCTCGACGCCAGGGTCTCCAAGGAGCGCCAGCTCGCGCTCTTTCTCGCCAGCGCCTATCTGGGGGAGACCGACGAAGGGGCGGTGAACGGGTTCGCGCCGGCCGCCCGCGCGTGGCTCGGAAAGGACGTCCGGGAGCTCGACCGGCGGGAGTTCCTGTCGCTCGTCGCGATGGCGATCGGCCCCAATGCGTACGGGGTCGCGAGCCGGCCGGAGCAGAACGCCGAGCGAGTGGCTCGGATCGAGCGGCTCCTGGCGGGCAAGTGCCGGCCCGCCGGCTGGCGGGACGTCACGTACGAGCGCTGCGCTACGGCACGCTAGCAGGCCGTCCGCTCGAGGGACGGAGCCCAGCGCGCGCCCGCGGCCACAAAGGAAGGGGTAGCGCCGGGTCGGAAACGTCGCCACGTTTCGGAGCATGGCCGAGGAGAGCCCGATCCATGCCGATCCGAGCGCGCCGATCGATGTCGAGGTGGTGGGGGAGACCCCGCACGTGCTCGCGTACCGGCTCTGGACGAAGGCGCCGGGCGAGGACCGCTGGGCGGTGGCCGCCGAAGGCCATTCCGAGGACGGCGTCCCCGACGTGCACGCGATCGGTCCACTGGCGCTGGGAACCCTGGTCGCGTGGTGGCTGGGGGTGGGCGGACCTCCGGAGTCGTGGTTTCGCGCCGCGATTCGCTTCCGGCAGGGGGGCGAGGGGCTCGAGGGTGGCGAGCGGCGCGTGCGCGGTCGCACCGGCAGCCGTGGCGGCGCCGTGCGGAGCGGCGAGGCGCGGATCGCGTGAGGCGCGGGAACGCGGTGCGCCACGGCCCGCGCTCGCCTGACTTCCCCGCGCGCCTCGTCCTTTTCGCGGCCTGCCTCCTGGCCCCGACCGGCCTTCTCGCGCAGGACGACGCGCCAGAGCTCCTGACAGCCGTGCCCGAAACGCCCGCGCTCGCCTTCCTCGACGCGACGACCGCCCGCGTGCTCCGACCCGGGTCGGTGCGCGACTTCGCGCTCGCGCTCCTGTCCGGCACCGGCGATTCAGGCACCGCGGTCCACGGCTTCGCGGTCGAGACGACTCCCTGGCTCCTCGTTCCGGGCGTCGCGATCGACGGCCGGAGCTACATGGAGAGCCGGCTCGCCTTCGTCCTCGCCAATGCACAGCTCTCGATCGGGACGGCGCGCTCCGAGGGCGACGAGGCCGACGAAGCCGACACCGATCTCGCCGTGGGCCTCCGTCTCACGCTCGCCGACCGCGGCGATCCACTGCGCTCGGGAGAGTTCCGCCGCACGCTCGCCGACGCGCTCCTCGACTGCGCGCCCGCCCAGCCGGACGCGACCCCCAGCGACGCGTGCGTGAACCGGGAGACCGCGGCAGCGTGGGAGACATGGACCGCGGACCACTGGAACTCCGCCAGGCTCGCGGTCGCCGCGGCGTGGGGAGTCCGGCTCGAAGCCTCCGAGCTCGACGAGCGCGAATATGCGGGCTGGGGCGCCTGGGCCGTCGGCGCGCTCCCCATCGGCCGTCGGGGCCAGCTGGTAGCGCAGATCGCGCGGGAAGATCGCCCGGAGCTCGGCCTGCTGCCGGGATTCACCGACTGGTCGGTGGGCGCCCGCGCGCTCGTGGGAAGCGCGAAGATCAACGGGTTCCTGGAGTACCTGGATCTCTCACGGAAGATCGACGGTCCCGGTGTCCCCCAGGACGCGGAGCCACCGGACCTCGAGCGAGACAGCGGTCTCTGGTCGGCGGGTGTCGAGGCGCGCGTCGCCGAGGGCCTCTGGGCGGCGGCGGGATTCGGCACGCGGGTCTCCGCACTTCTCGAAGACGCGGAGAAGACGTTCGTCCTGCTCGGCCTCCGCTGGGGTATCTCGAGCACCGCGCGGCTGGACGCTTTGCGAAGCGCGGGAACCCAGTAAATCGCACCGCCGTCCGCGTACGCGCCGACGTCACCCAGCGAACAGACGCGCCCGTCGATCTTCGGTAGAGTGACAGGAAGAGGGCGCATCTCGCGGACCGATGCGCCGATTACGCCCATACAATTCTCCCGCCTGCGAAGGTCATCGACTGATGAATTCGACGCTGTGCCATATCCGAAGGAATGCGGTGGTGCAGGTCACGAAGCCCCCGCAGAGCTCCTGGCGGTTCCACTGGCATGAGCTGTTCCCGATCGCGCGCACGCGGGAAGGAAGCGACGCGAAGGCCTTCTACCTGCCGGCCGTCGAACCTGGTCTGGCGCGGCTTGCGCTCTGCGCGCGCCTCAGGGAAGCCCTGGTCGAGCTCCAGCCCAGAGTGGGTTCCTCCGTCGTCGTGGAGGGATATGTGGTCCAAGTGCTCGAGGACGGTGGCGATTTCCTTCCACCGTCCCTCGACGACGACCTCGACGCCTTCATCGCCTCGCTCGCACCACGTGGCAGGCGCGGCCCGCAACCGTCGATGACTGCTCCGCCCCTGTCGCTGAGCGCCTGAGGGCCGCCTAGCCCTCCCCGTCCGCGCCGAACTGCGCGAAGCCGACCACGTTGCCGCCGGGCTCGCGGACGAAGATCTCCTCGGCCCCATAGAACGTCTTCCGGCGCGCGACCAGAAGCTCGTAATCCGCGACCGCCGCCTCGATGGCGGCCAGATCCTCGATCTCGAGGAACAGGACCGATCCTCCAGCCGGTGGAACCGTGGCGGGGACGTCGGCCTGCATGCTGGCGATCGTCTGCATCATGACCTCGTAGCCGTCCTTTTCGAGGATCACGAAGCCGAGCGCGTCGTCATGCGGGACCTCGACGGTCTTGGTGAACCCGAGAGCGTCCACCCAGAAGGGGAGCGAGGGCTCGATCGCATCCACGACGAGGATGGGGGTCAGCTTCTTCATCGAATCCGATAGACTCCGGGGACAAATCCGGGGCGCGTCGAGGGCCTTCCTCTCAGGGCTAAATGGCTGGCACGTCTAGAGTTCTACATCCTCCACCGCCTTCCGGGTATAGTCAAGGGCAACGGTTGGCGAGCGGCCCGTGTCCAACGGGTCGAGAATGAGAATCGGAGACCGGTACCGGGAGGCGGGTGAGCGAGCGGGAACTGATCGAGCGCGCGCGCAGGGGCGACCCCGCCGCGGAACGGGAGATCTACGAGGCGCACGTCGACAGGATCTTCCGCCTGGCGTACCGGATGTGCGGGCGCGGCGACCTGGCCGAGGACTTCACGCAGGAGACGTTCGTGAAGGCCTTCGGAGCGCTAGGCGAGTTCCGCGGCGAGTCGTCGCTGTCGACCTGGCTGCACGCGATCGCCACCCGCGTGGTGCTGAACGGACTGCGGTCGGTCAAACGCCACGAGACGCGCGCCGAGCCGCTCGAGGCGGCCGATCGGCAGGAGTCGACGCCCGAGCCGCCCGACCCGGACCTGAAGAGCCGGCTTACCGCGGCGCTCGACGGGCTGGAGGATCACTACCGGATCGTGGTCGTCATGCACGACCTGGAGGGCTACACGCACGACGAGATCGGGGCCGCGCTCGGCATCGCGGAGGGATCGTCCAAGGCGCGCCTCTCACGGGCGCGCGCGATGCTGCGCGAGGAGCTGGCTCCATACGCGATGGAATGGATGGGATGAACCGATGAGCGACGAAACCCGGAACCCGACGCCCGACGACGAGCCGTCCGTAGAGGGCCGGCCCGACGACGACAGGATCGGAGAGTTCCTGCGCCGCCACGGGGCCCTGTACAACGAGCCCCCCGCCACGCCGCGCGAATCGCTGTGGTCGCGGATCGAGGCCGAGCGCGGGAAGGCCGGTGGCGGGACGCGCCGAGACGCCCGCGTGATCCCGCTCGATCCGCGCCGGAACTGGTGGCTGGGAGCGCTCGCGGTCGCCGCGGTGCTCGCGCTCGGCATCGCCCTGGGGCGGATCTCGATGCGCCAGGACGTCGAGCGGCAGGGCACCGCGGGACCGCCCGTGGCGAGCGTCGATCGGCCCGACGATCGCGAGCCGGACACCGGCGCGCGCGAGGAGTCCCAGCCACCGGGCGGGGACGTGGCGACGGCGGTCGATACCACGGCGGAAGCGGCGACGCCGACGCCGGCGGCGGCGGAGCCCGCGCGGGTCGCTCCGCGCCGCGTCGCGCCCGGGTGGGCCGCGCCGCAGCAGGTAGCCGCGGCGCCCCGCCCGGCGGCGGAGCGGCCCGCGAGGGCCGGGACCACCGACCTGTACCGCCTCGCCTCGCAGCAGATGCTCGGTCAGGCCGAGGCGCTCCTCATCCAGTACCGCACCGACGTGGCCGCGGACCGGATGGATCCAGCGATCGGGCGCTGGGCGCGCGAGGTCCTGACCTCGACCCGGCTCCTTCTCGACTCGCCGGCGGCGGAAGACCGGGGGATGCGCGATCTGCTCGAGGACCTGGAACTCGTGCTCGCGCAGATCGTCCAGCGGTCCGGACAGTCCGATTCCCTGGACGACGAGATGATCGATCAGACGATAGAAGACCGCGACCTCCTGCCGCGCCTGCGCGGGGCGACCCCGATCGGCGTCGGCACCATATGAGCGAACGACTTTTCAGCTAACGACCTCGCACAGGAGTGAAGCCATGAGCCCCGTCAGGAACTGGACCTTGGGAATCGCGCTGATCGTGCCTCTGATGGGCGGCCTTTCGGCCGCCACGGACCACTGGCCGGCCGCGACGGTCGCGATCGCGACCACGCCGCCGGCGGTGCGCTACTACGGCGATCCCGCCGACACGCTGTACCAGCAGGCCCGCGCCGCGCTGAACCGCGGCGACAACCGCGCCGCCGCGCGGCTATTCCATCGCATCGTCGAGGAGGAGCCGGATTCCGAGTATGCGCCGGACGCCCTGTACTGGCAGGCGTTCGCCCTCTACCGCGTGGGCGGGAACGACGCTCTGCGCGAGGCGCTATCCGCGCTCGAGCTCCAGCGGGAGCGATATCCGGATGCCGTGACCCGCGGGGACGCCGACGCGCTCGCGGTCCGGATCCGCGGCGCCCTCGCACAGGGCGGAGACGCCGAGGCGGCTCAACGGCTCTACGAAGTGGCCGGGGAAGCGGAATCGGCCTATGAGGTGGAGGCCGGAGACTGCCCCGACGAGGAAACCGACGTTCGCGTGGCTGCGCTGAACGCGCTCATGGAGATGGATCCCGAGCGCGCGCTGCCCGTCCTGGAGAAGGTCCTGGCCCGGCGCGACGCGTGCTCGGCGACGCTGCGCGAGAAGGCCGTGTTCATCGTCGCGGATGGCGAATCCCCCCGCGCGACCGACATCCTGCTCGAAGTGGCGCGCACGGATCCCGACCCCGAGGTCCGCGGTCATGCCGTGTTCTGGCTCTCGGAAGTCGACGACGAGCGCGCGGTCGATGCCCTCGAGCAGATCCTCCTGGAGTCGCAGGACAACGATCTCCGCGAAAAGGCGCTGTTCGCGCTGTCCGAGAACGACAGCGAGCGCGCCGGTCAGATCCTGCGCCGCTATGCGCTCGACACCAGTCAGCCCGAGGAGGTGCGGGAAAAGGCGCTGTTCTGGTACGCCGAGAGCCAGAGCGGCGGGGACGTCGCGTTCCTGCGCGAGCTCTTCCAGCGCGTGGAGAGCGAGTCGCTGAGGCAGCAGGTGCTGTTCGCCGCGTCCGAGACGGGCGATCCGGAGTCGGTCGAGTGGCTGATGGAGATCGCCAGCGACGCCGGCCAGCCGATCGAGATCCGAAAGCAGGCGTTGTTCTGGGCCGGGGAGGCCGGCGAGGGAACGGTCGAGCCGCGGCTTCTCGCGCTCTATGACGACATGACCGAGCCGGAGCTCAAGGACCAGCTCCTCTTCGTCTACAGCGAGCTCGACACGCCCGACTCGATCGACAAGCTGTTCGAGATCGCGAGCACGGAGACCGATCCGGAGCTCCGGAAGCAGGCGCTGTTCTGGCTGGGCGAGAGCGACGACCCGCGCGTGCCCGAGTTCCTCGAGGAGCTGATCAGCCAGTGAGCGCCGGGCGGAAGACATCGATGCCGGCACGCACGCCGATATCACGCCTGGCGGCGCTCTGGCTCGCGGTGGCCACAGCCGGCTGCGGCGCCGACAGCGCCCGCGCGCAGTCGCTGGCCGACCGTGCCCGAGGGATCGGGGACGGCGTGATCCTGATGTCGTTCGCCGCGCGCGACGGCGTGTGCGGCAACGGCCGCGGCAACATCTGGACCGGAGACGGCGACCACTCGCTCCGCGGCCGGCCGCTGTGGTCCTCGGACTGCGAGCCGGGTCCCGTCCGCGTGGCGATCGAGGTGCGGGGCGGCCACGCTGCCGACCTGGAAACGTTCGTGGGCGGCAGGTGGCTTCCCCGGGCCGACGCCCTCGATCTCGGCACGGTCGAGCCCGCCGCCGCGGCAGCGCTCCTCCTCGACCTTGCCCGCACCGAGCGCGGCGAGGCCGGCGAAGACGCGATCTTCCCGGCGACGCTCGCACGTGGCGCCGTCGTGTGGCCCGAGCTCCTCGCGATCGCGCGCGACGAGGGCCTGCCGAGCGAGACCCGCGAAGACGCCACGTTCTGGCTCGGCGAGATGGCGGGCGACGCGGTGGCTGGCGATCTCGAAGACCTCTCCGCCGACGAGCGCGTCGACCTCGAGGTGCGGGAGGCGGCCGTCTTCGCGCTGTCGGAGATCGACGGCGACGCGGGCTTCGACGCGCTCATGCGGATCGCGCGCGGCGACGGCGACCCGCGGGTCCGCGAGAAGGCGCTCTTCTGGCTGGCCGACTCCGGCGATCCCCGCGCGCTCGCCCTCTTCGAGGAGATCCTCACCGGGAGCTGAGCCCGCGCCGGCTCCCGACCGCCCCCTGTTTGACGAGCGGCTCGCCCGTGTGCTAGTATTCTAGCACATCCACATCTGCACACGTTCCCTTCGTTTCGGAGCTCCCATGCGAGTCTCGAACCTGCTCACGGGCATATGCCTCATCGCTCTGCCAGCCCCCGCCGCGGCAGCTCAGTCCCCCGACCCGCCCCCGCGAGCAGCGGCCCTCGCGGCGCGCGTGCCCGCGCTCCTCGACAGCGCCGGGATCCCCGGAATCTCGATCGCCGTGCTCGAGGGGGGACGGACGGTCTGGACCGGGGAGTTCGGCGTCCGGAACGCGGTGAATCGTCGGCCGGTGGGCCCCGAGACGGTGTTCGAGGCCGCGTCCCTCAGCAAGCCGGTCTTCGCGTACGGTCTCCTCCGGCTCGTCGACCGCGGGGGATTCGATCTGGACCGGCCACTCTCGGAGTACGTGGAGATGTCGCAGTTCAGCGACGATCCCCGGATGGACGCGATCACGGGGCGGATGATCCTCACCCACACCTCGGGCATCTCCGGATTCGCCGAGGGCGGCAGGGTGACGATGGGATTCGATCCCGGGACTCGGTTCCGCTACTTCGGCGACGCGTGGCTACCACTCCAGCGGGCGGTGGAGGCGGTGACGGGCGAGCCGGTGCACGAGTTCCTTCGGCGCGAGGTGCTGGAGCCCTTCGCGATGGACCACAGCTCGTTCGTCTGGAACGACCTCGACGGTGACTACGCGACGCCGCACGACGAGCTCGGCGGGCTGATGGAGAAGCGCACCTTCGCGGAGGCGCACGTCGCGGCGACCCTTCACACCACGGCCTCCGACTACGCGCGCTTCATGGCGGCCGCGATGAAAGGAACCGGACTGACTCCGGCGTCCGCCCGCGCGTTCCTGACTCCCCAGGTCGAGGTCGCGCCCGGCGTGACCTGGGGGCTCGGCGTAGGGCTCCAGGACGATGCGCGCGGGCGAGCGTTCTGGCAGTGGGGGCACTGGTTCGGGAGCAGGGCCTACATGATCGCGTACCCGGAGAGCGGAGACGGGCTCGTGTTCCTGGCCAATGGAGACGAGGGGCTCGCCATCCTGGACGCGGTCCTGGGGACGGTCCTGGGTGCGGACCAGCCCGGCGCGGCCTGGCAGGGGTACGAGCAATTCGATTCGCCGTCGCGACGGGTTCGGATCGAGCTCCTCGGGATCTTCACCACCGACGGTGTGGAGGCCGGGATGGCCCGGATGCTGGAGCTCGAGCGGGAAGAGGCCCCCGAGGCGATCTCCGAGGCGGTGATGAACGACCTGGGCTACGATTTGCTCGGGGACGATCAGTTCGACGCCGCGATCGCCGTCTTCCGGCGCAACGTAGAGCGGTTCCCGGAATCCTCGAATGCCTACGACAGTCTGGGGGAAGCCTACCTGGAGAGCGGCCAGCTCGTGGCGGCGCTCGAGAACTACGAGCGCTCGGTCGAGCTCGATCCGTCGAACGGAAACGGCAGATCCGCGATCGAGCGGATTCGCGAGCGGATGGCGGAATCCTAGGAGCTGAGATCAGCGGGCGCCCAGCTCGGCCAGTGGTGGTGGATGGGCGGTCCGGGTCCCGCGCGCGTGGCGGACGCGCGACGGGACCGGCCGCCTTCCCGACCCCTCAGGAGGCCTAGGGTCGGACCTGGATGTTCCCGCTCACCGGGTGCGGCCCGAAGTTCGGGTTGGGCACCGTGGCGGCGTTGCAGAAGGCCTCGTTCGCCGCTTCGTCTCCGAAGCCCGAGATGGTGCTCAGGTCGGGCGGCGCCCCCGCTCCTTCCCCGTTGTCGATCGACTGGAACCAGATGAAGCCGCCCGCGGGTAGCGTCGGGTCGTTGCTGAACTCGATCAACCCGCCCCACTTGGCGCGGTTGCGGGTCATCGGCGGGATGTCAGGCCAGTCCTGGAGCACAGGCGTGTCGTAGATCACGAAGCAGGTCACCGAGCCCTTGAAGATGAAGCGCTCCCCGAAGGCCCCCTGTTCATAGCTGTAGTGCCCGCTGATCGAGC